>JAIXUT010000103.1 GCA_027483385.1 Alphaproteobacteria bacterium
AAGTAATATTAAGGCGGCACACCGATGTGGTACGCTCAGTAGCCGTTGGGGTGAAATCAGTCGATAATATCTTTGCCTCAGGTAGCGATGATGCCACCATTAAACTCTGGGATTATGGCATCAACCCGATTCAACCTACTCGTTCGTTCAGTCGCGGCAATAAATCAAACGAGGGATTTAGGTCTGTTATCTTAGACAACGATGAGAAAAAACTTATTGCGGGTGGAGCTTTGGGCACCTTATTCAGTTGGAACATCGACTCCCCTACCCCAACGCCAGTGGTAGTAAAAGGGCACCGCAGCCCAATCCATTCACTTTTGCTGGCCCAAAACAATCAGCTGGTTTCAGTGAGCAATGATGGAAATATTCGTACCTGGAATCTATCGGGCAACGGCATTGACTCCGTGGCCAATTTGCGTTCAGGGATTGATATATTTTGCGCAAAACTTAGCCCAGATGGCCAAAAAATTGTTTGTGGCTCAAAAGAAAAAGTTGTTGTTTTTGAACTAAATGATTTGAAAAAAGCACCCGCCGTTTTTGCTTTTTACGGAATGGGTGCACGAGTAACTGCGCTTGCATTTAGCCCTAATGGTAGGAAAATATTGACCGGAAACTCTGCTGGGGTCCTAACGGTATGGGATTATGAAAATGACAAAATCGTTGAATTTTCGGCGGGTACAGTACTGGGTAAACACAATTCGACCGTCAGTGATATTGTTTTCTCTCCCGATGGTCATTTGGTGGCAACGAGCAGTTTTGATTGGTCGGTTCACCTATTTAATTACGAAGATATAACACGACAACAACAGCCCATTGTCATCAACGATTTCAACACTTGGGTAACGGGTGTGCGGTTTACAAAAGACAGTAAAAAACTCATCTCTTATGGTGCCGACCGTACGGTACGACTCTGGGATATTGGCATCGAAGAGTTGTATGCCAAAGTAAGTAAAAAAATCACCCGGGACTTGACCGTCGACGAATGGAATAAATATGTAGGAAAAGATGTCGAATTCACAAAAGTGCAAACGGCCTTAAAGTAACCATACTTTGAAAATGACCTGTACAATGATGAAAATTATACAACTGATAAAATGGGGAATTTTGATTGGGGCATGCTTACAGGCAACGTGCTCAATGGGACAGATTTGTGACGAAACGGTGAGCATTCCTGAGGCCGAAAAAAAGTACACCACGGGCAACTTTGACGAAGTCTTCCAAATCCTTTTGCCTTGTCTAAAAACCGATTTTTCGCCAACGGCCAAGGTTCAAGCCTATAAAATACTGGCCATGGCGCATTTGGCAATGGACTCAAGCGCTAGAGCTGCTGAATCCATTCAGAGTTTGTTGGCTATTAACCCCAATTTTGACCCTGATTTTGCTGCATCACCCCAATTCAAAGATATGTTTCAGCGTATCAAAGATTCGCAGGAACGCATTATACAAATTACATCTGTATCTAAAAGGGCTGAAAACGTATTGAAAGTACCCGCAACAGTAATTGTTATTACTGAGAAAGATTTTGTGAGACGAGGTTATCAAAACTTAGAACAACTTCTGCACGATTTATCAGGATTCGACATTGCTAAAGGCAACGGCCCAGGCTATTCAAATTTCTACACGCGGGGCTACCGTTCTACTTCCAACGACCGTATGCTGATGCTCATTGACGGGGTGGAAGAAAACGATTTAGCCTCAGACAATATCCCCATTTCCCGCCAGTATACGCTTTCCGACATAGACCGAGTGGAGGTAGTGTACGGGCCCGCTTCTACTTTATACGGAAACAACGCTTTCATGGGGGTAATAAATATCATTACTAAAAAATACCGCGATATTATCGACGGCAACAATAAAGTACGGTTTAATGGCCAAATAAAGTCAGGAACTTGGAAAACCAGATATGCTGACGGAACCGTAGCAGTCAAAACCAAAGACGTGGCCATTTCGGTTACGGGTAGGTTTTTTGAGTCCAACGAAATGAATTTGTCGAAATACCCTGAATGGAATTACGACGCCCGCAACCCAGCCGCCTATGGCACACGACTCGACAGAACAGGCACCGACGCGCTCAATTACATCAACAGTACCCAACTATTGACCAAATTTCCGAACTCTGATTTGTTCAACGTTGAATACACCAACGGTGTACCTAGCGCACTCCGACTTACTCCGAAAGGAGCCGAAAAAGCCGCTGAGCTAGATAACCGACTTTTTAACGGAAATGCCTTGGATAAACCCGTCCAGTTCAACGATTATTCTAAGAACTGGTACATGAAAACCAAAATTGAATTTAAAGAATTAACCATTGCCATCACCAACTGGAAAACCGACGAAGGGGCTGTACCTTGGTATACAAATTTATCCCGAATCAATACCGCCGACTTAGGTCGGTGGATAACTTATTACCGAAGTTTTGCCGTGACTTACAACAAGGTAATAAATGATAAATTCCAGATTATCAACCTTTCATCCTACCGCCTTCATGAAATAGACGGAGGAACAAATTTGCCTTCATACCGCGGTTATTACAACGCCCGTCTGGGTATCGCCGACTTAGCAGCAGGTACTGGACCTACTTTCTCCACTACTTACAATTACCGCGTTTCCAACCAGTTTCGCAACGAATTTCGGGCGCTCTGGAGTCCTTTGCTCAACCTCGACGTCAACGGTGGGGTAGAGTATCGAAACAGTATTATTCAGGGCAATTATGTTACCTCTGGTACTGGTAATCCCGAAGAACAGGGTTTTCCAGCCGATACACTTCGGGGTGGCAACAACTTTCGGGTTTTTGATATAGGCATCTACGCCCAAGCCACATATCGCTATTCCGAATCGCTCAGTTTAGTAGGTGGTTTGCGGGTTGACAATAACCGCGTTAGAAACAACGGCGGGTACGGCATGGTAGCAAACCCTAGATTATCAGCCATTTATAGCAAGGGGAGCTTTATCTTAAAGGCTATATATGCAGAAGCCTTTAAGGATGCTTCATATCTTCAAAAATACGGCACCACCGCCGAACGGCGGCTGAATAACCCAACGCTCCAACCAGAAAAAGTGAGAAACATGGAATTCAGCCTTTATTACAAACCCATCAAAGACCTCAATATTACAGTTGCTGCCTACCGCGCCAACTACAGTAATGCGGTGGGTTTGGCCTCGGTAGTATTGGAAAACGGCACCAAAACCAATCAATTTCAGGGCATTGGTCGTCAGCGGATTTGGGGGCTCCAGGCCGAAGTAAACTATCAATGGGAAAAACTCAACGTGTGGAGCAATTTTACCTACACCAACCCACTCGACTTAACCTCAAATTTACGCATCAGCGATATTGCCGATTTTTCATTCAATATTGGGGCAAACTATCAATTCACGAAAAGTCTGAGGCTAAACATCACCTCTCATTATGTGGGTGCCCGTAAAACTGGAGCTGGAACTTCTGGCAGCCGAAACCCCATCCAACTCTTCGACCCTTATTTTATCATGGATGGTGCGCTGACTTACCACGACGTCATCAAAGGGGTATCGTTGCAGGTAACAAGTTATAATCTACTAAACAAAGAATATTTTGTCCCTGGAATCAGAGAAGCCGACAATATTGTGGGAGCTTCGCGTTTTCCGCAAGAAAAACGAAATATTTCAATGGGTATATTATTTGAAATAAAATGATTCATAATGAACACATTACCCGATTTTTTTGACTTTTTAGTAATGGAAAGAAACAAAATAAAGTCATTGCCCAACGGGTTTGAAATTCATGAGGGCTATTTTCCAGAACGAATGGAAGAAATAGGTCGGTTCAGAATTAGGGCTTGGCGAAATGAGAATGGCATAAATCCCACTTTTTTTTCACAGGAAGTGTGGATTGATTCTTTAGATAAAAACGCGCACCATTGGATTATTACCAAAGAAAAAGTCATTGTGGCAGCGGCACGTTTAAGTTTTCATGAGTGCATCGAGGAGGTTCCTTACGCAGATTTTTTGCACGACGAACATCGTCCGCTTTTTCAAAAAAGCCCCATTGCTTCTATCAACCGTTTGGTGGTCGACCCCGCGTTTCGGGGTCGGGGTTTTGCTAGAATTCTGGACAATGAGCGCATAAACTTAGCGGCAAAAGCAGGTTCAAAAATAATGATTGCTTTTCCTCAATTGTCCCGACTTGTGCATTTACAGAAATTAGGTTTTAATTTAATTTCTCAACTTGAAAATATCCCCGAAATGCCCGAAAGGCCTTTTTTCCTGATGAAGCTAGACCTTTAGTCCATTTATATTTTACTTGATTATGTTAAAAAAAGAGCGACTATATCACCTGATGAACTTGAAAGAAGGCGACCTCAAGGTTGTCAATCCTTTCATGCGTTACTCTTTTTTTATGGGGGTGTCCGTTGCTATTTTTTATACCGCAACGATGTCTTTGTTTCTCAATAGTTTTGACCGGACCATGCTGCCAAAAGCGTACATCGCGAGTGGCATCATCGTTTATGCTTTGGGATACATTGTTTCTAAAATTCAAGAACGCGTATACTTTTCAAAAATCGCTCTGTTTTTGATTGTTTTCTTGATTATTTCCGTTTCAGGACTGCTCATTGGCCACTTCATTACGGGCAACAAATGGATTTACTTTTTTCTGTTTATCTGGAACCGCGTCTTTGTTTTTGTCAATGGAATTTCATTTTGGGCCATTGTCTCTCGCATTTTTAATATTCAACAAGCCAAGCGGCTCGTTAGCTTTATTACCACAGGAGACGTAGTATCATCCATCCTAAGTTATTTATCCGTTCCGCTGCTATTGCAGTTTACTGATACCAACGGATTGTTGTATTTATCGATTGGCACACTGGTCTTTTGTTTGGTTTTGATGGTAACGATTTCTAAGAAATACGAATCAGAACTTTCCATTTTTTCGCGCGAAAAAGAAAAACCGAAACAAAAAACCTTCAATTATTTTTTCAAAACCCCGTATTATACAGCGGTATTTATGTTGGCGTTGTTCCCCGTAATGGGGTTGTTTTATGTCGAATTTATTTTTGCCGTTGAATCCAAAAAGGTATTTCCCGACAAAGAATTATTAACTGGCTTTTTGGGGTTATTTTTTGACCTTTACGATATTATTGAACTGTTAATCAAAACCTTACTATACGGACGCTTTATTGAAAAATACGGTTTAAAACTTGGCTTGATTGTATTGCCCTTGGTACTGACCATCTTTTATGCGTTTGCCGCCGTTTATGGAACCTTTTATGGTACTACCTACGTCTTTTTTGCGTTTATCGTCATGAGCCGTTTTGCAATGAGTACGGTTAGAAAATCTATCAGTGACCCTTCCTACCAATTGCTTTTCCAACCCATACATCCTGAAGAAAGGCTTGAACTACAAAGCCGGATTGAAGGAGGCCCCAAAGCGGGAGGAAATATTGTAGCCGGAGTACTACTTTTAGGTCTGACCTATTTTACGTTTATCGACACCATTTATCTTTCCTACATTTTTGTGGGTATTCTAATTGTATGGTTATGGGTTGCGTTCAGTACCCAAACTCTTTACCGGAATGTGTTGAAAAATTTATTGAAAGAATCAGCACAAAGTAAAAATACAAACAATAAAAAAAACACAGAAACATTTATGCCAGTGGAGTATACGGGCAAAAAAACGGATTTCGATGATGTCATCAAAATGGCAAACTCTCCGTTGCCCGAAGAAAGGCTTGAGTCGGTGGCCCTTCTTGAAAACTCAGGACGGTATTATGCCTTCAAATATATTGATGCCCTGATGCAGGACCCCAACCCTCGCGTAAAAAGGGCAGCTCTGCTGGCCGCTGGAAACATCCGAAAAATGGAATTATGGCCCCATTTGTTGAATAATATCACGTCAAACTACTTTAAGCTCCCCACAAAAACCGCTCTAGCTTCCATCGGCGACCCTGTCATGGGAGAATTAGAACGTTTTTTTAACCGCTCTGAAAACGACCGGGCAACCCAAAAAGAAATTATCAGTATAGTTGAAAAAATTGATAGCCTATCTTCAACGCGTTTTTTGAGAGCCAAAATGAACCACCCCGACCCCCACATCAGAGACCGGGTTTTTGAGGCGCTTAATCAGAATCGTTATACCGCAACGGTGCTCGAACGCACCCACATCAACGCTGAAATTGACGAAAAGGCAGCCTTTGTGGTTTGGTTGATTGCCGCCCAAGCCGATATTGAGCGAATGCCCGAATTAGCTCCGCTACTCCGTTCGTTGGAAGAAGAAACCAGACAAACAGCCCCTAAACTATTCAATCTGCTCAATATTTTGATTGTAGACCAAGATTTTAACTTAATTAAAGACTTATACGAAAATAAAAATGAAACCACACAAGGCTTTGTTCAGGAAGTCTTTTCAATGGCCCTTTCAGAAGAACTTCGCGTAAAATTGGCCCCTATTTTTGAAGATGAGTCGATTGAAGAAAAACTACAAAAATGTCGCGAAAATTATCCACAGCAACGCTTATCGCCCGAGGAGCGCGTGCTTGACATTATAAACCGGGATTTTGCGCAGCTTTCGAGTGAATTAAAAGCCTCGGCAATTCAAAGCTTATTGCATTTTCCGAACTCCCAAAATCAATACATTTTAATCTCTTGTGCACACTCAAACAGTGAAGTGATTGTTGAAACTGCCCTTTATGTGTTGCACCAGTTATACCCAACTGCATTTGAAGAATTTAAGGAAACAGCCGCTTTTTTACCCAACTGCCATCGCTCTGACCTTTGCAAAAAAATTGAACATGGGTTTAATAGGGAAGATTTATTAATCAATAAACTCAATGCCATTCGGTCCATAGATTTATTAAAAAAATTGCCCGCCGATTCGCTCTTACCAGTGACCATTTCACTGCAAAAACTTCAATTAACCTCCTACGAAACCCTTCTCATGGATCGGTATTGTACGGCGGGCCCACCATTGTTGTTTGTATATGACGGTGAAATTGAATTAATTGAAACCGACGGTAATCAGCAATGGATAAACGAAGGTGGGTATTGGTTTCGCGAACCCGAACCTCCGCCCAAGGTGTATCTACACTCGGTAAATGCCCTGAAAGACAGCACTATTTTTCTTTTGGACCCCTATTTAGTTTATAATCTTATTGCCGAAAATACTGCTTACAAAGAGGATGTTGCTTTGGAAACAGCCTAAACCGTCCAGTATAAAAGAATCAATGAAAAACTTATTGTCAACCTATCAACTACCAAACAGTTTACGTCAAATAGCTGTTTTTGCCCGTGGAATGACCATGTGGCTTTTGTTACTGTGGGGAGGTGGAGCGTGGGGACAATACAACAAACAGGCTACTGAAAAGGGAATACCCCTCAGCAGAATGTTTAATCCGAAACAATACAATGCCCACGGTCAAAACTTCGCCATTGCGCAAGATAAACGGGGTTTGATGTATTTCGGAAATTTTGCGGGAGTGCTTGAGTACGACGGCGTTTCGTGGCGAACCATTCCTACCCAAAACATCACCAAGGTTTCGGCCCTGTGTGTAAGTGAATTCGGGCGGGTGTTTGTGGGTGGAAAAGGTGAGTTTGGTTATTTAAAACCTGATAGCACTGGAACGCTCTATTTTGAAAGTTTAAGCAAAGCCATTAAAACTTCCTTTGGGCAAATCCTGAATATATTTCAAACAAAGGCGGGGGTATATTTTATCTCACAAGAATACGTTTTTTTGCTCACCTCCAAAGGACTCAAAGAATTTAGAGTTAAGGGTACCATTCTGTCTTCGTTTTATGAAAATCAAAAAATTATCTTATTTCTAAAAAACGGAGGGCCTCAGTATTTAGAGGGCCAAAACTTGGTTCCAATCCCCAAAACCGCTATCACCCCTACTCTTTTTGATCTAACCGCGGTATTTCCATTAGAAAACAATGAATTCCTGTTGCTTACGAGCAGTCAAGGTTTATTTAAATTATCCCAAAATACCATCAAAGTTTTTGATTGTGAAGCCAATAGCCAATTAATTACCAATCAAACTACCTCTGGAACTGTACTAAGAAATGGTCAATTTGCCATTGGAACCCTAAATGCAGGCATCGTTATTATTTCTAAAAATGGTCAAATTATCAACCAAATTAAAGACAATGACTACCTGCAAAACATGCTCGTTAATGCCATGTTTACCAACCGTGACGGTGCATTATGGTTAGCGCTTAATAACGGTATTGTACAAATTGAAGTAGACTCTCCCATTGAAAAATTCAATGAATTTAGTAACCTGAAGGGCGAAGTAAAAGCCGTAGTACGGGCCAATGGACGCCTATATGCTGCCACTCTCAACGGCCTTTTTTACATCGACAATTTTAACGTCAAGCCCGTAGCTACCCTCAATGCTGGCTGTTTTGACTTGGCCGTGGCCTCTAATGGACTTTTAGCAGCTACTAACAGAGGCTTATTTTTAGTTTCAGAACGTGGTACTCAACAACTTACTCCTTTTTATTCACTGTGCGTCTACGTTTCTAAAATCAATCCCTCCGTGGTTTTTGTAGGGCAGCAAAATGGGTTAGGAATGTTGAACCTAGCAGGCGGTGGACGAAACTTCCGACTTGTTGGTAAAACCAATGAGCAAATAGTAGGGATAACCGAAGATGAAAAAGGGAATCTATGGCTTGAAACCCTATCTGACGGCGTCATAAAAATCAACGTTCAAACCAACGAGGAAAAAAAGTACGCCGCCCAAGATGGTTTGCCGCCCTTATCGTACAATCGTATCACCAACACCTCCAAAGGACTTATTGCTTATAATCAAAAGGGAATTTTTCGGTTTCAGTCGCAAAAAGACAAATTCGAACCTTTTAATCTTTTCCAAACCGATAGTGCAGCAACTGTATATTGGAACGGAAAAATTTTGGAAGAGCGAAGTGGAAAAATATGGACCACCCGTGGCGACGAAAAATTGATAACTTCTTATCTACCAACAGGCCAACCCAACAAGCCTTATCAGGCCACTAATACCCCATTTTTGCCGATTTCAGATATACCATTTAACGTCATTTATCCAGACCAATCAAACATAATTTGGTTTGGAGGATCTGAGGGTTTGATACGGTTTGATTTAAACCTCAGTCAAGAATACCAAAGGTCGTTTCCAGCATTGATTCGAAAAGTGACGGTCAAAGGCGAACAAGCGCTATTCAATGGTTATCCTACCGATACAACAGCCATTACCGATAATCTGTCGGTGCCGAAAATTCGTTTAGAGCCCAATAATAATAACATAGAATTTGAATTTTCAGCCCCGAGTTTTAATGTCAACGAAGTATTGAGCTTTCAATACTACCTCGAAAACTTTGATAAAGTGTGGTCAGAATGGACTACACAATCTCAAAAGGAATATACCAACCTTCCACCAGGAAACTATAAATTTAGGGTAAGAGCCCGCAATATTTACGGAAAACAAAGTGATGAAGCCATCGTCGAATTTTCGATAGCAACGCCAATGTATCTTAAATGGTGGGCTATTGCCGCCTACATTTTGCTAATTGGGGCGCTTATTTACAACTCCGTACGTTGGCGTTTGCGGGTATTGGTTCGTGAAAAATTGGAACTTGAAAACCTCATTCGTGAGCGTACGGAGGAAGTGGTGACCCAAAAAGTTGAGTTGGAACAACAATCCGAAGAGCTTACTACCAAAAATGATCAACTCGAAAAAATTGACTTTATCGTTCAGGCCATCAATACAGAAATCAACTTCGCGAATTTGTTTCAAACCGTCTTAAACCGGTTGAAAATCATTCGTAACATGGACTGTGCCAGTGCTTTGATTTTTAATAAAGAAACAAACGGCTATCAATTCAAAGCGCTTTATGGCTTCAATGAACTATCGACGGTAGAATCGGTTCAATTAAGCCTTGAAGAAGCCGAAAATCGCTATATTTACGAAGCCATTGAAGTCTACGAAGATATTTATTTTAAGAATGACATTACCTATGAAAAACTGAATAACCCCATTGATTCTTTGGTGACTCCTAAATCCATGATTGCCATCGTTATCAAAGTGGATAATCATATTGAAGGTTTTATCACGCTCGAAAACTCCGTCCGCGCAAACGCGTTTGACCAACGAGATTTCAACATGATTAAAAACTTAAAGGAACACCTGATTGCGGCTTACATCAAAACCCGCATTCTGGAAGATCTCGAAAAGACCCT
Source organism: Alphaproteobacteria bacterium (assembly GCA_027483385.1). Classification (GTDB taxonomy): domain Bacteria; phylum Pseudomonadota; class Alphaproteobacteria; order UBA2136; family UBA6156; genus JADCGN01. Next base: position 10,181 of record JAIXUT010000103.1, read on the forward strand.
GAGCAACCTTAAGAATACCCAAGAAGAGTTGATTCGACAGGAACGTCTGGCCTCGGTGGGTCAATTGACCAAAGGAATTGTTGACCGAATTTTGAATCCGTTGAATTATATAAACAACTTTTCTGAATCTTCAACCATTTTGATTGATGAACTCAATGAGCTGCTCGAAAAGAACAAAGCGGGTATCAATCAGGATTTACAAGAAGAATTTGAAGATTCGCTGACGTTACTCAAAAATAGCATTACCAAAATTTATGACCATGGAAACAGTACAACGCGTATTGTCAAGGACATGCAGAAATTGCTCAAAGAAAAATCCCGTGAGTTTTTTGAAACAGATTTAAATTATTTTATTGAAAGCAGAGCAAAAGTCATTTTTCACGACTTTACCCAAAAGAACAGGGATTTTAACGGTGAATTGCTCATTGACCTAGAAAACCAATCGCTAAAAACCCGCATTCTCCCGCCTGAGTTTGGGGATGTTCTTTCCAACATCATTGATAATGCCCTTTACACGGTGTCGGAAAAAAGTAATCTCAATAAAAATTTTTCACCCCAAATTAAATTAACAACGAGATTAATCAACGGTGAAATTCAGTTAAGAATCCGCGATAATGGAAAAGGAATCCCACAACGTGATTTAAATCTAATTTTTAGCCCTTTCTTTACCACCAAACCAACCTCAAAAGGTACTGGATTGGGCCTTTTTATGACCAAAGACATCATTGAACTCCATAAAGGGAAAATAGAACTCACTTCCAAAGAGGGTGAGTTTACCGAAGTAATTATCACGTTACCAACGCTCAACTAAGCCTCTTTTAACCAAAAGGATATATGGAAAATGACAATAAAACGATTGAGTCTGAAAAAAAAGGTGATTTAGAACACCAAGAAAATCACCAATCTGAGCATGACATTGAGGCACTTAAAGAGCGGTACAAACAAATGAATAAATTGGCCGAAATTGGTCAGTTAACGGCAGGAATTCTGCACGAAATTCAAAATCCCCTAAATTTTGTAAATAACTTCTCAAAACTCTCCATTGAATTAGTCAAAGAAATAAAAGAGATTTTTGACAATCGTAAGGATGTTCAGCTCACCGAAGAGGAGGAAGATTTGCTTTTTTTGCTTGACCAACTAACTGGTCTTAACCAAAAAATCGGAGAAAACGGGGCCCGAATTACCCGAATTATCCAAAGTATGTTAGCGCAAACAAGAAGCGAAAGCAAGGACCCCCAATTTGATCCCGTTGATTTAAACGTTTTGTTAGAAGAATTTACAAAACTCGCCTATCAAGGCACCCGCGGAGAGGATAGGTCGTTCAATGTATCGTTGGTTTTTCAACTGGATACCACCGTAAAAATGGTAAAAATCTCCGCTACCGAGATCAGTAGGGTGATCCTTAATTTGGTTAATAATGCCTGCTACGCCATCAATGAAAAACTCAAACTGCAGATTGAAGGATACGCGCCCCAAATCATCGTCACTTCAAAACGGCTGAGTGATATGGTTGAGATAAAAATCAGGGACAACGGCATAGGAATTCCAGATTCAATTAAAGAAAAACTGTTTACACCTTTTTTTACCACTAAACCCGTTGGTAAAGGCACTGGATTAGGGCTAGCACTGAGCCGTGATATTGTAAATATTATGCACCGAGGCACGGTGAGTGTTGACTCTGAGGCAGGTAAATTTACTGAATTTACGCTTCAAATTCCTTTAACATTATAATATATTTAAGTGCATTATAACCCATTATAACCTAACCAATCAGTTAAAACGTTAAAACTCACCTCAAATTACCAAGACAATGGCAATCAAGATACTAAGTATGGATGACGAATTAGATATGGAAATGCTCATCCAAACTCGATTCAGAAAACAAATTCGTGAAAAAAGATACGAATTCATTTTTGTACACAATGGCGTTGAAGCCCTCGAAGCGTTAACTGAACATTCCGACATCGACATTGTGCTTTCGGATATCAACATGCCCGAAATGGACGGGCTGACTTTTTTGTCGCACCTCAACCAAATAAAAAAATCAAGGATAAAAGCGGTGATGGTTTCGGCTCATGGTGATATGGACAATATCCGGCGGGCCATGAACCTTGGAGCGTTTGATTTTATAACAAAACCCATCAATTTTGATGACTTAGACATTACCATTGACAAAACCGCCGGGTACATCGAAATGGTGATACAGCATGAGAAGGAGCGAGACCAATTGGTCTCGATTCAGAATGATTTGCTCATTGCCAGGGATATTCAACAATCAATGTTGCCTAAGATTTTCCCACCTTTCCCCAATCGAAAAGACCTAGATTTGCACGGCTTTCTCGAACCAGCCAAATCGGTAGGTGGAGATTTATTCGATTTCTTCTTGATTGACGAAAATCACCTTTTCTTTATCATCGGAGATGTATCTGATAAAGGAGTGCCAGCGTGTATGTTTATGGCCATTACAAAAGCCATTTTCAAAACCCATTTTTTACACCGTAACTATGAAGATATCGCCGATGAAGTAAAAGAAGTTAACGCATTCTTATCGGAAGATAACGACTCTTTTATGTTTGTAACTGCCTTTATTGGCATTTTAGATTTACAGACAGGCGTCGTTGAATACGTAGATGCAGGCCATGAGCCACCTTTCATTTTACGAAAAGATAAGGGTGTTGAACCAGTAGTAAAAACAACGGGTATGGCACTTGGAATCGACCCCAGCTACAACTATAAAAAACAAGTGTTGACTTTAAACCCTGGCGACACCCTTTTTATGTATACAGATGGTGTAACCGATGCCAATAATACGGCAGGCGACCGCTTCGGCACCCATAGAGCAGAAGAAGTTTTAACACCATTTGTTAATGCGCCGTTGCCTCAAGACATCAACAATTCCATTCGCCAGCACTTGAAAGACTTTATCGGTGAAAACTCACAATTTGATGATATTACCGTCTTGACCATTCAATATAACGGAAACTAAGGTGTAAATATCGTTAATTAAACGAATAAACTGCTTAAAAAGCAGCCTCGAAACGCCCTCTTTTAGGGATAGTTTCAGAGGCTGTTTTTTTTTCGTATAATAAAAAACCACGATTGGCATATAATTTTTAGCCCTTTCGTACACAAAAAAATGTTTTATAGTCCTAAAATGGCTTAATTAGACCTTTAGTTAATATACTAATGATATTGACCTTTTTCCTCAAAACTTCCTTTTAAGTAAATTATGGATGCAATTCAAATCGTTATTGTTGAAGATGACGCCATTATCGGAGCAGACCTCCAAGACCGCCTTGAGGAGATGGGCTACGAAGTGATTGGACTTTTCGATAATGGTGAGGAAGCTTATGAATATCTCCAACAATCTTCTCCAGATTTAATAATCATGGATGTGCAGTTGTCGGGAAAATGGGATGGGATTGAAACAGTAAGGCAGATATCAAAAAAAGTACAGTTTCCAATAATTTTTTTGACGGGTAATTCTGATGAAATTACCTTTTCAAAAGCAAAAACCACTGCACCAGCGGCTTTTCTTTCCAAACCTTATCGTGGTCGAGATCTAAAACATGCAATTGAATTAGCCATCATTCAATCAGCCGTAAAAACAAAAAAAATGGTTGATGTTGCTGAAAATGAAAGTGCCTACGTTCTTCAGGATCGGCTTTTTGTCAAAGTAAAAAACGGTATGGAACGATTATTTTTTCAGGACATCCAATGGGTCGAAGCCAACGATTATTATTGTAAAGTTTTTACTCGAACGAAAGAGATTCAAATTTTACAAACCTTAGGTAAATTTAGTGAAACCCTAAGCAATCTATCCGAATTTTTGAGGGTACATCGTTCATTTATTGTTAATTTAAACCATGTTGAGCAAATTGGTGACCTTTCCCTCTACATTGGTAAGCACCAAATTCCAGTTAGCAAATCCGCCCGAGAAGAAATCATGGGACGTTTAAAGAAGATTTCTTAATTTCATTTCAATAATGAAAAAAACTTTACTCAAAACTCTGGCTTTTTTGTTTAGTTTTTCGGCATTTTCACAAAATACTCTCCCCGAAAGTTCTGAGACAAAGATTTTGTTATTGGACAATACTCTCCTCAAAATCAGAAAATTATATACATTAGCAGAATCTATTAACAACACAGATATAGGAAGGGCTAAAAGAATTTTTCACCTATCTTACCATATTGCAAAGGAAAATAATCACCAAGAGTGGATTCCCAAAATTGAGTTTAATCTAGGAAATGTCGGGGCAAATTTAAGTCAACCCGATTCAGCTCTCTATTACTACAATAGAGCTTTATACGCATTTCAGAAGCAAAATAATTTAAAATGGGAAGCCAAAATTTTTGGTAGAATCTGTTGGGTATACAATTATTTGGGCAATTTTGATAAAGCGTTACTTTACGGATTTCGGGCGCTTACAATTTATCAAAAACTCAATGACCCCATTGGAATTGCGAAAGCCAATTCGGATTTAGCATCTGTTTTTTTTTCACAGAATAAATCTAATGAAGCAATCAGTTATGCACAAAAAGCATACGATGAAC
>JAIXUT010000039.1 GCA_027483385.1 Alphaproteobacteria bacterium
CTGGTCCACAATTTCGGCCACCTTTTTCACGGCACTTTCCCGTACCCGGCCCTGCACGTTGCCAACGTTAATTAAACTCTCGCCGCCCGGTAGTTCTCCCAAGGGTAGCCCACCGTTCCCCACGTTGTTGCTGCCCTGCTGAATTACCACCGGAGCGGCGGCCAGCATGGCGGCATTCAGCGTACTCAGTGCGGGTTTCACCACAAACAGACCCACCACCGCCAAGGCGGCCAGAATCAGGATATACTGGGCCAGCATCAGCATTTGGGCTTTGGTCAGGAATGGTTCGGCAATCGCTTCTGCGCTTGGGGCTGGGCTAAATTGCATTTCCACCACTTCAACTTTATCGCCCCGGGCGGCATCGAAACCAATTGCGGTTTGCACCAAGGTGCGCAGGTTATTTTTTTCAGTTTCGGTAAGCGGCGTATAGGTGGCCTCGCCGCCTTCGGCTGTGGCGGCTTCGGTGCGGCCTTCCACCAGCACGGCAACCGATAATTTTTCCACTTCGCCGCCCATGCGTTCCAGGTTGCGAGTGGTACGGCCGATTTCAAAATTGGTGGTGGTTTCGGTGCGGCTTTCAGTGCTGCCACCCCCGCCGCCGCCCGCTGCACCCGCTTCGCCGCCGGGGGTATTGCCGGCCACACCCGTCAGGCCGCCATTGCCTGCACCATTGCTGCTTTGCGCCGTGCTTTCCACCACCTGCTCGCTGCGCACCACTTGCTGGGAAGGGTCGTACAGTTCGGCCTGCTCGGTCACTTTGTCGGTGTTGACTTGTGCAGTCACGCGTACCGCCACTTTGCCTGGGCCGACCACACGTTCCAGCATCGTGGTCAGGCTGTTCATGTAGCTTTGTTCAATCCCCTTACGCAGGCTTTCGGCACGGCTGGCGCCGCCTTGTTCGGCCGTGCCATCGAACAACAGGCTGCCGCGCTGGTCGATAATCGTAATTGCGCTGGTTTTCAGGTTTGGCACGCTGCTGGCCACCAGCTGGGCAATGCTGCGCACTTGGTCGCTTTCTAGGCTGCGGGCGCCAAGGTTCAGGGCCACGGCAGCGCTGGGGTCAATACTTTCACGCGAAAACAGGTTTTGCTTGGGTAGCACCAAATGCACCCGCGCACCTTGCACGGCTGGCAGGGTGCCGATGGTACGGGCCAGCTCGCCTTCCAGGGCCCGCTTGGCATTCAGGTTGCTGACAAAATTACTGGTGCCAAAACTGCTTTGGTTATCGAACAATTCGTAGCCCGCGCCGCCGCCCACCAACCCTTCGCCCGCCACATTTAACCGAGCCTGCCCAACTTGATCGGCGGCCACATACACGGCGCCATCGTTACGCACTTCGTGGGGAATATTTTGCGTGGCGAGATAATCCTGAATGCGCGCAGCTTCAGGCGCCGTGAGCCCGCCGTACAATAACGCCATCCCGGGCTGATTGACCTGCCCGACCATATAGGTGGTAATGGCCGCCACGGCGGCCAAGCCCAAAAACATCGCCATAATGCGGCCTGGGCCTAAACTTCGGAATGCTGCAATCACACCTTCCACGCACGGTATCCTTTATTTTAAGGCCTTTTATTTTGGCCCTTATTACCAGCTCTTTCGCCAGAAGGCCCGCGTGCATGCAGGGCTTAAATGTGGGGGGTGGCTTCGTGCCGCTTCTTGAACTTACATTGGCCAAGAAAGCCCTGCGCGTGCAAGGGGTGCCGCTGCCAGCGCTGCCCGCCGAATGTACAATCGTGCAGCAGCCGGTGCCGCTGTGGTAGGCAGGCCACAGGGGGTAAGGGCTTGCGCTTGGGTTTGGGGGTGGCAGAGGGGGCTATATCTGGACCCTAAGGTTGAGGTTGGTACGCTATTATAATGTCTAAGTTGCTGAAATTTTGTGTGTCAGCAGCTCTCGTACGGCTTGCCTATAAAGAAGAAGTTCGGGCAAGGCGGGTAACTGCCCCACCCAACAGGGCTAGACAGCCTGCCCTTAAAAGCAGCAAACTGCCCGCAACCCAGCATGTAAGCTGGAGAACATAAACCTAAGTATAGGGAAACGACCATGCCAATCACCTTTAACACCAACCTGGCCGCCTTGGGCGCACAGCGTAACATCGGGATTGCCAGCAATGCTGCCGGCAGTAGCCTTGCCAAGCTGTCTTCGGGGAGCCGGGTACCAACCGCCAAGGATGACGCCGCCGCACTGGCTGTGGGCAGCAAGCTCAAAGCCGACGTCGCCGGTTTAACCCAGGCCAGTAACAACGCCGCCCAAGCCATTAGCTTGCTGCAAATTGCCGATGGTGCCTTAAGCACTGTAGGTGACATGCTGCAACGGATGAAGGCGCTGGCGACCCAAGCCTCTTCGGGCCAGTTGGGGAACAGCGAACGCGCCCTGCTGAACCAGGAATTTACCAACCTGCGGACGGAAATCGACCGTATTGCCGGCACCAGCAACTTTAACGGCACCACCCTGTTGAACGGTGGCGATACCGTTGCCACTCAAGACGGTGTGCGCGACGGCTTTTTAGCCGGCCGCGGGATCCAGATCATCACCAACACCGCGCAAACCGGTGCCGATGAAGTGTTCCGTGTCAGCTACGATTACACCAACTTGGCGACTGACACAGGTAACCTGACAGTGACTAACCTGACCACCGGTGCCAGCCAGAGCGTAGATATTAACGCCCTGATTGCCGCCCGTCGTGCCCAGCCTGCCCCCGGCGACTTGACCAACAACCTGAACGCTGGCGACACCGTTGACGTGAACTTTGCAGGTCTTGGGGTCACTCTGCGCCTGGACAGCACCTTTGACGTTGACACCGACGTGAACGCCAACTTTGCCAACGGTGCGGGCGGTACCACCACCACCATGCCAACGGGTACCTATGCGGGTGTAAGCGCCACCCTGCTGACTTCAACCCCCGTGACGGGTGCCCAGCTGGCTGGTCTTTCTGCCGCAGTACTGGACCCAACCTCGGGCCAGCTGCGGATTAACGTCACCACCGGTGCCAACACCGTGGCCGTAGCTGCAACGGCTGGTCTGGAATTCAGCCGCGACAACGTGACTTTTGCCGCGACCCTGACCACGCAAGCGACCAACATCGTGGCCGCACAGCCGATTTATGTGCGGATTGGTGCTGCTGGCCCGGCCCTGTTCCAGATTAACCAAGGTGTGGGTGTCACCACCACCGCCGGTGCTGGGACGCTGAACCTGGATCTTTCCAGCGTGTTCCGTAACCAAGAAACCGTCACTGCCGCCAAGACCTTCTCGTTTAAGGTGGGGACTGGCGTAACAGTGAACGACAACATCGGGATCACGGTAAACGGTGTGACCACCGCTGCACTGGGAATTGCCACCAGCGTGGTTGATACTGCCCCGAACGCTGACTTGGCGATTACCGCGATTAACAGCGCGATTAACACCATCAGCAGCCGCCGTGCCGACATTGGTGCCAGCCAGAGCCGTCTGGAATTCGCCAACGCCAGCATCGAAGTCAGCATCGAAAACACCACCGCCGCCACCAGCGCGTTGTTGGATGTAGATGTAAGTGAAGAAATCACCAACTTCACCAGCAAGCAGGTTCTGCTGCAAGCTGGTGTAAGCTTACTTGCCCAGGCCAACCAACAGCCCGCGCTGTTGCTGCGTCTGCTGCAGTAGTGATCGGGCCCGCAAGGGCAACCCAAAAAAACCCAGGCATTGCCTGGGTTTTTTTGTTGATAATAAATGATGATTTAATTTTGTAACGCACTGAGCGCCGTCATGCCACCCTGGACATTGACCGCTTCAAAGCCGTGGTCGTTCAGCAGCGCCGTGGCGGTGGCGCTACGGCCGCCGCTGCGGCACACCACGGCAATCCATTCGGCGGCGGGCAGTTCCAGCAACCGTGCGGGTAAGTCCTTGAGCGGGATATGCAGCGCCCCTTCCAGCAGTGGGTATTCGGCAAACTCGGCAGCCTCGCGTACATCCAGCACCACGGGCGGGTGTTGGCTGTTCAAGGCTTCCAGCAGCACTTCGGCGTCCATGGTGGGGAGATCGGTCATGGGCAGCTTACCTCGTTAAAAGACAAAATGTTCGTTCGCCGCCAGGCTTGGGTGCACGGGGCCGGCGGGGGTTTCAAAGAGGGTTTCCAGCAGCCAGCTCTGGCCAATTTTGGTGCGCACACAGGCTGTTGGCAGGCCAGCTTCGCTCATGCTTACGCCGGCCAGCTTGCCGCCTTGCGCTAAAAGCTCGGTCAATGCTGGTGGTAGCACGGCAAACGGGGCTGCGACCAAAATATGGCTAAAGGGCAGGCTTGCTGCCAAGCGTTGGCCAGGGCCAAACGGGAGTATCGTGGCATTCGTGAAAGCAGTTAAATTATGGCGCAGCAGGGGGAGCAGGTCGGGGTCGGCCTCGCAAGCCGTGACGTGCTGCACCAGCGGGGCCAACAATGCTGCCTCGTAACCGGTGGCGGCGGCCGCCACCAGCACGCGGCTGGAGGCATTCAGTTCCAGTGCTTGAATCAGCCGTGCGGCGGTGCGCGGTGGCAGCAGGCTGCGGGTGCCAGAAAGGGGCAGGGGCTGGTCGAGATGCAGCGCCGCTGCATCGGTATGAATGGGTGCAAAGGGCGCACGCGGCAAGGCCGCCACGCGGGCCAGCAGGGCATGGTCGCACACGCCGTTGGGGCGTAATTGGCCGTCAATCATTGCCTGTAACGGGGTTGGCTGGAGTGGCTGGGGCAGGCTTGAGGGTATCATGGCTTTACCCTACGGCGCCGCCGCACCAATGCCAAGTGGGCTGGTAGCAGGCGGTGCCAGTGGCGTAGCCAAAGGCCAGGGCGTGCGGGTGATACGTTGCCACTGGGCTGGTTCGAAGCCTGGCTGGGCGGCGAGTATTTCAGCCAGTATGGGGCCAGCTTCCGGCTCTTTGGCCAGCGCCTGCCACAGCCTGCGCGGGTCTTGCTGCCACAGTCCCGCCAGGTTGCTGGCGTACAGGGCACGGTCTTCGGGGCTTAATGTGCCTGCCCGCAGTTCCCGCAGCACCAGCCAGGCCCGGGCCGTGGCCAAACGGGGCTCGTAGGGGCCCACAAGTAGGCTGTGCGTGAGGTAAAGTTGGGCATCTGCCGTCTTGCCTTGCAGCGCCAGCACCCGGGCCACGCGGTAAGCCAAAATTGGATTTGCAGGCGCGAGCGCTAGGGTCTTTTTACCTTGTAGCTCGGCCGCCCGTAGCATCACTTGCCCGGCTACACTGGTGACCCCCACCTGCCCTGCGCGGGTGAGGTGCAGCAAAGTAAGGTCGGCGCCGCACTTCACCATCCACGGGGCGCGCTGCAGGCAGGTATTGAGCTGCGTACGGGCGGCCTGCAAAGCTACCAGCGGCGGGGTTTTGCCCGCTTCTAGCACTTGCAAGGTGGGTGCGGCCTGCCAGCTGGGCCATTGCGCCCATACCAAATAGCTGCTGGCAAGCCCCAAGGCCAACCCTGCGGCGATGCTGCCTAAACGTGGCCACCAACGGTACGGCAGCGGGGTTTCAACGCCCCGGAAGGCTTGCCCCAGCCCGGTGGCGAGCAGCAGCATGAAGGCCAGCATCACGGCCGGGATATGCAGCGGGAAGTCGACCGCACTATGCAACCCCACCATTGCAAAGGCTGCCAGCCCGAGGGCGGGGAACACCACCTGCCGCCGCCGGGTGGCCAGGCCTTGCAACAGAATTGCCAACCCCAAGCCCCCCATAACCAGTAAACCCATCAGGCCTGGCCAGCCAAGTTCGACCCACGTTTGCAGATACAGGCTATGGGCGTTGCCCATCTGGCTGACATCGCGCGGCAGAACTTCGGGGCTGCGTACCACGCGTGTTGCCGCTTCCCAAGCGCCGTACCCATGCCCGAGGGCGGGGCTTGCGGCAATCGCGCGGTGGCTGAGCAGATTAATGCCCGCGCGGCCACCCGCTTGGGCGGCGTCACGGTCGAGCTGCATGGCCCGTTGATTCACGCCCATCCCCAGTACTGAAAGTACCAAAAGCCCAACCAGCACCAAGCCGCCCAGACCCACCAACAACCAGCCGCGTACGGCCGCCCGTGCCCACGCGAGGCCGAGCATAAAAACCAAGATGCCGACCATACTTACGCCCAGGCCTGCGCGGCTGCTGGTCAGCACCAGGGCCATCCATTGCACCAGCAGTACCCCCCACCACCAGGCCCCTGGGCGCAGCACCAGCAACCATAAGGCCTTGAGGCGTTGTAACGCAGGGAGCTGACTCGACACTTCGCCTATCCGCAACAGGGCCAAGGCCAAGCTGGCCAGCATGCCTAACCCCAAAAAGGTGGCTGCGTGGTTACGGGAAATAAAGGTGCTGGAAAGGGAATCGGGATAGTCGGTTTTTGGCAGCCATAATATGTGCTGGTTACCGCCCAGCCATTGGGCCAAGCCGTACACAGCAAACATACCACCTGCCACGGCCACCAGCTGCAAACAGCGCCTGGCAAAGCCTTCGTGGCTGCAGGCACGGATGAGCACCCCCAGCAACAATGTATAGCCCGCCAGCAAGGGCAGGGCAGGGGCGGCGGCCAGGGCTTGGGCGGAAAGCGCTGGCCATTGGGCGGTAAGCCCTAAGGAACCGAGCAAACTATAATAAGGGTGCACGGAAGGGTGGATTAAAAGCCCAAGCCAGGTCGCTGGCAACAGGCTTATGGCGGCGTACCCAAGTAGCAGTATGGCCGCCCACGCCAACAGCCGCAACCAAGGGCTCGGCCAAGGGGTGGGAAGCAATATCACCCCCGTCAATGCCACCAACGCCATGGCCATGGCCGCCAAACCTTCCAGAGGGGCTCCCGCCCCGCCAAAAAAGGTGGTCAGGGTAAAGAGTACGAGCGCCACAGCGCCTAGCAACCAAGCAAAACTGGCCGAGCCCCCTAATTTGGAGGAAGCCAAAACCGTGGTGCCTGTGTGTACAGTCATCTTTAAAATCTTTCTTACCCCTGCTTTACAAATGTCACAGCACGGCTTATATGATGCATCAAGTGGGGGTGTGTAAACCCCTTTAAACCCAAAGGAGAACCTCCGATGACCACGAAATTATTGTTTGCAGCAGCCCTCTTGGCAACCACAACTTTGGCAGGCGTTACTTTTGCCCAGGTTGAATTTGACCAGGAAAAGGTTTGCGCCGCTCAGTTAACTGCCAACACGGCTGCCCTCGAAGCTGCCCGTGCGGCCCGCCCCGACGCCGCCGCTGTGCGTGAATTGGTGGTCGCCGCAGCCAGTCGTGCCACTGGTAACAACGTTTGCTTGGCCAACCTGCTGAATGCCGAAACCGACAGCGACATTGCCGAAGTGCTGGCCCAGCTGGCCGACAGTGGCGATATTGCTCCTGCGGCTGGCCCAGAAGGCGACACCCCCGACTTTGGTGGCGATGCCGCTCCGGTTGGTGAAAACCCCAGCCAGCTGAACCAGCCTGTGGCAGCCCCTGCCAGCAGCCCGAGCGCCCCGGAATTGCGTTAATAAATCATTGATTGGAGAAAATAGCATGATGAAACAAGCTTTATTAACAGCTTCGGCCCTGAGCTTACTGGTGGCAGTGGGCGCAACTGCCCAAAGCCGCGTAATCAGCGCCGCCGAGCGCGTTGCCGCCGATAATGCCCCCATGGGTGTTCGCGCTGGCAGCTTCCTGGTCATCCCGAAAGTGGATGTAGAAGCGACCTACGACGACAACATTTATGCTACCCAGCGGAATGAAGTTGATGATGTTTATGCGTTGGTACGCCCTGAAGTTGCCGTGAAAAGCAACTGGAGCCGTCACGCGCTGAATGCCGTAGCCAACGTTGAAGCCAAGCGCTACAACGACCGCTACAGCGAAGATGTTGAAAACTTTAAAGTGGCCCTGGATGGCCGCGCCGATGTGCTGCGCGACACCTTCATTGGTGGTGGCGTTGCGCTTGAGCGCAAGCACGAAGACCGTGGCGATCCCAACAGCGTGGCCACCTCGGTTGAGCCAACCGAATACGAAGTTGCCACCGTTCGCGCAGGTGCCTACCGTGGTTTGGGCAAGGCCAACGTACGCTTCGACACCGAAGCCCGTAACCTCGATTACGAAAATGGCCGTACAGCTGCCAATGCCGTGGTGAATAACAACCTGCGTGATCGCAACGAATACGAGCAAGCGCTGCGTGTGGGTTACAAGTTCACCCCAAGCACGGAAGCCTTTGTGCGTGGCACCATCGACACCCGCGCCTACGACTTCAAAGGCAATGCCGCCAACCGTAGCCGCAGCAACCATGGCCAAACCTATGTTGCCGGGCTCGATATCGACCTGACTGGCAAGACCAAGGGCCAAGTGTTTGCCGGTACCACTGAGCGTAATTACTCCGATCGTGGCTTTAAGGATATTTCCGAAGCCACCTGGGGCGGGAACGTGACCCACAACTTAAGCGACCTGACCACCCTCAAGGCCGCAGTGACCCGTGGGATTGAAGAAACCACCAGCGGGGCCTCGAGCGGCTTTATCGCCACCGACTACACCGTGGGTGTCGAGCACGCTCTGCGTCGTAACATCCTGGCCCACGCCAAGGCTGGTTACAGCGAAAATGAATACCAAGGTTTCGCAGCCAACCAACGTGAAGATGAAATCATCATGGCGGGTGCAGGGATCGATTATTGGCTGAACCGTTGCCTGAAGGCAGGGATTGGCTACGAGTACCGCGACCGTGCCAGCAACGTGACGAATGGCGACTACAGCCGCAACAAGTTCATGTTGAAGCTGACTGCCACTTACTAAGCTTACCAATGGCTTAGAAATTTCAGGGGGCGCTACGGCGCCCCTTGCTTTTACCCGTAAAGCCTGCCAATAAAGCGGGTAACGAAAGGCTTAATCCATGCGTCTTGCTCTCGCTGCTCTCTGCTTTATGCCTACCTTGGCAGTTGCCAACCCTCTCGATTTTTCCGACGGCCTGACTGGCCTCAGCGCCGACCCAGCCGCCCGCGCGGCTGCAGCAGGAGGCGCCGACCCCGCCCGTGCGGCAGCGCTTAAAGCTGCCGAAGAGGCTGCGGCGGCTGCTCTTAAAAGCGCGCCTACAAGCCAAAATGTGGCCCCAGGCCAGCTGGCGCCCGGCGATAAAGTGCGCATGACGGTGTTTGGCGAAGACGATATGAGCGGCGAGTTTGAAATTGACAGCACCGGCGCTCTCGCCGTGCCGCTGGTGGGGGAAATTCAGGCCCGAGGCCTAACGGCACGCGAGCTGGAAAAACGCGTGGCGGCCAAGTTGAACGAGGGCTATTTGGTGAATGCGCGGGTAAATATTGAAGTACTGAACTTCCGCCCCTTCTTTATTTTGGGCGAAGTGCAAAAGCCCGGCAGCTACCCCTGGGCCAACGATATGACGGTGATTAATGCCGTGGCCTTGGGCGGCGGCTACACGCCACGCGCCAAAGTTGGGAACGTGACGTTGCGCCGTGCCAACGACCCCGAGCGCAACGAGGTGCTGGTGCCCGAAGATAGCAAGATTTTCCCCGGCGATATCATCCGGGTGGAAGAGCGGTTTTTCTAGGGATTTGATAGGGTTTGTCGCTTAAGCCCCGCAAGGGGCCTATTTATTGCTTGACCCACCAGCAGTTCCGCCCTATCTGCTTAATAACGCAGCAACCTGACAAAGGTATACTTTATTATGAGTTCGACCAAATCATCCAACCCGACCATGCAAGAATGGGGCAAAAGTGCCCTGCACGACCTATTGAAGTTGGCGCGCACCCAGATGTTTGGCCACCTGCAAGGGGTGGAATGGACCTTTAACAGCACCTTTTCGATGCTGCGCCGCCGCTGGCTGGTGCTGGCCAGCTGTTTGGGTGGGGCATTGGCCCTGTGCGTGCTGCTGCTGATTATCACGCCGCGCCAATACACCGCCGAAACCATGCTGCAAATTAACACCCGTACCGAGCAGGTGACGAATATGGAAGAGGTCGTCAGCGGGCTTTCGGGCACCGATGCGGCAATCCGCACCGAGCTAGATGTTCTCACCAGCCGTAAGGTGGCGCTACGCGTGATTCGGAACGAAAAGCTGGTGAACGACCCCGACTTTGGCGGCAGCTTTGGGGTCTTTACCTTGCTGCGCAACCTGGTGGGGGCGGCGTTGTTGCCGATGCAGGGCACTGAAGAACTGCCACAAGCCTTGCCCGACCCAAAGTTTAACACCGAAAGCGTGGACGAAACCAAAGCCATTAACGCGCTGCTGACCAACTTGAATGTAAGCATGAAACCGCGCAGCTTTAGCATTATTGTGCGCTACACGGCGGGCACCCCCGAACTGGCGCAGCGGGTGGTAAATGCACTGGCACAGGAATATTTAAATAACCAGCTGGAAGAGCGCTTCGATGCCACCAAGCGGGCGAACGACTGGATTAACGGGCGCTTGAAGCAGCTGCAAGGCAATGTGCAGCGCGCCGAATTGGCCGTGCGTAAATTCCGGGAAGACAACGGCCTGACCGAAGCCCGTGGTGTTACGCTCAACGACCAACAGCTTTCGGAGCTAAACACCCAGCTGATTTTGGCCCGCACCCAGCTGGCCGAAGCCGAGGCCAAGGTGGTGAGCACACGGCGCGGTGTGGGCACCACCAGCGAGGTGTTGAACAACCCCCTGATTCAGAACCTGCGGATGCAAGAAACCGAAGTGCGCCGCAAGATGAGCGACCTGGCCAGCCGCTACGGCCCGATGCACCCTCGGATGCAGACCGTGCGTAACGAACTGGCCAACGTGCAAAGCAAAATTGGCGAGGAAATGGGGAAAATCCGGGGCAGCCTGGATAACGACATCGACATGGCCAATGCCCGCGTGAACACGCTGCAGCAGCAGTTGCAACAAATGCAAGAACGCAGCCAGCTTTCCAGCGGCCCGGCGGTGCAACTGGCCGAACTGGAGCGGCAGGCCGAAGCCGAGCGC
Source organism: Alphaproteobacteria bacterium (assembly GCA_027483385.1). GTDB lineage: Bacteria > Pseudomonadota > Alphaproteobacteria > UBA2136 > UBA6156 > JADCGN01. The sequence continues at coordinate 10,881 of JAIXUT010000039.1, forward strand.
AGTCTGTATGAAAGCTTCTTGCAGCGCGGCCGCCAGATTGCCCAGATGGACTTTGTGCAGGCCGATGCCCGCGTGATTTCTGCGGCCGAACTGCCAGCAGGCCCCAGCAGCCCCAAGCCCGTGTTGTGGCTGTTGGTGGCCCTGCTGTTGGGTGGTGGCCTGGGCGTGGCCCTGATGCTGTTGCTGGAGCTGCTTGACAGCGGTTTCCGTACCACGAGCCAGATAGAAACCCACCTTGGGGCGGCGCCATTGGGGCTGCTGGGCGAATTGCCCCACGGCGAGGATGTGGCCCACTTTGTCGTGAAAAAGCCGACCAGCGCGTTTAGCGAAGGGATTCGGGCCGTCCGCACTGCGTTGCAGTTTGCCAACCCCGATAGAACTGTGCAGGTGGTGATGATCACCAGCAGCGTGCCGCAGGAGGGCAAAAGCATCTTTGCCGCCAGTCTGGCGCAACTGACGGCCCATGGCGGCAGTCGCGTGCTGCTGATCGACGCGGACATGCGCCGGCCTTCCTTGGCCAAAAAACTGGGCCTTGAACCCAAAGTTGGTTTGGCCGAAGTGCTGATTGGGCAAACCAAGGTGAAGGATATCATTTTGGTGGATAAAGCCAGCGGCCTGCACGTGGCGCCCGCCTTGGCCAATACCCAGTTTGCCCAGGAATTGTTGGGCAGCGAAAAAATGGCCACGCTGGTGGCGGCCTGGCGCAAGGAGTACGATTTGATTGTGCTGGATTGCCCGCCCGTGATGGCGGTGGCCGATGCGGTCACGCTTTCCAAACTTTGCGATGCGGTGGTGTTCGTGGCACGCTGGGGCACCACGCCGCGCGTGTTGGCCGCCCATGCCATCAAGCAGCTGCGCAATGCCCACGCCAATGTGGCAGGTGTGGTGCTGACCCGCGTCGATTTAGAAAAGCAGCAGGCCTACGGCTACGGTGATTACGGGTACTACTACGGTAAGTACAAGGAATACTATACGGATTAGATGCTGAACACGCTTTCCCGTTTGGTTGGTTTACGCGGGGCGAACAACGCCCCGCCACCGCTTTTGGGCACCTACTACGCCATTGCCGACATCCATGGCCATGCCGCCAAGCTGCAAGCGTTGCTGGCCAAAATTACCGCCGATGCCGCCACCCAGGCTGGCCCCATTACGCTCCTTTGTCTGGGCGATTACCTGAACCGTGGCCCAGACAGCGCCGAGGTGTTGCAAACGTTGCGCACGGGGCTGCCCCCCACCTGGCAGAAAGTCTTTCTGCGCGGCAACCATGAACAAAAGCTATTGGATTTTCTGCAGGCGCCCGCCATGCATGCCGATTGGTTAGGTTGGGGCGGTACCGAAACCTGCCTCAGTTACGGCGTGAAGCCCTATGGGGCCACGGGGTTGCGGCCAGCGGCGGCTCTGGCCGCCGAGCTTGAACTGGCGCTGACGGAAACGGGTGATTTGCCTTGGCTGCAGGCCACCAAACTGTATCATCAGGCCAGCCCCTATGTGTTTGTACACGCAGGCGTGCGGCCCGGGCTAAGTTTGGCCCAGCAAATGACTGAGGATTTGCTCTATATTCGCGAAGACTGGCTCAATCGGCCCCACGGCCTTAAGGACGTGGTGGTGTTTGGCCATACCATTTTTGCGCAGCCGCTGCTGCTGCCCGACCGCGTGGGGCTCGATACCGGCGCCTACCAAAATGGCCCGTTGACCGCCGCGCGGCTGACTGCTACCCAACCCCCAATGATTTTGCAGGCTACATGAACCCATTGTCGCGACCCAAACTACCCTTAGGGCCAACCCTGGCGCGGCTTGGAGCTGACGTTGTTGGCTTGTTAAGCGCCTGCATTCTGGCTTTTTGGGTTGCTGGGCTGGTGAGCGAGGTTGGGTTTGGCGTGCCCTATTTAAGCCCCGATACCACCACGTTGGGCCGCCACCTGTTCATGTTTGCAGTGTTTGGCGGCTTGGCAATCCTCATTTTTTGGCAACGGGGCCATTACACCCAGCGGCTGCCGTGGTGGTTTCAGGTACGGGAAATTATTCTGGTTTTGCTTGCCCTGATGCTGGTGCAAGGGTTTGTGCACTACAGCTTTAAATATCCACTTTCACGGCTATGGGTGGGGGGCAGTTGGTTGCTGGCCATGGGGTTTTTAATCATGGCGCGTTTGGTGGTGCGGCAAGTGTTGCAGCGCTTTGGCCAGTGGAGCCTGCAAACCTTGGTGGTGGGTGGGCGCGAGGCCGTGATGGAAACGCTGTACGCCCTCCATGCCGACCGTTACGCCGATTACCGGATTTTGAATATTGTGCTGCTGCGCGATGGTAAAACTCGCCCCGAGTTGGCGGCTGCGGATTTGCCCGAACGCTACCGCCATGCACAGGTCGGTTTTGGTTTGGCTGCGGCCAAGGCCAAACTGGCCAATGCCGATTTTGTGGTGATCGCCCCCGATGACAAGAATCAGGAGAGTACTGAAGAATTTTTACGACTCCTCCAACAGGCGGGTGCCGACTATGCCTTGGTGCCACCGACGTTAAGTTTTACGGTTTATGGCGCCAAACCGCGTTACTTTTTTGGCCATAATGTAGTGTTGCTGGCGCCGCCGCAGACGGGGCGGCCAATCTTCGAGCGCATGGCCAAACGACTGTTTGATTTTATTGCATCGGCTGGTGGCTTGCTGCTGCTCGCGCCATTTTTTGCCCTGATTGCCTTGCAAATTAAACGCACCAACCCCGCCAGCCAGATATTTTTTGGGCATACCCGGGTTGGCCAAAATGGGGCGCCCTTTAAGTGCTGGAAGTTTACCACCATGGTGCCAAACGCTGAAGCGGTGCTGCAGCAGATGTTGGCCACCGACCCGCTGGCACGCGCCGAATGGGAACGCGATTTTAAGCTAAAAAATGACCCGCGCATTACCAAAATCGGACACTTTTTACGTAAAACGAGCCTCGACGAATTGCCCCAACTCTGGAACGTGCTATGCGGCGAAATGAGCCTGGTAGGCCCGCGTCCAGTGGTTGCCAAGGAGCTTGACTATTACGGCGAAAAGTCGGGTTTTTACTTGGTACAGAAACCTGGCATCACGGGCTTATGGCAAGTGAGCGGGCGCAACGACACCACCTATGCCTACCGGGTCTACCTCGATGAGTGGTACGCGCACCACGGCAATTTTTGGCACGATATTGTGATCTTATTTGAAACGGTCAGTATTTTGGTCAACCGTAAAGGAGCCTATTAAGATGTCCACCGTTTTGGTCACGGGCGGCGCGGGGTATATTGGGTCGCACACCTGCTTGGCGCTGCATCAGGCAGGGTTTACCCCGGTGGTGCTGGATGATTTAAGTGCGGGCGTGCCCGCACGGGTGCAATGGGGCGTGCTGGAAGTTGGCGATGTGCGCGACGCCAGCACCGTGCAACAAGTCATGGCGCAGTACCAGCCTGCCGCCGTGCTGCATTTCGCGGGCCAGATTTCGGTCCCCGAAAGTGTGACGAACCCACTCTATGCTTATACCACCAACACGCTGGGCACGCTGAATGTGCTGAACGCCATGTCGGCGCAGGGTGTTCACACTCTGGTCTTTTCTTCCACGGCGGCGGTGTATGGCACGCCCCAAACAGTCCCAATCCCCGAAACCGCACCGCTGCAGCCTATTAACCCCTATGGCCAGAGCAAACTGATGGTGGAACGCATTCTGGCCGATTGTGCCCACGCCAATCCGGCGTTTCGGTTTGCCGCATTGCGTTATTTCAATGCGGCAGGCGCTACGCCCGAAGTAGGCCTGGGCTACAGCCGCCCCAACCCTTTTCACCTCATCCCCATGGTGCTGCGTGCCACCTTGGGGCTGAGCGACCCGCTTAAGGTTTTTGGCACCGATTACCCCACCGCCGACGGCACCGCCGTGCGTGATTATATCCATGTGCAGGATCTGGCCGAGGCACACGTCAAGGCGCTCCAGCACCTGTTGGCGGGCAACGCCAATTTAACGCTGAATTTGGGCACCAGCAGCGGCTATTCGGTGGCCGAGGTATTAAAAACAGCTGAAGCAATCACCAGCCGCGCCGTGCCCCACCAACTGGCGCCCCGCCGCCTTGGCGACCCAGCCGCTCTGGTGGCCGATGCCAGCCTGGCTTTCCAGGTGTTGGGATGGCAGCCCACCCGTTCGGGGTTAGCTAACATTTTGGCCACTGATTGGGCCTGGCATCAAACCCTGGCGGGTTAATCTCTGGTGGGTTAGGCCTGGTGGGTTAGGCTAGTTCACGCCCTGCGTCCAGGTCAGGGCCTTGGTGGCCCGAAAGTACAGCAGCTGGTGGGCGTCTTCGGTTTGCGACCACTGCAACCGCCCCGCCACTTCGGCGGTCGCTTCGGCCTTGCCGTCCAGTAGCTCGTTCACTTCCCGCACCACAGCGGTAGGCACTTCATCGTACACCAACCATAAAAAACAGAGAGTTTCGGCGTCGCACGGCTTGGTATGGTCGGGCCCGCGTTTTTGCAGGCTTTGCGTGCCGTAGGTGGGGTGGCGATTGCTGGCGGTACGCACGTACGGCCCGTTCCAGCGGCCGCGCAGGTTACCCGCTTCCTGCACCACGCTGTTATCGTACAGGGCCTGAAAGGCGCGGGCTTCGGTGGGTTCGTTCAGCGCCATAAAAATATCGGTCTGCAGGTCGTGATGGAAATTTTCCACGGCCCGCGCCGTATCCACCAGCTCGGCGGCCAGCCCTTTGGCGCGGCTTTCGTTCAGGTTCAGCACCATGGCCGCCCCGGCCACAATCGCCAGCACCGAAAAGACCATCAGGGCAATGCGGGCATCGAGGCCAAACAGCGCGCCGCGTTGGGAATGACGCGCCATGGCCGCAGGCCGCATTGGCATTATTTTGCGCCTTCTAACCGCACCAGCAGGGTGCTGGTACTGCCCGTGGGCACGGCCTGCACGCGGCCTGCATTGCCGGCAGCAGCGGCCGATTCGGGGTATTTGCCACCACCTTCATCCAGTGCGGCGTTCACTTCGGCCCAGCGCTGAGGGGGGACTTCGGTCAGGCTTAGCCACACATGGCAATGGGCGGTCTCGGTGCAGGCTTCGGTGTGGTTAGCTTGGGCATAGAAGACGCCCCAGGTGCCGTAAAGCTGGCTGCGCAGGCTTTCCCGTGCCACGTAGGGGCCATTCCAGCGGGCTTGTAAGCCAGGTAAAATGCTGGATTTATCCCACAGCGCGGTTAAATCCTGTGCGCTGTCAGGGTCATCGGCGCTTTTGTTCAGGGCAAACGGGTAAAAGGTGCCCATGTCGGCGCTGAGGTTTTGTACGGCCAGCTCCAGGCCCTGCAGTTCCCCAAGCAACGCGGCCTGTTTGGCGGTCTCGAGACGGCCAAAGGCCACGTAGCCCGCCACCCCCGCCAGCAGCCCGAACACCACCAGCGCAATGCGGGCATCGATGCCGAACATCGCGCCAGATTGACTGGTCGGGTGCATTACTTAATCCCTATATTCCCGAACATTTGCTCAAAAAAGCCCATGGTCTGGCCCGCGGTGCTGGTGGCTGCGCGGCTGGGTTCCAGCGCTTGGCCATCGGCTTCGGTGCGTTGGGTCAGGCTTTTTACCACGGTGCTGGAGGGGTCGAAATCGATGACCAACACGCGGCGACTTTTCAGTTCGGCGGGGCTGAGGGGCCGCTGGCCCATGATTGAAGTGACGTAATACCAGCGGGTGTCGTTAAACGTGCCCGTGGCGGAAGGCGAGCCGAGCAGCTGCCGCACTTCGGCCTGGGTGGTTTGGCCAGGGGTAATTTTGGCCAACGCGCTGGGCGGCACCACGGTGCCGTGGGTGTCGAGCGTCTCGGTACAGCCAAGAAGGGCCATGGTAAAAGCGGCGCCAAGGCAGGCACGCGTGAGCATTTGGCTTGCCGAAGGGCGCGAGGTACGGGTAAATGAAGCATGTTCCATTGGTTGCTACAGTACGTGGGTTTGGCGTCGGCTTCAACGGCCACGGCGGCAGAATTGCTGATTGATGAGGCCATGCGCAAGGCGCGCGCCAGCCACCCTGCGTTGTGGGCCAAGCCCAGCGAGCAAATCCCCGTGCGGCAGGCTAAATTTGAGGAATTTGCTCTGTATTTAGCCCCACTGTTGCCGCCCAAAGGGCAGGGCAGGGCGCGGCGGGCGGTGCTGGAAGCAGCGATTGCACGGCTGGAAATGGGCCTGCGCGAAGCCAGTGTGGGCGACTTGGCCGTGGCCAAGGAGATTCGGGCCATGGCAGCGGCCCTGCACGGGCGTTTGCAGGTGTATGAAGGGGCGGTTTTGGCCCAAGATTTTAAATTATTTCAACAAATTGCGCGGCGCCATAGCGTTGCGGAGATGGCGCTTAAGGCCGCCTGGCCTGTACGGGTTTTAGCGTCAGTTCCCACAAAACCTTTACCAAAAGCCTTGCCAAAGGCCGCCAAAGCCGTTAAAGGCAGCACTATTACGAAAAAATCGCAGTAAAAGGACGAAACCGATGGCCGTACCAAAGAAAAAAACCAGCCCCAGCCGCAAGCGGATGCGTCAGCAGCGCCATGCCGTGGCCACTGGCGGGCAAACCACCCTGGATAGCCAAACGGGCCTGCTGCGCTTGCGTCACCACGCCCATGCCGATGCCACGGGTGCGATTGTGTACCGCGGTAAGGTGCTGAAGGCTGCCAAAGTGAAGCCACAAGCAGAAGAAGCTGCAGCCGAGTAGGTTTTTAAGATTAAGAAAGCCCCCGCTTTGCGGGGTTTTTATTTATCGCCCAACAGCTTTACAACATCCTCGGGGCCGGCGAAGTCGTGGTACACACTGGCGTAGCGCAGGTAGCCAATGAAATCGAGGGTTTTTAGCCCCGCCAGCACAGCGTCACCCACGTCGCGGGTGGGCACTTCGCTACGGCCGGCATCGGAAAAGCGCTGTTCAATTTCGGTCGCCAGCAGGCCAATCTGTTGCTGGGTCACGGGCCGCTTGCGTAGCGCGGTGAGGAGGCTGGCAATGAGTTTATCGCGGTCGAACAGCTCCTTGCGGCCATCGCGCTTGACCACCATTACTTGCTGCACCTGAAAGCGTTCGAAGGTGGTAAAACGCCGCCCGCAGCTGGGACATTCACGCCGGCGGCGAATGGTTTTGCCGTCGTCACTAGGGCGGCTGTCTTTTACTTGCGTATCGTCATGTGCGCAAAATGGACATTTCATACGCTATGTGTAGATCGTTTTGCGGTTATCCACAACCCCTACCCCCATATTTTGTAGGTAGGCATGCAAAAACCCCACGGCGCGGGCCGGGGGGTTTTTGTGTGAGGCGATTTAGCTCTCTGAATTACTCAATCAGAAGCCCCTGCTGAATATCCGCCAGCTCTTCCAAGCGTGAAATCAGCGCAGTCGGCCAACTGGCTCCACCAAGTGGTGGTGCATGGCCCTGAATGACCCCCAGTGCCCGATGAGCAGCCTGTTCTAGCGGAAAATAGCTTGAATAGTCCATATAGCCAAGCGATTCACCCTCGGCGAGCTTTTCACGCCAGATATTCAAGTCTTCTTGCAAGGCTGGAACGCCTGTAAAAATTGCCAATGCTTCGCGGATATCCATCCGCCAGGTTTCTGGTAAATCAGGCATGTGTTTCCCCTCTCCGCCCCACAAAGGGGCGACATGGATACAAATTAACCAAGTTAAACAAACTTAACAAGCTGAAAAGATTGTCAGCACGAAAAGTATAAAGTATATACATTTCACGACTCACCCCCGCCACAGGAGACCCCGATGGCAACGAAGACCTTTTTCAAGCTGCATTGGCCGCAGTATTTGCTACTGCTGATGTTTGCTTACATAGGCTACGGCCTTATTATGATTGTTCGTTATGGCCCAAACGCCCCGATCGACTGGTTTGACTGGTATGCCCTAGGGGGTGCTATCGTTGTTGGAGGGATTGTCTACTCCATAATGTGGTATGGGCACCAGAAAAACGCACAGAAAGCGGTCGCCCGAGAACATGATACAGAACGGCTTCTGCAACTTCGTCAGACCAGGGCTGCTGAATGGGAGCTCTGGCCCGAGCGCTGTTACCTGCAGTTGCCCGACGGCTCGTTCACCACGGTGAATACTAGCAAGCGTGACCAGACTGAGGGGTTGGAGCATGCCGAGCCCGAAGATGGGCTGCTGGTATTTCGTCAAGCTGTTTCTTACGACGAAGGATTTCAGCTCGTGATGGTCTGGCAATCCAAAGCCGAAGCGTAATTCGGCAAAAAACAGGCGGCCTCCCCTTAAAAAAGGGAGACCGCTTGTACTATTTTTACCTAGGCTGAAGCGCCAGGATGCGCCGTAGCAGCCACTGGCGTCGCCACGTCCTCTTCGTCTTCGTCCTCATCGGCGAACCAGTGCTTGCGGGCGGCCATAATCAGCTTGCTGGCTTGCTTTTCGGTCAGCATGCCGCCGGGGATGGTTTCGAGCAATTCGTCGGTGGCCAGGTCGCCCAGGTCGTCGAGGGTTTTAATCCCCTTTTCGCCCAAAGCAATCACGAGGTCACTGCTCATGCCGGGGAGGGCCTTCAGTTCTTCAGTTACACCCAGTTTGGCCAGGCGCTCGGCGGCAGCAGTGGCGGCGGCCTGGGCGCGGGTTTGCAGTTCGGCGGCCACTTCGGGGTTCAGGCCTTCAATGCTGCCCAGTTCCTCAGGGCTCACTTTCAGCAGGTCATCGGTGCTGCGGAAGCCTTCGGTAATCAGCAAACGGGCCAGCACGTCATCCACGTCCAGATTCTGCATCAGGTTGGCCGATAGCACTTCGTATTCCTTGGTGCGGCGCTCGGCCTCTTCGGCATCGGTCATCACGTCGATGTTCCAACCCGTGAGAATGCTGGCCAAGCGCACGTTTTGGCCGCGGCGACCGATGGCCAGACTCAGGTTATCTTGCGGCACCACCACTTCGATGTTGTTTTCATCTTCATCGAGCACCACTTTGCTGACCAACGCAGGCTGCATGGCACGCACCAAAAACTCGGCGGCGTTGGGGCTCCATTCAATGATATCCACGCGTTCGCCCTGCAGTTCCTGGGTCACGGCCTGGACGCGTACACCGCGAATTCCCACGCAGGCGCCGACTGGGTCCAAGTTACGGTCGTAGCTTTTCACCGCAATCTTGGCGCGGAAGCCTGGGTCGCGGGCGGCGCCCATAATTTCAATCGTGCCGTTGGCAATTTCAGGCACCTGTTCCTTGAAAAGTTCGACAATATACTGCGGGTGGGTGCGGCTCAGGAAAATTTGCGGGCCACGGGCCTGGGGGTTAAGTTTATAAATATAGCCCCGCACACGGTCGCCTTGCTTGAACAGCTCGCGCTGGATAATTTCTTCCTTGGGCAAAAACGCTTCGGCGCGGCCTAGGTCAATCAGGGCGCCGTTGTGGTCGGCGCGCTTCACTATCCCGCTCACAATCGTGCCGATGGCGTCTTTGAACACTTCCAGTTCCTTGGCGCGTTCAACATCCTTCACCTTCTGGAAAATCACTTGCTTGGCGGCCATGGCGGCCACGCGGCCATCGAAGTAACGACTCGGCAAATCTTCCATTAAATATTCGCCCAATTGGGCCGCTGGGTTGGTTAATTTGGCTTCGGCCAGTAAAATCTGGCTGGCGTTGCTTTTGAGTGGGTAACCGCGTTTGTCGCAGGCCGGGCGCATTTCGGGCTCGCGGCCTTCGCGCGCAGCGGCGCGGGATTCTTCCACACTGGTCACTTCCAGTACCATTGGCACGATTTTGATCAGGCGCTTCATGCTTACGTCACCCGTCAAGCGGTCGATATGGGCTTGCACGGTAAGGTCGAGCGGCTGCAGGCCCAATTCGCCCGCCAGCTTGCGGCGCGCGGCCTGCTGGATGGCCTGTTCCATCACTTCAAGCACCTGTTCCTTTTCAATATCCTTTTCGCGTGCCACCATTTCGGCGATTTGGAGATATTCGAGAGCCATGATTAGGCGCTTTCCTTGGTTAATTTTTTCGGGAATTCCTGCCCCTTCAAGGGGTGCGGCGTACCGCGCTTGGGCTTGGGTTTAAACCCCATGAAAGCGGCGATTTCTTCGGGTGTGGGCGCCAGTTCGGCACTGTGCACGGTACCGAAATTGAACTCCAATGGTTGGCCATCCACGCTTAATGTCACCATATCGCCATGAACCTTGGCAAGCACACCTTTGGTGGCACCCAGCTCGATTTCACCCTTTTTGGCTTTTAAAGCTTGCGGCACCTTAAATTTAAACGCTGCCCCCTGGCCAACAAACCTGGCGCAGTCGGCAGCACTCATCAGTGGGCGGTCGAGGCCCGCACTGCTGACTTCCAAAGTGTAGCGGCCGCCAATGATTTCGGCCACATCCAGCTGGGCGGCCAGCAGGCGAGATACTTGCGCGCAGACTTCCACGTCGGGGCTGCTGCCATCGGGGTTTTCCAGCAGAACTTGCAGTGTGCTGCGCCCGCTGTTGCCGCCAAACCGTGCCACTACCAGCTGTACGCCAAAGGCCGCCGCGGCCCCTTGGGCCATGGTGGTAATTTTTGCGGTCAGTGGCGTCATAACTTGGCTACAATCCTAGTTCCTAGTTCCTTGCTACCTCGTTCCTGCAATGATGAAAGGCGGCCAAGCCGCCAGTCGCAACAGAAATGTTGGGCTGAGGTTGCTGCGGCCTTACGGCGGCAACGAATACGTGCTTATGGCGCGGGGGTGGGATGATGTCAAGATACAAAAAAAGAGGAGACAAGCCCCTCCAGAAAACGCCACGCCCATGATTTGCAGGCTATTGCTTGATGGGTTCAATAGAAATGCCAAGCCCTCTAAGGTAAGCTAGTTCAGCTTGAACTGTCTTACTTAAACTCGACACATTAAGCACAATCATCTGTAAACCTTCTGCCGTAACCGGGTGATCGACAATACAAGGCATGAGTTCACGCGGTAACTCCAATGTAACAGTTACCATCAGGTCCATTTCTAGCTGGTGTTTGAGTATTATAGGCTTTAATACACCAGCAAGTTGGTAGGCTGAACCCTTAATAAGTTCAAGGCGCTCAACAACTTTTTGAGCTGTTGGAAACAGGCACTTTACCTTATTTGTCAGCTGAATTTCTTGCATGAATCGTTCACCAAGTTTGGGAGAACGCCTTGCTTCACTCAGCGCGCGCACCGACAAGCCTTCAGGAAATTCTACATAGCATGCGCGAAATGCATCTGTTGCTAAAGATACATTCAAATTGGCTTCATTTGACTTCGGCAAATACATAGTTGCCGTGACATGAATAAAGCAAGTAATCGGGTATAGCGTCTGCATAGAAACCTCCGAAGAAACGAGAAATGTGACTACAAAGTATACGCTATTTTATTCTTTGGCAAATATTATTTCCGCACGGCCCCAATAAACCAAGGCTGCCGCCCCAAGGCCTTGGCTTTTTCTGAATACTTCGTTGTCACCCACCACGGAGGAGCGACCCCAAGCAGGTGTGGCCCAAGAATATTTTCTCCTGCCCCGCCAGGCTTTACTTTGCAGCGGGCAGCGGCTTCGGTGGTTTGCCCTAACTGAAAGGCTGGATGCTGATGCAGCATCGCAAGGCTTTGAAAGGCATAGTCGGGCCAATCGGTGACGACCCAGAGTTCGCCTTTAGGCTGCAGCACGCGGGCGCAGGCATCTAAAAATTCGGGCTGCACCAGGCGGCGTTTGTGGTGGCTGGCTTTGGGCCACGGGTCGGGGTGGGGGACTAAAACGCGCTGTACGCTGTGGGGCGGCAGGCTGGCTAGCAGGTCGCGGGCATCGGTATTGGTTAAAGCCACGTTACTCAGCCCCGTTGCAAAGCGGGCGGCCTGGGCCAGACCATTCAGGTACACATCGGTACCAATGAAAAAACAGGTTGGGTCGGCCTTGGCGCGCATGGCCATCGCTTCGCCGTTGCCGATGCCGAGTTCAAGCTCCACAATGGCTGGCAGGCTGGAAGGAACCTTGAAGGCCGCCACCGCCGCCAGCACCTCGGCCTTTTCAGTGGCATCCATGCGGCTGCTGGTGCGGCCTGTGGTATGAAGCGGGCGCGAAGCTGCCGCTGTATCCTGTGCTCGGCGGCCCGTTGCCATGCTTATTCGGCTGCCTGCAGGCGCCAGAGCTTGGCGTACAGCCCTTTTTTGGCCAGCAGTTGGCGGTGGGTGCCCTGTTCGACTATTTTCCCGCCATCCAGTACCACAATGTCATCGGCATGAATGATGGTGGAAAGGCGGTGCGCCACAATCAGGGTCGTGCGGCCTTTTTTGGCCTGCTCCAGCGCGGCCTGCACGGCCTTTTCGCTGCTGGTATCGAGGCTGGCGGTGGCTTCATCGAGCAGTAAAATCGGGGCATTTTTCAGCAAGGCGCGGGCCAAGGCCAGGCGCTGTTTTTGCCCGCCCGAAAGCTTCAGGCCGTTTTCGCCCAGCACCGTGGCGTAGCCTTGGGGCAGGGCGGTAATAAATTCATCGGCGGCGGCGGCTTTGGCGGCGGCGACCACCGCATTGGCTGAAGCTTTGGGCAGCGCATAGGCAATGTTGCCCGCAATGCTGTCATCAAAAATTGCCACATCTTGGCTGACCAAACCAATGTGCTGGCGCAGCGATTTCAGCGTGAGGTCTCGGACATCCTTGCCCGCCACTTTCACGCTGCCCGTGGTGGCTTCGTAAAAGCGTGGCAGCAGGTTTAAAACGCTGCTCTTGCCCGCGCCACTGGGGCCCACCAGCGCCACGGTTTTACCGGCGGGAATGTGCAGGGTAAAATTTTGCAGGGCCACGGTGCCATCGGGGTAGGCGAGCGTGATATTTTCAAACGCCACGCTGGCGGTTTTTACCTCCAGCGCCTTGGCATACAGGCTATCCTTCAAGGCGGGCACGGCGTCGGTCAGTTCAAAGGCGCGCTGGGCAGCCGCCAAGCCTTCTTGCAAGTTGTTATTGAGGCTGGCAAGGCCTTTGAGGGGCCGCGAGAGCATCACCAGGCTGGCCATGAAGCTCGCAAAGGCGCCTGGGCTTAACGTACCATCGGCAATCCGGCGGCCCGCGTACAACATAATCAGCGCAATCGCCACCGTACCAATCATTTCCACCACGGGCGAGGAAAGTGCCCGCACCTTCACGGCCTTCAAGGTACTCACCAGCACGTCGCTCACTTGGGTGTGCATGCGTTTGGCTTCAAAGCCTTCCTGGGCGTAGCTTTGCACTTGCCGTACGTGCATCAGGGTTTGATTCAGGTGGTGCGCCATTTTGGCGGTGCTTTCCTGATTCACGCGGCTGTACTTGCGACTGAGGCGGCCAAAGCGCCGAATCGGGATAATGGTACAGGGCACAATCGTGAGCGTCAGCAGGGTTAAAAACATATCCTGGTACAGCATGTTAATGAACAGGCCAACCACGGTGCCGGTATCGCGCAGGCCACTGTTGAATATTTGCGTGACGGCGTATTTGAGGCGTTGCAAGTCGCTGATAAAACGGCTGGTGAGCGTGCCCGTGGGGTTATCGGCAAACCAGCCCAGCGGCTGGCGTAGCGTGGCGGCGTACATCTGTTCTTGCAAGGTGGCGACCACGCGCTGCCCCACACTTTCCATGAAATATAGCTGGTAATAGTTGGCCACGCCACGAATGAGCGTGAGCGCCACCACGGCAAAAATGACGGTGTTGATAACCCCGACTTTCCCGGCAATCAGGCCGTTATCGAACAGTGGTTGAATCAGGTGCGCTTGCAAGCCCAGCGCAGTGGCGACAATCAACATCGCCATACAGGCCCAGAGCAACGGCCCCTTGTGGTGCCAGAGGTAATGCTTGCCGATACGACGCAACAGCGGCCAGCTGGGGGCGGTGGTGGGGTTTAACAATTTACGTTTGGCGGCCATGGTGGCGCGGACTGTGCCCAAACAACAGGCACTTGGCAACCCACTTGCGCGCAAAGTGTTAAAAAGAGCCATGACCCCTGATGCTGTTGCCTCTGTAGCGCGCGAAACCATTTTGGTGCTGCTGTACGTCAGTGCGCCTGTGATGATTTTGGCGCTGGTGATTGGTTTGGTGATTGGTCTGATTCAGGCCCTGACCAGCATTCAAGAAAGCACTTTAACGTTTGTGCCAAAAATTATTCTGGTGTTTGCCTCTCTCATCATTTTGCTGCCCTTCATGGCCGCGCAGCTGAATGAACTGGCCACGGAACTGTTTGAACGGATGGCGCGCCCTGAAGGAACGACGACGGCCGCGCCAACCCGTGCGCCCTAGGTAAAATTATGGAACTCGCCGCCGGGCTGGTCTTTCCGTTATTTTTGGTGTTTTGCCGTTTGGGCGCGGCGCTGGTGGTGTTTCCAGCGCTTTCCGATGATGCTATTCCCCCGAGGGCGCGCCTGCTGGTGGCCTTGGGCGCAAGCACCCTGATGTACCCGCTGCTGGCACCCAGCTTGCCCACGCTGCCGCCCAGTACGGGCGAAATGGTTTTGCTCATTCTGGCCGAGCTGGTGATGGGGTTATTGCTGGGCTTGGGCGCGCGGTTATTCATGGCGGCCCTAAGCTTGGCGGGTGAACTGATTGCCTTTGCGGCAGGCTTGCAGGCCGCGACATTGTTTGACCCAGGCAGCAACTCTTCCAGCGGTGCACCGACCATTTTTTTAACGCTTACTGGTGGCATGCTGGTGTTGGCGTTGGGCCTGCACCACGACCTCATCCGCGCGGTGGCCAGCAGCTACGTCAGCTTCCCCGTTGGGCAGCTGCCACCGGTAGGGGATATACTCACCGCCGTGGTGCAGATTTTTGCTGAATTTTCGGCGCTTGGCCTGCAGTTGGCAGCGCCTGTGGTGGTGGCGGGGTTGCTGACGACTGCCTTGTTTGGTTTGCTCAATCGTCTCATTCCGCAACTGCAGGTATTTTTTGTCTCGGTGCCCTTAACGGTAATTATTGCGCTGCTGATGCTCGCGGCCGCACTGCCCTTGATGCTGCAGGTATGGGGTACGGCGGTCAGTGGGCGCCTCAGTATTTTAATGGTGGAGTAGGCGCCACAAAGTTTGCGTGCTGCGCTGCGGCGTGATGCCTAGACAGGCTGGCATATTTCCTGCAAAGTTTAACCATGGTTTATCAAATCAATGGCCCCAAAGGCCCCGCAGCAGCCGATAAGGCCAAGGCCAAGGCCCGTGTGGGCAGTACGGGTGGGCCAAGCTTTGCCGATGCCTTGGCCGAAGCCCAAGCCGAAGCGCAGCCCGACGCCAGCCCGACGGCGAGCCCTGCATTCAGCCCCGCCACCAATTTGGCGGTGCCTGGTTACTTGGACACGGACGCTGAGCCGCTGCCGCGCGATACCCACGGCCAAACCGCCCAGCTCCTGAAGCAGTTGCGTGAACTGGCCGATGCGGCGTTGGGTGGCACAGGCCGCCCCAATTTGGCCCAGTTGCAGCAGCTGGCGCAGGCCAGCGGGGCCGATGAAGCGAATTTATCTAAAGAAGCCCGCAGTGCCGTGGCCGAAGCGCGCACCCGTGCGGCGGTGGAAGCGGCCAAATACAAGGCCTAAACTTGGTAAGCTTTTTTGTGATTAAACCATTGAAATGTCGTTTTTAAGCTTACCGACTGTCGTGTTTTGCTTGAAGGCGTGGCGGGGGCTGTTCATACTTACTCCAGACGCCTGAGAAATTATTCGCACGGCGCAAGACAAACAAAGGATATACCCATGGCTTTCAATTTGCCAGCGAGTCGGACGACGACCACGGGCTTTGCTGCCGCCCTGACGCAGCACATGAATCAAACCTTCAGCTATATGGCCGCAGGCGTGGGTGTCAGCGGCGTGGTGGCGTACCTGACGATGCAAAGCCCCATGCTGCTGAATTTGGCGGTGAAGGGTGGGTTGGTCTGGTTTATTGCCCTGATGGGGTTGGCGTTCTTTATTCATAAACTGGTATTTAGCCTGCAGCCTGCCGCAGGCCTAGCGGTCTTTGCCGCCTACAGCGCCTTTATGGGCTTTGTGTTCGCGCCTTTGGTGGGCATGTACACGGGGGCCAGCGTGTTCAGCGCGTTTGCGGTGGCCACCATTATGTTCGCGGGTACGGCTGCCTACGGGTTCCTCACCAAATCCAGCCTTTCCGGCTGGGGCACCTTCCTTTCCATGGGGCTGTGGGGCCTGCTGGGCGCCGTGGTGGTGACCATGGTGATGGGCCTGTTTGGCATGAATGTTGGTTTTATGCAGACCGCGATTAACCTGATCGCCGTGCCATTATTTGCCGCGATGACCGCCTGGCAAGTGAACGAAATGCGCGACACTTTTGCCCAATACGGCAGTGATGAACTGCTGCGCAGCCGCCTGGCAATTCTGCAAGCGGTGGGGCTGTACGTAAACTTCATCAACATGTTCATCAGCCTGCTGCAGCTGATGGGGCAAAAACAGGAATAAGCTCATACAATTCGGCATGGCGTTTGCCGTGCGAATGTCGAATAAAAAAATCCCGCCAAAGGCGGGTTTTTTTTATTGCGCCATTGTTTGTATCACCGCCCATTCGGCGGCGGTGACTGGCTGCACGCTTAGCCGCTGGAACTTAATGAGCGCCATGTTTTGCAGCTTGGGTTCGGCCTTGATGGCAGCGAGCGTGACGGGCTGACGCAAGGCCCGCACGGGCGCCACGGTGACGCCGACCCACGGGTTGGTGCCGTCTTTGTTCAACGCATCGGGCTGGGCTGTTGCGTCGGGCACGGCAGGGCCCGTAATCCGCATGATGCCCACACACGCCTTGCCTTCGTTGCTGTGGTAAAACAGCGCCTCATCGCCCACGCGCATGGCCATTAAGTGTTGCTTGGCCAGGTGGTTGCGCACGCCATCCCAAAAGGTACTGCCGTCCGCCTCCAGCTGCTGCCAGCTGTATTTAAAGGGTTCGGATTTCATGAGCCAGCAGTTCATGGCAAGTTACTGTTTGCCATCCAGTTCGCGCCAGCTGCGGCCAGTGGGTGAGGTACGCAGCAGGCCCGCACCAGCCCCCATTTGGCCTATCGGCGGCGGGGCAATGCTGGGGGAAGGGGCGGTGGGCGTGACTTTAAGCGGCAGCAAGCTGGAAGGCGTGACGGCCGTGTTGGTCACCACAGTTGGCGCCAAGCGTTGCGTGTTCGGGCGCTTGGTCGGGGCATCGCGGGCCAACGGTTTTTCGGCTTCGTAAATAATTGGCGGTTCGGTAAAGACCCTGCCACCCGCCGCCACGCAGCGGCGCGGGAAGGTGTAAATCAGGCCAGTGCCGCTGTTGAGGCATTCATTAAAGTTAGTAATACGCGCACTTTGCAGCGTGGGGGGTTCGGCGGTTTCCAGCAGCAGGTTGTTGTTGGCCAGCAGGCATTGGCGCGGCGTGGTTTCCACCACCCGTTGGCCCAGCAGGCGGCACTGATTGAAAGTATAAACAGGCAGCACGTTGGCGCCAATCAGTTGATCGCGCCGCACGCGGGCAGTGCCAAACAGCCAGTATTCCATGGCGCGGCCCGGGTCGGTCGCCACCACATTATCAGGGCTCATCGCCATCTGGCCCATGAACACGCGGAAGGGCAAAAACCTGCGGCCTTCCTTGGTTTGCAGCAGTACCAGCAGGCCGTTGTAGCGGGGGTCGGGCTTGGCCAGCTTGGGCCAGATGGCGTCATCGCTGGTCGGGGCTTGGTTTAAGGTGGCGAGCTTGTTGAGAAACACCGTCAGCGCGGTCTGGCTCATTTGCCAGAACGGGTTATCCTCGCCGCGCCCCATATCCACGGCCACCACGGCCACTTGCATGCTTTCGCGCGCCGCCAGAATGCCTTCCAGCGTGGGCACTAGCAGGGCATCTTGAGGCAGCGGCACATCGGGGTTGGGTTGGTTGGCCAGCGGCACGAAGGCGCGGGCGGCGCGGGGGGCTTCTTCGGGCCAGTCGGGAATCACTTCCCGTTCCTGCGCCGTAACCTGAAAGGAGGCGGACATCAGCAGGGCCAGGGCCAGACGCATTACATAAACTCCCGTTCGCGCGGCCGCAGCATCAGGTATTCCAGTGCTTGCAGCGGTGCTACATCGCCGTGCAACACGCCGTCCATCGCGGCGATGATGGAAAGCTCAACACCCAACGATTGCGCCTGCACGGTGGCGATACGGGCGGCCAGTACGCCTTCCACGGTGCCGAGCTTCAGCTTGGCCTCGGCCATGGGGGTGCCCTTGCCCACCAGCTGGCCAAAGCGGTAATTGCGTGAAAGTTGGCTGGTGGCCGTGAGCAGTAAATCGCCCATGCCCGCCAGGCCATACAGGGTTTGTTCGTGGCCGCCCATGGCTTTGGCCAAGCGGGCGGTTTCCGCCAGACCACGCGTGAGCAGCGCCGCGCGGGCGTTGTGGCCAAGGTTGAGGCCGTCCAGAATTCCCGCCGCAATCGCCAGCACGTTTTTCAGCGCACCGCCCACCTGCGCGCCGATGGGGTCGGCACTTTCGTACACCCGAAACCAGGGTGTGAGCAGGCTTTCGGCCACCTCGGCACACAGCGCCGCATCGGTACCCGCCAGCACGCAGGCGGTGAGTTGGTGCTGCATCAGTTCGGCGGCAAAGGTCGGGCCGGTTAAAATCACCTGCGGGCATTGCGGCACTGCTTCGGACCACACCCGACTTAACAAGGCGCCGTCGCGTTCCCGAAACCCCTTGGCTGCAATCACCAACACGTGCTGCGGCCCCAGCACATGGGCCAGCCGTGTGGCGTAGTCATCATTCACGTTGCTGGGGAGGGCAATGATCACCAAGCGCGCTGCCTGCACACTGGCCACCAGGTCAAGGCTACCGCGCACGGCTTCGTGCACCTGTTCGTTGGGGTAGCGTTTGCGGTTACGATGGTGGCGCTGCAGGTCATCCACCACCAAGGGGTCGCGGTCCCACACCACCACGGGGCTGCCAGCATAGGCCAAGGTGTTGGCCAAAGCCGTGCCCCAAGCACCACCGCCTAACACCACACAGGGCGTAACCGCTTTCATGCAATC
>JAIXUT010000165.1 GCA_027483385.1 Alphaproteobacteria bacterium
ATTTTTATTGATTATTGACAGGTGATTCCCAAGTCGGGAAAGTTTATAAATCACCAGAGAATCACCCGCCTGCAATGATTCAACTATTTTTTCGAGGTCCCTGTATCCGCCAATAATAATGTCTTCGGTAATCAATTTGATTGCCGACATTTCAACTGATTCACTAAGTTCCAGGGTAAATCCTACTGTTCGCATTATAGTTGCTTCCTTTGCAAAAAGGCTCCTGTTGCTACAAAGGAACAACCACAATTACCCTACTCACATGTAGACAAAAGAACAAACCTCATAAACCACGCACAAAATTAACCGACAATGCAACATATTAAAAATTTTTATTTATTTTTTTGGTATATTTTACCTGAAAGGAATAATTTATCATCCGTTACATTTCCTTTCATATCAAGTTCTGCATGTATCACGATATTACCGTTCTCATCGACATCCGCTGCATATTCCAATACCATAGGGGGAGCATCTGCTTTAAGCTGTTTGATTAATTTTGCATGTAACTTATTGTTTGATTCTGTAAACACCCATTGGTTGACATAAAAAGCGGTTCCTACATTATTCCACTCTCCTAAATAAGGTTTGTAAGCGCTTTTTTCCTCACATCCAACAAGGCAAAAAAACAGCACCAGGCATAGGATCTTAAACTTCCATGCTTTCACTTCGGTGTACCAACGTCCGTTATTTTCCTGACTCTCAAGATTCAAAGAGATTTCCACTTCTTTTCCAACCACTGATTTTTCCTGATTGGCCGGTTCTCCCCAAAGACTGACGCAAACCTTCCGGGGGTATTTATCACCGTATTCAATGATGATATTTTGCTTTTTCCATGTTCCGTTTTTACCTTCTCCTTCCTGAGCAGGGAGTATATCAATTATTTTTCCGGTAATTTCCATTTTGTTCAGAGTTTAAACGTGATTGATGATTTTTTGGAAACCTTTTCATCCCATATTCTAAATGTAAGGGTATGATTTCCGTTGGATTGCGTGATATATCGACCTTTAAGATGATATTTCCCGAAGATTTGATACGTAAACAGAATCTTATCGCCGGGGAGAAGTCTGTCGATCAGATTGTTGTTTATGAACTCAAAGTAACCGAACCGGTCCGATTCAAATTGCAGATAGTACTTTGCATCACGGTTAAAGTGAAGCTGACGCATATAAAGCTCCAGCTCTGCGGCGAGGCTGCCGTCAGGCAGCGTATCCACCTTAAAAGAAGCGGGAACAATGAGTAAATTAAACTCGGTACTGCCTGTATCCGGCTTAACGTAAACAGTATCGGTGATTCTTATGGTATCTTTTTTGATGATATAAACCGTGTCACGAGAGATGATTTTGACCGTATCCAGGCCCGGTTTCACGTCAACCTCTATAGGAGTGTTACATGAGCTGAGAGCGGCAATCAGGGCCAAAAAAATAAGTATGTATTTCATTGGAAAAAATGGATTTTAAGACCGACATACGGGTATGAGCCAAATTTTTGGTAGTTGCCGGTAAAGTGATATGCCTGACGATAACCGACAATAAAACTGTGGATTTCGACTTCCAGCCCTGCGGTAATACTTAGCAGAAGATCAGAGTGTTTTTGCAGCGTAAAGGAGCCATATTTGGGCTTATTGCCGTTAAGACTCTCGTACCCCAGCAACCCGCCAAAAGGCAGCTTGATCAGAAATGTTTTCGCGGCGTTTTCAACGAGGTTAAGCTCGTACTGATACCCGGCTGTATATTGACTGACGGGTATTACCGCTCCCACCTGATTCCCTTCATCATCTATAAGGGGCGTTGATTTGGTGGCATACCCCAGATAGAACAATCCCCCTCTCAGGCGTTTGGAGTAAGACCCCAGCCCGATTCGGCAATGATAATTCATTTGTCCTTTTTGAACGCCGGGCAGCAATTTATCGTAGGCTCCTGCTTCGATCTGAATATAACGCTGACCTCTGAGATGGGTTTGGCCATGAGCCAAACCCGAAAAAAGCAGTAAAATGACGGTTAAATATCTCATAATTGCCGGGCGCGTTGTAACAGTTTGTGCGATATGGTAAAACGTAAATGGCGTGCTCCTTTCTCTTCAAAGAGTTCAAAATCAACTTGCTTTGACGCTGAAATTGCCCGGACAGGGACAACAAAAACAAACATTTTGTCCGTATTACCGGGAATGTTTCTGTCGGTCGGGAGGTGGTATTTGACGGGGATTTCCTCTTCCTGAACGGCTACGCGCCTGATTTCGGAAATATCGGAGAGAAACACTTTCGCAAAATCAATCCTGTAGTCTATTTCAGAGCGGTTCCGGATCTCCACCTGATAATAGAGATTATCGCCTTTGGTGTAGATGCCGCGTAACAAGGCCGTTACTTTCATTGTATACACCCCTACGTTGGCAATGTATCTGCGTTTGTCAAGTGCCTGTTCGCTGAGATCCTGAATCTCAGTGAAGCTTTCGTCATTTTCATCAAGCACTTTTTGGTGATGAAAGTTAATGCCCAGCTCCCTGGAAATTCGTTCATCGGCGGTTTGATTATGTCCGATCGAGAGGTTGATGACCTCCGGATTATCCTGATAATTGGCAAGGAAACTGTAAAGTTTGCCGTCTTTACAGATCACCGTAACGTTGGTTTCCTTAAAGGTACTTCGTGCGTTTGCCTTCACCCGCAGAACGTTATTGAAAGCTTCGGTAACCTGCACAACTACGTTTTGATTACCCACGTCAACTTCCTTGATTTCGGAAGGAAATAAAACGTGGACCGTCTTTTGTTCACTTACTCCCAGTGGGTAACTCCCGATCACCGAAGCTTTATCAACGGGCAAAATGTACTGATTATGATTGCCAAAAACCTCGTTAAACATTTGTTTATTGGCGTTTACAACGGGTTTTTGTGCCTTTAAAAACAAAGGCAGCAAAAGAAAACTA
>JAIXUT010000193.1 GCA_027483385.1 Alphaproteobacteria bacterium
AGCCTTCATTTAGGGTTTTATTAGAGGCAATGCTTTCGCGTCGAAGGCATTGCCTCTTTGTTTAGGCAACGTCTCGCAGGGCTTCGAGTTGTTTTATTTTTCTTCGTGATACTGGAATTTCATACCCGTCTCTTAGTCTGAAATGTTCACCCAACGAAACGTCTAAGTATGCGGTATTGATAATACAACCTCGATTGACGCGAAGAAAGTTGGGCGGCAGTAGCTCTTCGTAGAAACCAATGGTTTTTGAAACCAATATTTTTTGACCGTTTTTGAGGACAAACAGGGTGTAATTGCGCTGGCCTTCAAGGCGCATGATGTCGCGCAGGGGAACGAATACTTTGTGGGAGTTTAGCGGCAAACGGAGCCCTTCTAAGCCATTAGGCGTTCGAGCAAGGTGTATAACTGTCATAACATTAAGGGTTGAATGTGCCCTACAAAATTGCGATTTGAGAAGAGGGTAAATCAACGGGCGTTTGCCCGTATCCTTTCGGTATTTTTCCCGTATTTTTGTGCCTCATATACGCTCTTTTATGTTTGCCATTGTAGATATTGAAACCACCGGCGGCGCGTACGATACGAGCCGCATTACCGAAATTGCCATTTTGCGTCACGATGGCCAGCAGGTCATCGACTCTTATCAAAGTCTCATCAATCCCAAGTGCTGGATTCCAGGGTTTATCACCCAACTGACGGGGATTGATAATCAAATGGTCAAAGACGCGCCAACGTTTGAAGAAATTGCGGATGATGTGCGCCGATTGACCCAAAACGCCGCTTTTGTGGCGCATAATGTCACCTTCGATTATGGATTTGTAAAGCGCGAATTTGGGCGTTTAGATGAGTATTTTGACCGTGATACGCTGTGTACCGTTCGACTAAGCCGTAAGATTTTTCCGGGCTACAAATCGTATAGCTTGGGTAATATTTGCCGAGATTTACAAATTCAGCACACCAATCACCACCGCGCCATGGGCGATGCCGCCGCTACAACGCGCCTGTTTGAATTGCTTCTCCAACATGACCATCAGGGATTACTGAAAGGCTGGGTGTCGTAAATAAATCATGGTATTTTTTACTAAATTTTAAACATAGGGAACCCTAGAAGGCTAATTTTAGTTTTGTAAGTGATTACTCACTTTTAGTTATGACTGAAAAGAAGGAACTGATTCTAGAAACAGCACTAAAACTTTTTGCAGAACATGGATTTGATACGACTCCCACGAGTCAGATTGCCAAAGAAGCGGGAGTTTCGGAAGGACTGATTTTTTTTCTTTTTACCAATAAGGAAGGATTAATGGATGCTATTTTGGCCATGAGTGAAGAACGAATGGCCCGGCATGTCAAATCCATTGTTGCATTGGGGGAGCCTTTGGCCAAGATTCACGCCACGATTGAACTGCCCGTGAAGCTATTTAGCGAAGAACGCGAGTTTTGGAAACTACAGTTTTCTCTCAAATGGCAGAAAAAATACCGAGGGCAGTCGTACCGTCCGAGTGGTTATTATCTTGAGTTGGTGGAAGTCATCACCGACGCATTTCGCCAACTGGGCTACGCCGAACCCGAAAAAGAAGTTTTGTTGTTAGTCATGCTGCTCGACGGCTTGAGTAATCAGTTGATGCAGCAACCTTCTGAGGCATTTATTGAGCAAACGCTCTCATTTCTGAAATCTAAGTATCAACAGAATAAACTCAAAAGTTAAGGAGTCCAATTTTTTAAACGCACAATTTGTGTGGTCAAACAGTAAGTAAGCACTCACTTATTAATTGATAATTTAGCAACCCATGTTTCGCAAATTAAAAAATACAATGTTGATTTTATTCATTCTCATTGCGGTCATTGCCCTGAGTGGGTACGTATACATGCAGCAGCCACAATTCGGAAAAAATCCTGCCGAAATCCGCCTCGAACGTATTCGTACTTCGCCACATTACAAAAACGGAGCCTTTCAAAATGAGCACTTTACCCCTGATTTGGCCGAAGGCGTTACTTATTTTGACATCTTAAAACTGTATATTCCAAAGGTTGAAAACAAAGAGCCGAGCAAAACACTGCCTTCGGTCAAGACCGATTTAAAGAACCTCTCATCCGATAAACCCGTGGTGGTTTGGTTTGGGCATTCTTCCTATTTTATGCATATCGACGGAAAAAATATACTGGTAGATCCCGTTTTTAGCGGAAATGCCTCGCCAATATCTTTTTTTGGGGCTAATTACAACGGAAGCAATGTGTATTCAATTGATGATTTTCCTGAACTCGACCTGCTGATTATTACGCACGACCATTACGATCATTTGGATTATGAAACGGTCAAAAAGCTACAGCCCAAGGTAAAGCGGGTCATTACATCTTTGGGGGTAGGGTCGCATTTGGCGCATTGGGGATATGATGAGTCTCAGATTACGGAACTGGATTGGTGGGAAAAAACAGCACTCGACAGTACGTTTGACATCACTGCTGCGCCGGCCCGACATTTTTCAGGGCGTGGTTTTAAGCGGATGCAGACGTTTTGGTCGTCGTTTATTCTAAAAACACCGCAGCACAGCATCTATGTTGGCGGGGATTCGGGATATGATACGCACTTTAAAGAAATTGGAGAAAAATACGGCCCGTTCGACTTGGCTATTTTGGAATGTGGGCAATACAACGACTATTGGAAGTACATTCACCTGATGCCCGAAGAAACAGCCCAAGCCGCGGTTGAGTTGCGAGCTAAATTACTTTTGCCTGTCCATTGGAGCAAATTTACGCTGGCGTTGCATCCGTGGAATGAATCCATCGAACGCGTGACGAAAAAAGCAAAAGCCTTGAATCAACCCATTACGACACCCATGATTGGCGAAAAAGTGGAAATTGGGAGCGGTGAGTATCCCGTCAAAGAGTGGTGGAATTACTAAATCATGAAGGGTTCAAAACGTTTTTTGAACCCTTCATGATTTTAATAGGCAGGAGTGAGGTTGATGGCCTCTACTTTTTTGATTTCAGGAACAGATTTTAAAATTGCCTCCTCTAGTCCTGCCTTGAAGGTCATGGTTGACATGGGGCATGAGCTGCATGAACCAACAAGTTCGAGTCGAACCGTCATGTCGTCGGTAATCTCTTTCACCGCTACGTTGCCGCCGTCAGCTTCCAGATAAGGGCGGATGCTGTTGAGCGCCATTTCGACGCGAGCTTTAAGTGAATCAGCTTGAAGTGTTTCCATTTTTTATAAAATAATGCGCTAAGATGCTATTTTCAGTTATACTCTAATCTCTACCTGCTTGGTTTTGGCCAAGGTAGCGTTGCGAATGGCTACTTGCTGCGCGAGGTTTTCGGCCGCTTCCTGAAAAGCTTCTTTGGTGATGAGGTCA
Organism: Alphaproteobacteria bacterium; assembly: GCA_027483385.1. GTDB lineage: Bacteria > Pseudomonadota > Alphaproteobacteria > UBA2136 > UBA6156 > JADCGN01. The sequence goes on from JAIXUT010000193.1 coordinate 3,351, forward strand.
TCGCTCAAATACGCTGGTCGACCTTCGTCACCGCCCTCGCGAATTTCCTGCACCAACGCAATGTGTCCTAATTCCTGAACGTTAAATTTGTCGGCCAATTGCTGCCCACCGTCTTTCCCAAAAAGATAATATTTATTGTTGGGCAATTCGGCAGGAGTAAAGTAGGACATATTTTCCACAATTCCCAAAACTGGCACGTTGATTTGCGGCTGTCGAAACATGGCCAAGCCTTTGATGGCGTCGGCTAAAGCCACCTTTTGAGGTGTAGTCACGATGACCGCTCCCGTAACGGGCAACGCCTGTACAAGTGTCAGGTGAATATCGCTGGTGCCCGGAGGTAAGTCAATGAGCAGGTAATCCAGTTCGCCCCATTCTACGTCGCCAATCAATTGGCGTAATGCCGTACTGGCCATGGGGCCGCGCCAGACGGTGGCACTGTCGGCGGGGACCAAAAAGCCCATCGAAATTAATTTAATACCCCATTGTTGGATGGGGACCATCATGTTGCGACCGTCGCGCTGCACGATTCGGGGCTGCATGTCTTCGGCTCCAAACATAACGGGCATGGATGGTCCGTAAATATCAGCGTCAAGAATTCCGACTTTGGCCCCTGAGCGCGAAAGCGCCATGGCTAAGTTGGCCGTAACGGTCGATTTGCCGACGCCTCCTTTTCCCGAGGCTACCGCAATGATGTTTTTTACCTGCGGCACCACTGGTCCGCCCGTGCGCGACGTTGTAACGTCGGCGGTAAGTTTTATATCTACCCGAATGTGGTCACCGAAAAATTTGTGAATGGCATCCGTACATTCTTTCCGAATGAGTTCTTTGAGCGGACACGCGGGCGTTGTAAGCACCACGGTAAAGCTGATGAGGTCAATGCCTGTTTCAACATCGCGAATCATGCCGAGGGTCACGAGGTCTTTCTTGAGGTCAGGTTCCTGAACGGTACTGAGGGCCTGAAGTATCTTTTCTTTATTGATGGTTAGGTCGCCCATGGGGGAATGTAATCCGTTATTGGTTAAATGGTTTACTGATTGA
>JAIXUT010000058.1 GCA_027483385.1 Alphaproteobacteria bacterium
ATCCATTTTCGCTGCTCAACATGGTATGTTATGGATCCCGCTTGGAATAATGCCTCAATACGATTCTGCCGGTAAACAATTGTCCGAGCCCAATGGAATGGCCAGCTATCTAGGATTGATGACCTTATCCAGTAATTCCCATGAAGAATTTTACGATCCAGCAGATCTGAATACTGCTGAACTTTTTGGGCAACGCATTGCTACGCTTACCCAACAACTTAAAGCCGACTTGAAATCCGACACAGAAAACTTCACATTTCTAACAGCAAAACAATAATTAAAATGAAAACACAACTAATAACCACAACTGAAAACTGGGGAGCAACAGCCATTCGTTTTGCTCTGGGAATTGTTCTCTTCTCACATGGTGCCCAGAGTATGCTCGGTTGGTTTGGTGGTTTTGGATTACAATCCACCATCGAATTTCTTTCTGCCAATATGGGATTACCTGCGCTCATTGGGTATGCAGTAATCTGCATTCAATTCTTTGGATCATTGATGCTAGTGACAGGACTACTGACCCGAGTTGCCGCATTAGGTGTTTTCGGAATCTTCATTGGAATGGCCACCTATCATTTCGATTATGGATTTTACATGAACTGGTCGGGCACAAATGCTGGTGAAGGCTTTGAATATCACATACTTGTGTTAGCCATGTGCGTAATGCTTTTCATTTCAGGAGGTGGAGCACTTTCGGTAGATTACAAAATATTGAAAAGCCATCCATTATGATCCGCGGGGTACTCGTCTTTGCTGGGATGGTCGCCGTGGCTGCCGTTAACGCACAACCCACCACTATTGAAACAATGGTGGGTAAACAGAATTACTTCTACCAGCATACTATTTCAAAAAGCCTTGGAAGTTCCCGATTTGGTTTTATGCATACATCATCGCTTCATGCATTTTATGAAGGTGATGACATGAATGAATTGATGAGCCAATCTTATGTTACATATTCAATAATGCGATTTCTCAAGCTTGGGTTAGGCACATTTTATGCCAGTAAACCAGGCATCTCTCCAGCAGTATCTCTTCAATTTCGATATGCACATCGTGACTTCCAGGCTTTTTTGGTTCCACGTGTTGATCTTAAAAAAAATGGTTCCGTAGAAATGATGATACTGTTGGAGTATACTCCCGCAATTACTGAACGTATTCATTTTTATTCACGTGCCCAGTTTATGACCAATTATGGCCCTAAACATCACAACAGAAGTTTTCAAAATTTTCGGGCTGGGCTTCATATAAGACAAACGGTGGTGGGTATTGCCTTAAATATTGACCAACGGGGAAAGACCATTTCCACACTTTATAATCCAGGAGTGTTTCTTCGTTATGAGTTGCATTAAAATGCTTCTACCCTGAAAATGTCCTTTTCCTGCCTGTTCAAACACTACATTCTTCAAAACTAATTCAACTACATTATTATGAAAACACTTATCTGTATACTCCCAATACTTATATCCATTGAGACAAATGGCTTCAGTGAATCGACTAGCCGTAATCTACACATGCCATCAATTGGATATTGGGTGGTAGAAATTAATCCCCAAAAATGTGATCTTTCTTTAGTGTACTACTATGACAATAAGGATGACCTAATCCATTCAGAAGTTATCGTCTTAGGCCCTAAAAATTTTCCTAACAATAGACTGAAAAGAAAATTCAATAAAAAACTTAAACATTTTATATTGAAGGAATCCTCGGACAGTACGACCGAAACAGATAATCAGTGGGTTTTAGCAACAAAAAAGAAATGAACAAGATTTATTTAATATTAGCCTTAACAGCTGGGTTTGTCTTGCCACTGCAAATTGCTTTTAACAATAAGCTTACTTCTTTTTCGGGTAATGCGATCACGTCGTCATTGATTTCATTTTCGGTAGGTACAATTGCGTTAATTATTTATAGCGTAAGTAATCCTACGGCATTATATAAATCATTCTTACAACTCGGTCAGTCTCCACCTTATGCGTGGCTTGGGGGGCTGGTGGGTGCATTTTATATTATTTCAACCATAGTTGCCTCACCTAAGCTAGGAATAGCCATTTTTCTAGGACTTGTCATTTGTGGACAAATGGCTATGTCACTATTGTTGGACCATTATGGCTTATTCGGTATGCCTGTAAAACCCTTTAATTGGGTGAAGGGAATAGGTCTAATGTTAGTTTTAGCTGGAATTTTACTGATAAAGAAATAGCTAAGACTGAAAAAAATATGAAAATATGTGCGTAGGAAATAAACTTGATTTCCTGAATCGATATTTGTAAGAGGCTAAAAACGCCCCGAGGACTATCATTCATCTTAGGTAATCTATCGGCAGGTAACCTAAACGTATAATCTGGTAACCTTTTCTTCCCCAATTTCAGGTTACCAAACAAAATGATCGGGTTAAGTAACCTGAGGTAACTAATAGGTTACCTACATAAACATAGTGTTTTTTCTAACCCTTACGTTCAATTTTTCAGGAGCCAGCATTACGTTTCCTTATGGTATCATTACATTATGGATTACCTGCTAAAAAAGGAGTGCTTCCCGACCCTGCTGGATTGATTAGGACAACATAGAGGTCTCATATAAACAGAGGTACAGATTTCCTGAAAACCCGAGATAAAAAGCAGTAATACAGGCCAAAAAGTCGGTTTCCATAATAGTTTCATACTGAATTTTATGTTGAGTAGAGTATCAGGAACATGCAAAAGTGTACCGAAATAACCTAGTGTTTAAATCGGTACACACCTCGCAAAAGCCGCCTAAAATGTTTATTCAATGAGGTATTTCAGGGTAATACAGATGTCGTTTTTCTACTTGTTCTTTCCAGCTGCAGTCCAATACATTTGCAGCGGATATTAAACCGCTGCAAACATGAAAACCAAATTACTTTCAGTACTGATTATCGGGCTTCTTCAAACTATTTCGCACGCACAGTCCAAAACATATATATTAGTTCATGGGGGCTGGCACGGAGCCTGGTGCTGGAAGAAAGTAGTTCCCTTACTGGAAGCTAAAGGTAATCGGGCAGTAGTCCTTGATTTGCCCGGTCATGGCGACGACAAAACACCGCCTGCTACGGTTACGCTTGATGATTACGTAAAAAAAGTGGTTAATATTGCCAATGCCCAAACGGGTCCTGTTATTCTGGTTGGACACTCAATGGCGGGTGTTGTGATTGCACAGGCCGCTGAAGTATTGGGGAAACAAAAAGTGGCGAAGCTGGTATTTTTAGATGCCTTTATGCCCAAAAATGGCGAGTCTGTATTTGCCCTGGCAGGAAAAGCTGAGAATCTCAATAAGGCTGCCAGCAAACCAGAAGCAGGTCCGTCATTGACCAGCAGCCTAATCCTTTCGGACGACAAAAAGACCTCTGTTATTGAACCTAATCGGGTCAGCCAATTATTTTATCACGATTGTTCTACTGATGACATAGAATTTGCCAAAGCGCATGTCGGTCCCCAGTCGATGGCATGCTTAGGTACACCTGTCAATGTAACGGATTCCCGTTACGGCGCTATTCCAAAAGTATATATACTTTGCACGCAATCTAAGGATCTGAATAAAACCGGTTTAACCGAGAATGTACCTATTCAGAAATTGTATACTTTAGCAAGCAGTCACTCACCTTTCTTTTCAATGCCTGAAAAACTGGTGGATATTCTTACTAAACTATGATTTACCGGGAAATACTACCCTGTCCAGCATTGCGGCCTTTTATCAGGAAC
>JAIXUT010000117.1 GCA_027483385.1 Alphaproteobacteria bacterium
CCAACAAGTGGCGGATTTGGCGTTGATTCAAAAAACGGTACACGAAGCCCTCAGAAAATGCACTGAATTTAGAATCCAAGAAGGCGTTGCACTCAACAAAGCCTTCAAAGATGCCATTCAGAGAATCACTGACATTCTCATAGAAATTGAGGAATTAGACAAATTTCGTATTCCGGGGGTGCGGGAACGGCTCCGCAAAAACGTCCGTGATTTACTCGGCGATGAATCTTTTGATCAAAATCGCTTTGAGCAAGAGCTCGTGTATTACATCGAAAAATTTGATATTTCTGAGGAAAAAGTTCGTCTCAAAAACCACCTCACGTATTTTATTGAGACCCTCCAAAGCAAAGAGAGCAACGGCAAAAAACTCAATTTTATTTCACAGGAAATCGGCCGTGAGGTCAACACTATCGGCTCCAAAGCCAACGACTCGGCCATCCAGCACTTGGTGGTGCAGATGAAAGATGAATTGGAGAAAATAAAGGAACAAACGGCCAATATTATTTAAGCAATCCGTTGTAAGGAGTGAGTATTTGTGCCCAACTCACTCCTTACTTTTCAACTTCTTTTTGACCACGTCGGCAGGGTATTTGAGCGCTAGTTCACGAATTTCGTAACTAAAGGCTTCGAACGTTTCGCGCCACAACTGAGCTTCTTCGGGCGTATACGAGTAAAATCCGTGGGCATTTGCCACCCCCTTACCACCCGCTTTCACAATGTCGTCAATCAACGCAGGCACTTCGGTACTTGTGCTCAGGGTTGGAAACAAATCTTTGAGTACCGTATGGTAGGCTGGTACGCCCGTCAAATCCATCCAACGAAAAGGCCCGGCCAACGTCATCCAATAACCCCCGTTATTTCGGCAGGCACGGTCTACATCTTCGACCGTGGCGTAGCCATTTTCGACCAGATTAAACGCTTCCCGGTACAGCGCATACATGAGACGATTGGTAATAAAACCCCGAATATCTTTACGTACAAGCGTGGGTTCTTTGCCCCAAGCATGAGAAAGTTCATACAGCCATTCGCCCTTGGTCACGTCGCTGAGGTCTCCACAAATCACCTCCAAAAAGCGCGTCGTATGGGAGGGCTCTGCCCAATGCAACCCCAAAAAACGTTCAGGATGACGTACTTCTTTTTGTAAAATACTAATGGGAATGGCCGACGTATTGCTCGTAATCACGGCATCCGTCGTCACCACAGCCTCTATTTTTTCGTACACGGATTTCTTAATATCAAGATTTTCTAGCGTACATTCAATCACCAGTTGACAATCGACAAGCGCACCGTAGTCTTCGGTAATCACCAGTGCTTCAAAAAAATGGTCGGGAGCATGCGTGGTTAGGCCCTCTTCCAACGATTTTTTGAGGTGTTCATGGATACGTGGGTGCGCCGTGGGTACATCCATCGGAAGCGGCGCCACGGCCACCACTCGGTGCCCCGCCAATAACAAACATGTTGTGATGCTGCAGCCCATCAAGCCGAGTCCAACGACTCCGATAGAAAGTTGGGAAGGGTTCATAGTTCTTTTTAATTCCAATAAAATTAAACCTTAAAAATCTTCAATAAAGTGGTTATGTGCTAAAGATAAAAGAGATTGGCCGCAAATAAACAATCCCTTTGGCAAAGCATGACGTCAGATTTGTCATGCTTTCACCAAAGGGATGAGGAGGTATTTGACAACAGTTTATTTTTGATTCAAACTTTCTTCCGAACCTACTGCTGCCGGAACTGGAGTTGAACAATCACCGATGACTGCCAGAAAGCTATTGCCCGTGGCTGAAAAACCAGGGGATAGTGTCACCGAATTAGTGGCCTGATATACCACCTTCGCACCCGAAATTTGATTGGTCGCCGTAATCTTACCCGCCACCTTCAACACCGTGCCTGAGGTAATAGGCTCCGTCACGGTCAGGCTATTGGGTCCGCTGCTACCCGCACTTTGACTTTCGTAAACGCCCATGTCGGCAATTCCGATTCCAATCGGAAAAGGACGTGCATTACCGTCCAAATCTACATTTGGTGCACCTGCATTGCTGCCCGAGTTGATGGCTGGAGAACAAACCTGCAAATGATAATCACCCAACACACCCATAGGGGCCAGTCCTGTAGGATTGGGGTTGACAAACAACGGATTCAGGCTCAGGTTGCCCGTACCGGTATAGCCTCCCTCCACAATACTGTTGGTGATGTTGCTGCCAGCGGTGGATTGCAGCGGCGTATTGCCCCACAAAATACTGTTCTGAATTGTCGTTGTCGAATTGGAGTTATAAACGCCACCCACGTTATTGCTTCCATCTTTGTTGGAAGCAATCGTGCAATTCATCAACCTAGGTTGGCTTTGGTTGACGTACAGTCCTCCCCCCAACCCTTTGTTGATGGCAAACAATACGTTTTCAAAATACGGTTGGCTTCCACCCAACAAATACACCCCACCACCAAAGGTGGCTTCATTGCCAAAAATAACACTCTGGATGATGTGAAGATGTGAGCTGTCGCGTAGGTGCATCCCGCCACCGCCAGTGGCTCGGTTGTCAGTGATGGTACAATTGATAATAAGTCCTTTACTTTTTTCAATCGCCAAAATACCTCCTCCTGAGGCCTGAATACTAGGGTCGTCCAAGTTATTGGTCTGGTTGCCCGCGAAAAATTCAGCAAAGCCTCTTACGACTCGGAATCCGTCGAGTTGGGTGGTGTCGTTGGTAGACTTAAACAAAACGACGTGGTACGTATTGTCATCTGGAACGCTGGTCCCAATCTCTCCACTGAGGATGGTCAAGTTGGTTTTCCAGTTGCGTTCTGAGAGTAGGGTTTCCGTGCCAACAAATCCACCGAATACTTTCACACCTGATGGAATGGAGAAAACGTCTTTGCGCAATGTGCCTGGCTTGTAAGTACCCTGCGCCACCCAAACCTGCACCGTGCTTACTGATGCCTTCAAGGCCGCGGCAGCGGTCAGTCCTTGTTGCAAGGAGGCGAAGGCTTTGCTCCAACTACTGCCATCCTGTCCGGGAGCGTTGTTGGCCACGTTGACATAAATCACGCTAGTCAGAGCAGGCAAAACCGTCACTATAAACTCCGTTGACTTGCCACTTTGACAAGTTACACTGAGACGGGTTTGTTCGCAACGAGCATAATAAGCGGTAGTTTGCAAGGGACTGACTGGCATCGAAACGGGAGCATCGTCGGCGACTTGGTACCAACGCAGCGTAAAACTCGGCCCAGTACATCCAGTTGCCGTCAAGTTTATGGAACTGCCCGCATTAATGGTATCGCCCTCCGCCACTAGGGGCACCGCAGGATGCAAAATGTAAATCTTAACCGTGTCCAATCCTCCTTGACATACATTAGCCCCTGGGTCGTTGCTCATGGCGCCAAAACTGAGGCTATCCAGTAGCTTTCCCGTGGCATTGAGCACAAATTTAGCGAAGGGCTGTGTATCAGGGGTGATAAATGTCCCAAAGGCGACGTTCTTCTGCCAAACCATATTGGTGGCTACCCCAGAAAGCGTCGCGTTCAACACAATTGTATCCGTATTGCAAATGGCTTGG
>JAIXUT010000032.1 GCA_027483385.1 Alphaproteobacteria bacterium
ATGGTTGGGGGCCACTTTGGGCCTGGCCTTGCAGGCCTTGGGTCTACGCTATGCGGCGGCGGGTGGCGATACCTTGGGAGTGCTCACGGCCGTGCTCGATACCAGCTTTTGGCTGCTCACCCACGTGCTGGTGATTACGGTTGGCTACGCGCTGGCGCTGCTGGCCGGGGCCTGGGCACATGGCATGTTGCTGGGCGCGGTAAGGCAACCACAAACCGTAAAATTTACGGCCACCGACCTTGCACCGCTGCAGCTGCTCACGCTCAGCGCTCTGGCTTTTACCGCCACAGGAACTCTGCTCGGGGGCATCTGGGCCGACCAATCCTGGGGCCGCTTTTGGGGCTGGGACCCCAAGGAAAACGGCGCGCTGCTGCTTACCCTGTGGCTGGTGTGGGTGCTGCATGCCCGTATCAGCGGGGTGTTTACGCCGCTGGGGCTGGTGGTCGGGGTGGCAATCACGCCTGTGGTGGTGGCGCTGGCCTGGTTTGGCGTCAATTTGCTGGGGGTTGGGTTGCATAGCTACGGCTTTACGCAGGGCACGTTCATCTGGCTGGCATTGTTCGTGGGGCTTGAAACCTTGCTGCTGAGTGTATTGTACCTATGGCTTAAACATCGCACCCGATGAAACGGCTGGCCGCCCTATTTGTGCTGTTATTGCTGGGCGCAGGCATCTGGTTCAGTGGCAGCTTCCGCACCACGCCCACCGTAACCGCTGTAGTGGCACAGCCCTTCCCTGCTTTGCCCGAACTGGCTTCAGTGCCGCAACCCACGATTTTACTTACCACCTGGGCCAGCTGGTGCGGCGTGTGCATGGCCGAGCTGCCAAAAAAAATCGCTTACGCCCAGGCCAACCCGCAGGTGGCGCTGGTGGCGGTAAATATCGATGAACAGCCGGCTGCGCGCACCGCTGCCCTCAAAAAATTAAACTTGCCGCAAGCGCCCAACCTGTATTGGCTGAACGACCCTTCCCGCACCTTGGCGTTTGGCACGTTGCAGGGCACGGGCGTGCCCGAAAACTATGTTTTGAATGCACAGCGCCAGTTGCTTATCAAGCAATCGGGCCCCGTCAATTTAAGTTACGGGGCCTTTGCTGCAGCGCTGCAAGCCGCACTGGCTGAACCCGCCAATTAGGCCGCAATCGGCACGCCCACCACGTCGGTGGCCACCACGCCCGCCTTCAACACATCGCTGTAGGGGCAGATGGCATGCCCCTTGCTGGCAATCGCTTCAGCCTGTGCCTGGCTGACACCTTGCAAGGTGAGGTGCAGCTGCACGCGTACACTAAAGCCTTCATCATCGCGCTTCATCAGGCTTACTTCGCTGCGCACTTCGGGCGCGGCGGCCAGTTCAAGGTTTAACAGCTTCGCCGCATAGGCGCAGGCGCCGCCGTAGCAGCCTGCGTAGCCTACGGCAAACAGCTGTTCGGGGTCGGTCCCCGTGGCGGGGCGCGGCTGAATCACGGGGTGGCTTAATTCCACCTTCAGGCGGCCATCATTTGTTTCGCCATGACCGTTGCGACCATTGGTGACTATAGCTGTGGCGGTATAGAGCGTTTGCATAAGGCGGGCTTTCTGTTGTTAAAAAACAGTATAAGAACTCGGCGCAGGCGGCAAGCCACTTGAATTATGCGGGCAATCTGTTAAATATAAGCCAAGATAATTAATGAAAGCACGCTCCCATCGGCCGTTTTAAGGGTACCCCGGATCGCAACCGGCAATACGAACACCGCATTAACAACGATATCCGCGTCCCCACCGTGCGCGTGATTGGGCCTGAGGGCGAAAATTTTGGCGTGATGAGCAGCCGCGACGCCTACTTTAAAGCACAAACCCTGGGGCTGGACTTGGTCGAGATTTCGCCTAACGTGGCGCCACCGATTTGCAAAATTCTCGATTACGGCAAGTTCCGCTTCCAAGAAGCCAAGCGGAAGAGCGAAGCCAAAAAGAACCAGACCGTGATGGAAGTGAAGGAAATGGTCTTCCGCCCCGGTACCGAAGAAAATGATTACCAGGTCAAGCTACGCAAGATTCGGGAATTTTTGGAAGACGGCAACAAGGCCAAAATTAACCTGCGTTTTCGAGGCCGCGAGACCACCCACCAGGAACAGGGGCAGCAGATGCTCGACCGCCTGATTGCCGATACCTATGAATACGCCAAAGTCGATTTCCGCAGTGGCCTCGAAGGCCGCTTCATGACGCTGGTATTAAGCCCCGACAAGAAAAAGAAGGCGTAGAGTACAACGAAAAACTGTGCCCAGCAGGGCTTTCAGGAAAGTTGAATCTGGATTATAAGCCGTAGCGGTGGGGCGAGTAGCTCAGCGGTGAGAGCAGGGCACTCATAATGCCTTGGTCGCTGGTTCGAACCCAGCCTCGCCCACCATAAATAGAGGTAAAAATGGGAACTCTCTTTTTCTCCTGGCAAAGCGACCTAGACAAGCGGACGAATAGAAATTTCATACATCGCTGTTTAGAGAAAGCTGCGGCACAATTAAATTCAGAGCCAGAAGTAGAGGATGCCCCCAGAGACGCCATAGTTGTAGACCAAGACACACAAGGTGTGATGGGGCACCCAGATATTGTTCAAACGATCTTAAGCAAAATCGATGCTTGTGAGGTTTTTATCCCTGATTTTTCTCTGGTTGGGTCAACAGAAAATGGTAAAAAGTGCCCCAACCCTAATGTGATGATTGAGTATGGTTATGCTCTGAAGTCATTAGGCTTTGAGAAAATTCTTCCTATAATGAATACCGCTTATGGAAGTTTTGAAGACCTTCCTTTTGATTTGAGAAATAAACGGGCCCCTCTTGGATTTCATTTAGAAGCAGGGGCTTCCGATGAAGCTATAAAACAACAAAGAGACGCTTTAACCCAAAGCTTGGTTAAGATTCTTAAATCCTCTCTTAACAAACCAAAACTTGTAGAGGTAAAGGTAAACCCCGAAAACCTCTATTATAAACACGTTGCTTCAATTGACTCTAAAACCACAATGTCTCTCAGAGATGAGAACGGGGGCTATATTCCTTCGTCTGGGATGTTTGTTCTTATTACACCCAGCGGGACATGGAGTCCAAGTAACGTAGTTTTTTCGGATACGGTCCGTAAAGGGTTAAGGCCTCTCGGTCGGTGGCAGTCATCTTCCCTTCATCGTTGGCCTGATAGCATGGAAGTCTATGAAGTTGTTCTTGGGAAAGAAAATGATAGAGATAGGCCCAGAATGCGTTTTACCCATCTTTCAAGTGATGGGTTACTACTGGCGTTTGACCGTTTCCGGCAAGACGAAGAGACGAATAAAAAATATGAGTGTCGAGGAGTGGTGCCATCAACTTATATAGAACAACAATTAACTTCAGGTTTAAAATCCTTTCTCCATTTCTACAAAGAGTATACTTCATATGTACCCCCGTTTAATATCCTAGTGGGATTGCATAATATTTCGGATTTTAAGCTCGCCGTTCCACCAGGATACTTTAATAAGGTGTCGGAAGAGCCATACTTAAAAGGGCGTGTCATGACGTTATTTGAATCAGTCAGCTTTGAAACAGACATTGAAGCCTTACTTCAGCCATTCTTTGCGAAAGTATGGGATGAAGTATGTATGGAACGCCCTAAAACAGAAGCCTAGAATTATACAATCGGCTAAAATTTGTCTAAATTAATTAATATTTTATATAAATTATTCAACAAATTCATATGAATAAAGTTGACATCCAAGGCATCGTGACTGCCCTCCACTCACCATTAAGCTAAGCTCCCACTTAAGGCTCTCCTTTAGAAAAATCCATGTTTATAGCAAGAGCCACACGCTTGGCCTTTAGCTAAAGCAGCGATGCCTACAGCCCCGCCAGTGGGTTGCGTACGGCACCGCGCACGCGCACTTCCCAGTATAACCTGCCCCGTGGGCCAAGTTCGCCCAGCGCCTGCCCCAATTTTACTTGCTGGCCTGCCAGCACATTCAGGGCGCCCAGGCCGCCCAACACTTCTTCGTGGCCGTCGGCACCTTCCACAATCACCAAGCCGCCAAACTGCCGAAAGCCTTCGGCAAATAGCACCTTCCCCGCCAGAGGGGCGCGGACAACACTGCCGGCGGGTGCGGCCAGCACCACCCCTTCGCGCTCGGCCCCTTCGCCCTGCCGAAAGCCCACCACCACCTTGCCTTGGGTCGGGCGGCCGCGTTCGTTTTTACCGATGGCCATAGGCGGCTTGGCTGGTTCGGCCGGCCGCAGCAGCGGCTCGGCGGCGGGGGATGCTGGTAAAGTTGGGCTATCGGTCAAGGTCGCCTGCAGCGTGGCCGCCAGTTGGCTGGCATCGCGGCCAGCGGCGGCCAGTATGGCCCGTTGGCGGCGTTGGGCGCGGGTTTCGGTTTGCCGAATGGCGGTGGCGACAGCCGCGAGGGTGGCCTGTTCGGCTTGCAATTGTGCGTAAAGGTTAAAAAGCTGGGTATGGCGCCGTTGCAGCTGGCCGAGCTGCCCCACCTTCGCGCGCGCGGTGGCCGCCAGCAAGGGGGCGCCTGCAACGCCTGCCGTGCGCAGGCTTTGCAGCTGCCACAATGCGGGCGGAAAGGCTTGGGTTTGCAGCAGCAAGCGGGTGGCGGCCTGGGCCTGGGCCTGCACGGTTTTGGTTTGCCGTTGCTGCGTGGCCAGTTTGGCTTGCAGCTTGCTTAATTGTGTTTGGGTGGTGGCAAGCTGGGCTTCCAAACTACTGAGAGTCTGGGCATGCAAAGCGAGGCTCCCCAGAACGCACACCGTCAATAAGGCGAGGAAAATTTTCATAGAGTTTCTATTTGGTGCCGGCGGAGGGAAACGTAGTACCCCTTCGCCGCCACATATCTTCCGTGCAAACCTCTGTATGGTGCCGGCGGAGGGAATCGAACCCACACGCCCGTGAAGGCTGCGGATTTTGAGTCCGCCGCGTCTACCAGTTCCGCCACGCCGGCACTAAGGTGGCAATTGCCATGCTTTGGGCTGCTTGGCAAGCCCTTGGCCAACGTGCTACAGCCCGTGGGCTATGCCTTGGGCCCACACCTTCCCTGCTCCGCTGCCCCTTACGGCAGGCTGCGTGGCAGCTTTGGGGAATTTTGATGGCGTCCACCAAGGGCACCTTTCCTTGCTTCAATATGCCAAGGCGCAAGCTCAGGCTTTGGCTTTGCCGCTGGTGGCGCTGACCTTTGACCCCCACCCCCGCAGTATCCTGCGCCCCGAAATACCCTTGCAGCAGCTGCAAACCCTGCCCGCACGGCTGTTAGCCTTGCACCAAGCGGGGGCCGAAGGCGTGGCCGTATTGCCTTTTAATGGCGCCCGTGCCCAGCAAAGCCCCGCCGATTTTATTGAGGAAATTTTAATAGGTTGGTTACAGGCCAAGGCCGTGGTGATTGGGGAGAATTTTAAATTTGGTCATCGGGCCGCAGGCACGCCCACCTTGTTGCAACAGCAACCGCAGTTTCAAACCCATGTGGTGGCGCTGGTTGGTGATGCGGTGGGGCCGTTTTCGTCAACCCGGTTGCGGTTGGCACGACAATAAAAAACAGGCCCGCAGGCCTGTTTTAATCCTTGAGACGATTAAGCCAGTTCGGCAGCACTGAAGAAAAAACCAATTTCCCGCGCGGCACTGGTGGGGCTATCGGAACCATGCACCGCGTTGGCCGACAAGTCGGTGCATGGTAAAGCGAAGTCGTGGCGGATGGTGCCGGCTTCGGCCTTGGTGGGGTTGGTGGCGCCCATCAGTTCGCGGTTTTTCAAAATGGCGTTTTCGCCTTCCAGCACCAGTGGGTAGCACGGGCCGCTGACCATGAAATCGACCAATTCCCCAAAGAAGGGGCGGGCGCTGTGTTCGGCGTAAAATTCGCCTGCGGTCTGGGCATTGAGATAGACCTTTTTGGTGGCCACAACGCGTAATCCTGCCGCTTCAAAGCGGGCGATAATTTGGCCCAGTACATTCTTTTTCACCGCATCGGGTTTGATAATACTTAAGGTGCGCTCGGTGGTCATGCAGGTCTCCTCGGGCTTGGGGATTTTTGGTTGATGGACTTATGCCTAACACTTGGGCAGGCGTCAAGGGCGGAGTGAGGGGATGGAAAAATTCCAGGCGTTAACGGCGCGGCAGGTAGGAATAATCGTAGCTCTGCCAGGGCCAAGGGGTGGGTTCAAACATACTGTGTTGGCCAAAGCTTAGCAGCCCACTGCGGAAGCCGCGTCGGGTGCCAAGTTCCCAACCCTGCGCGTGCAGTTCCATTAAGGTGGTTTGCCCAACCCCCAGCACCACCCCGTTGCGGCCCATCTGGGAAATGACAGGCAAATAATTCGGCCCGTTGGCCACCCAACCGCAGGTTTCCAGGCTTAGGGGGTAAAAGGCAACCGCCAAATCGGCTTGGCCCGCGCGGGCCAGGGTAAGCGTGCGTTGGGGTTGGCCTAAAAACTTTAATTCGTGGGCTTCGGTAAGCCCTGGCTGAATTAAACCAATTCGCGCCCGGGTGTTGGCAATGCGTGTAATTTCGCTGGGTGGGCAGCCCATCGCCGTGCTTTCGCGCTTAAAGCGGTAGTTACTGAACGGCGCGCCGCAGCTGGCGAGCAGTACACCGATGCATGCGACAACAATAATTCTAGTTACCACCCGTAATGCCTCCCAAGCGCACACTGCTGGCGCCCTGAATCGGGACAAATTTATTACGGCCATAGCTCATCAGTTGGCCTTGATCGTTAAATTGTAAAACTAACTTGAGGGGCGAGTTCAGCAAATAGCTGGCACACGGGGTACGGCCAGTGTCGTATTCCAAAA
The DNA here is from genome assembly GCA_027483385.1 of Alphaproteobacteria bacterium. GTDB lineage: Bacteria > Pseudomonadota > Alphaproteobacteria > UBA2136 > UBA6156 > JADCGN01. Next base: position 6,771 of record JAIXUT010000032.1, read on the forward strand.
TATCGCGCTTGCCGCCCCAGGTGGTGCCGACGCGGTAACTGCGGCTAGGTTTGCCCAGCACTTGCTTCACCCGTGGCAGGGGGTCGCCGGCTTGTAAGGTTTGCAGGCTACTGGCCAGCCCCATGCACTGGGCATCGGAAATGCCCCGCTTCACACTTGGCGCACTGCTGCATGCCGCCAGCAGCGGAATGAGCGCGAGCACCACATACTTGTTCATGGTTATAACCTAAAAGAAAGCTGCCCTTAGGCCAACTGCAGGCACCAGAAACAGCCAGCTTGGCACCACACCCTGTGGCAGCGATGTTGCCTAAAATTTAGGCGCCGCGGGCGGCACGTTCCTGCAAAATGCGGGCATGCACGGCGTAGGTCGTCACTTCAAGGTCATCATTGGTAAAAATTGCGTCGTAGTCGCCAAGCTTGCTGCCCACCATATCGGGGTTGGTGAAACTATGGTGTGGGTCGTGCAGGTGGGCAAAGTCGGCCTCCATCGCGGCCAGCCGCTTGGCACCTTCTTCGGCCAACGCTGGGTTGCGCTGGGTCAGGCGGGCGGCCAGACGGTCACGGCTGGGGGGCAGCAATAAAATTGCAAAATGCCGTGCACCCAAGCTTTCCCGAAAAGCGCGAACGCCATGAATGTTGATGTCGGAAATCGCGTCGCAACCACGCGCCCATACGGCTTCCACATCGGCCCGCAGTGCCCCATATTTGTTGGCATGGTAGCTGGGATTGTGTTCCAAAAATTCATTCGCGGCCAGCTTGGCATCAAATTCCGCGTGGCTTAAAAAATGGTAACTGATGCCGGGGATTTCGCCCGGGCGGGGTTGGCGCGTGGTGGCAGTGGGGAAGCGCGAAATTGTCACGTCCATCGCCATCAGGGCGGTAATCACGGCATCCTTGCCTGTGCCGCTGGGGCCAGTCACAGTGATGAGCAGAGGGGTATGCGGCATGGTAAGTTCTTTCCTAGCGTTACCCGTGCTTTACTTGGTTTTGCTCTCACGTTCAATCATTTGCTGCTGGGCCTTTACGGTGCGCCAGTAGCGCTGCACGTTGCGCTGGTGTTCGGCGTAGGTGGTGGCAAAGAGGTGGTGGGTGCGGGATGGGTCGGCGACAAAAAACAGCGCGGGGGTTTGCGCGGGTTTGGCTGCGGCCTGCAAGGCTGCGCGGCCCGGGTTGGCAATCGGTGTGGGGGGCAGGCCCGCATGCACATAGGTGTTAAAGGGGTGGGGCTCGATAAGGTCTTTTTTACGGATGTTGCCGTCAAAGTTCGCCCCATAAATTACGGTCGGGTCGCTTTGTAATTTCATCCCCAGCTTGAGCCGATTGATAAACACCCCGGCAACTAAAGGCATCTCGGCTTCCGTGGCGGCTTCTTTTTGTACAATACTGGCTAAAATCAGCAACTCTTCGGGCGTTTTAAGGGGGGAATCCTGGGTGCGCTGGGCCCAGGCGCCGGCCAGTTCTTCGGCCATGCGGGCACTCATCGTGCCCAGTAAATCTTGCCGCTTCACGCCAAACCGAAAGGCGTAGGTATCGGGGAATAGCGTGCCTTCAGCGGGGCGTTGTTCAATCTTGCCGGTCAGGCCAGCATCCGCTTCAATGCGGGTCAGCATCTGGGCGGTGGTAAAGCCTTCAGGGAACGTGAGGCTGCGGTTTTCGGTATCGCCCAGCGCCAACTTGTTAATGGTTGCGCGCAACGAAATGCCAGGGTCGAAGGTATATTCCCCCGCCTGCAAGGTGCCCGCCAGGCCTAGTACCCGCACCGCCAGCACAAAGGCTTGGGGGTGGTCAATGATTTGGGCGGCGTACAGCTTGTTGGCAATGGTGCGCGGGCCGTTGCCTGGTTCAATCACCACCTGGGCAGGTGCTGCCAAAGGCCCTGTTTGTGCCATATAACGGCCCATTCCTGCTGAAACGACCGTAATGAGTGCCAAACAAATGGCCCCAATTACCACCACTGTGCCCGTGCGCATTTTCATGGAATTTACGCTGCCGAAACTCGGCCATGGTGGCAAGCCATTGCGCCACTCGGTGCGGCAGCGTAAAGGTAGGGCCATGCGCATTCAAACGCTTAAACTGTTGCCCTTTCGCTGCCACGCAGCTTTGGTGCTTCATGTACCTGCAGGCTGCCCCGTGGTGGGGGTGGTGGGGCCCAACGGCAGTGGCAAAACCAGTGTGCTAGAGGCCTTGGCTTTACTCGCCCCTGGCCGCGGCCTGACGGGCCAGGACCTGAAAGCCCATACCCCTAACGGGCAAAAGGGCTGGGGCGTGTTTGCTGAACTGACGGGGGGCGATACCCTCGCGCAAACCACCCAAAGCGGCCAGCGGACGGTGCTGCACAACGGCAGTGCCGTTAGCCAAGAGGAGCTTGGGACACTTGGCAGCGTGGTGCACCTAACCCCGCACACCGATTTTTTATTTTCGGGCCCGCCCGAAGTGCGGCGGCGGTGGCTCGATGATGCCACAACGGCCCTCACACCCGCACATGCCTATACTGTGCAGCGCTTTCGGCAACACCGCATGGCCAGGCTAAAAATATTGGCGCAAGGGGTGATGGCAGGCGACTGGCTCGATGCCGAAGAACGCCTCGCCGCCGAATGGGGCCTGCGGTTGTTGCAGGGGCGGCTGGCCTACCTGCATGCATTGGCAGGCACCATGGCAGAACTTACATTACACCTGTGTGGCAGTGCACTGGAGGTACTGCACGACGCCGACCCGTTGGCGGCTCTGCAGGGGAAATTTCAGCGCAGCCGCGCAATTGATGCCAAGTTAAATCGCACCCATGCGGGGCCGAATACGCTCGATATTCAAGGTACATTAAATTTAAACGGACAAAGCCTGGCACTGACCCAAGCCAGCAGTGGCCAGCACAAGCGGGCGCTCTTGCAATGGCTGTATGGTCACACGCAGCTGGTGCGCACCACACGGGGCACTGCGCCCCTGGTTTTAATTGATGAATTTGCGGCGCACCTGGATGCACCACGGCGTGCGGCCCTGTTGGCACATTTGCGAGATTTGGGCAGCCAAGTGTGGCTCGCCGATGTGGAATTGCCCGAGTTGCCAGGGCTTTACCAGGTGCGCTTGCCAGAACGCCTCTAACGACTGCTGTTGCAGTTTTTTCATTTCCCGAAGGATGGCTCATTATCACCCTTAAAACCTTAAAATCTTTGATTTCACCTTCCTGCCAAATTTAAGCTTTTAGCCAACGCTCACGCCACCTGCTGTGGCCCACTTAGGTACACATTGGCAATGCCGCTTGGGCACAGTAAAAAAGTTTTGTGGGCCGCCGAGGGGCGGTTCGGATAATGATAAATTATACGCAAGCAGTCTCACTGGCTGACCAAACCCTTGTTTTTATTGTTTGGTTTGGGTGAGGAGGGAAGGCAAAATTTGCCTTCAGCCACGCGTAGGTGGCCCATGTTATGCCGAAATGGCAGTGGTAAATAATTCAGATATTTCTAATAATTCTGGAGGTTTAAAAGGTTTTTGTTGTTTCTAAAGCGAATGCTTCACTTGGTATCATGCAAAGGTCTGGCAGAGCTGTAAAGATGGCCTCCGCAGCCGCCACCACGGCCTGTGCCCAAATCAGCGCAGTTCATTGCCAAGCATTTGCCGTGAAACAATCTGGTTAATTTTTTTCGCCTAGGAGCTTTGTGTATGCGGGCGCCATACATATATTGAAGTTTTTGCACGAGATAGAACTGGGGATAACTCTGGGTATCAAGCAGTAAAATAGGGTTAATACCAATCAGTGTGTAACTTTAAAAGCTGTCGCCAGTTTAAGCAACTTCGCGTGGATAACTTAGCATTGGTTTGCCTGGGCCTTAAACTCAAAAAGGTGAAACATTGTAATAGTGAATAAATATTTACCCATTGCGCCGAAAATAAAGGCGCCTGCGGCTTGGCGCGGCGCGGTAAGCCCGTTAAGGTGCAGCAATGCCAGCTTCAACACCTTCACTTACACTGCCTGTGCCCCCTCCCCAAAGTCTGCAATATCGCCCCTTGCCAAACCTGCGACCCGTGGCGGTGCTGCAGGTCATTCCCAAACTTAAAGAGGGCGGCGTTGAGGAAAGCACCATTGCCCTGGCGGCCTATCTCAAAACGCCACGCCAAGGCCAGAATTATGCCATGCACGTGGCGGCCGAGGCTGGCCCACGCCTGCCTGATCTGATGAAAACTGGGGCTAAATTTCACCCGCTGCCGCTGGCCAGCAAAAACCCGCTGGTGTGGGTGTGGAATACCTACGCGTTGATTCAGCTGATTGAGGCCGAACAAATTGCGCTGGTGCACGCCCGTTCGCGCGCCTGTGCGTGGCCTGCACGGGCCGCGGCCTGGTGGTGCGGGATACCATTCATCACCACGTTTCATGGCATCTATGGCACAGGCGGCGGTTTTATGAAGCGTTTTTACAACAGTGTGATGGTGGCGGGGCGGGTGGTCATCGCCAACAGCCAGTTTACCGCCGCGCACCTACAAAAAACCTATGGGGTGGCCAGCGCCCGAATTGTTATCGCGCCGCGTGGCGTGAACTTGCACCAATTTAACCCAGCCAGAATTACCCGCCAAGCGCAAGAGCGTCTGCGCGCCGAACTGCAAATTGGTAAACAAACCCCTTTACTCTTGATGGTCGGACGCCTGACTTCTTGGAAAGGCCAACACCTGTTGCTGGAAGCTTTAAGTTTATTGCCCACCCGTAATTGGGTGGTGGCGTTTGCGGGAGGTGCAGAAAAGCGCGGCACCTACGCCGCCGACCTCCGCGGCTTTGCCAAACGGCTGGGACTGGAAGCCAACGTGCGCTGGCTGGGTAGCCGCAGGGATATCCCTTCCCTGCTTTCTGTAAGCACCTTAGCTTTAAGTTGCAGCACGCGCCCCGAAGCCTTTGGCCGGGTGGCCACCGAAGCGATGGCGATGGGTGTCCCCGTAATTGCCAGCGGCCATGGCGGGAGTGTGGAAACCATTCAAGATGGCGTGACTGGCTTTTTGGTACCAGTTCAACCGAGCGGGGCAGTGGTGCCACAGGCCTTGGCCGATAGTATTGCCAAGGCCTTGCGGAACCGCGCCAAGCTCGCCAGCATGGGGCAAGATGCAAAAGCGCATGTGCGGGCCACCTACACCGAGGCCAAGATGTGCGCGCAAGAATTGGCGGCCTACGTGCGTGTGCTTGGGCGGCCCGCTTAAATTATAAGAATAGGGTGTACCCATATGCCACGCTGTATGCTGGCCCTCGATATCCAGACCTACTACCGCCCAGGCCCTGGCATGGTGGCGCAGATTAACCAGCTGGCGGCCAGCATGCCTACCTGTGCCACGCTGTTCACCCACGATGAAAGCGTGACACCCCTGGTACGTTTTGGCCGCACGCCACCGATGGATAGCAGTGTGTTGGTCAGCACAGGCACCGTGATTGCGAAAACCGGGTTTGGCTTACCTGCCCAGGCGCTGGAATGGCTGAAGCGCCAAAGCCCCGATGAAGTACTGGTGGTAGGCGGGCACACCGATGCCAACCTGCTGGCCGCTGGCTTCGCCTTGTTCGATGCTGGAATTAAACCCGCCTGTGTGCCCGTGCTCAATTTTGGGAATGACTGGTACATGCACACCGTGACCACCGGGATTTGGGAGCGCGAAATTGGCAAGCTGTACCAAAGTGTCGCGGAGTTCCAATTTGGCGGCCTCTAAGCGCATTTTTTTTGGTTTAATACTCGCGGTTGGCGCTGCTGCGTGCGCGCCAGTTCTGGATGAACCACGCCAGTACTATTTTAACCAAGAGTGGGCACAACTTAAGGAATACTGGCCTGGCCCCCGCAACCACGCCCGCATGCAGGCCGCGTGGTATGGTGCGCCACCCGTGATTGGCTGCGACCTGTTTAACCCAACAGGCCGTACCACTTATCAAGATGGGGTTAGTGATTACGCCGCCTACCAGGAATGCTGGGATACCCCTGCTCTGACTGGCCCCTACGCCGTCGGCCAGCGGCTGAAGAATCGGCCCGAACCGCTTAACTAGCGCTGGCTAATTTTACATTTTCATACCCCGCCATGGCAGCGGCGCGGGCGGCTTCGTGGTTGACAATCGGCTGCGGGTAGGTACCACCCAGCGTAACTTCTGCCGCCCGTAGTACCAAACTTGGGGCTTCCCACGGCTGCTGCAAAAATTCGTTCGGCAGCGCCGCCAGTTCGGGGCAAAATTTGCGGGTATAGGTGCCGTTGGGGTCAAACTTTTCACCCTGACCAAAGGGGTTAAAAATGCGGAAGTAGGGGGCGGCATCGGCGCCCGTACCTGCCACCCACTGCCAGCTCGCGGCATTGTTGGCGGCATCGGCATCACATAAACAATCCCAGAACCAGGTCTCACCGTGGCTCCAGTGAATGCGCAGGTGTTTAATCAGAAAACTTGCCACCACCATCCGCACCCGGTTGTGCAGCCAACCCGTATGCCATAGCTCGCGCATGCCAGCATCCACAAACGGGTAGCCCGTTTGGCCACGCTGCCAGGCGCGTAAATCGGCGGCGGCAGATGTATCGGTCAATGGGTCGCGCCACGGATAGTGATCAAAGCCAGCCTTCCAGTTCTCTGTGGGAAGGGTTGGATAGTGGTACAGCAAGTGGTGCGCGAATTCCCGCCAGCCAAGTTCGGAGAGAAACTTGTCGGCATCGGCCTGCAAGGCACTGTTTTGCGCCGCGCGCGCCGTGGCCAGTTGGGCCAAGCGCCGCACCGAAACTTCGCCAAAATGAATGGCGGGCGAGAGGCGACTGACGTTTGGCAAATCGGGGCGGTTACGCAGCTCGCTGTAGCCCTTCAGGCCCGTGGTGAAAAATTCTTCAGCGCGCGCCATAGCGCCCTGTTCGCCCGGTTGCCAAAGGTCTTCCCAGCCCTGCGCCCAATTGGGCTTGGTGGGCAGCAGGTGCAAATCGTTAAGCTTTAAGCTGCCCGGAACTTCCTGCCATTGCACAGGAGGCGCGGGAATTGGTGGCGCCCAGCCTGCGGCCAACACACGCTTCCAGTACGGCGTGAACACCTTCATCGGCGCCCCTTCGGCGTTGGCAATTTCCCAAGGCTCTTTCAGGCAATTGCCAGGCACACTGTGGGCTGCAATCCCCGCCTGCTCAAGGGCTGCCTTCACGGCCGCGCTTTGGGCAATTTCATCTGGCGCATAGCCCCGCGCCCAGACCACCGCCGTGGCTCCTATCCGCTTGGCCAATGTCAGCAAAACTTCGGGCGCCGCACCCCGTACCAAATGGATGGGGGCTTGCTGCTGCAAGGCGTGCAGGCTGTGGTGCAGCCACCAGCGGTGTGCGCCGCCCACCGTGCGCCGCGTTGGGTCATCGGCCACGTACACGGGCACCACGGGCCCACGGGCGGCGGCCCAAACCAGGGCGGCGTTATCATCCAGGCGCAGGTCGCGCCGCAGCCACCAAATTGTCAGCTGCTGGGTGGTCATGAATGATTCCTGCGCATCTCGAGCCAGGTTTGCAATAACAGCGTTGCAGCGGCGGAATCGACCTGCCCCACACTGGCCGTCTTGCTAGCGCGCGTTTGGCGGCTGCCCGTTATGCGCTGTTCAAAAAACGCCGCTTCGGCAGCATGGCTGGTCAGGCGTTCATCCATGAATGCCACGGGCAGCTGCAGTTCCTGCGCAATCAATTGGGCCAAGTCAGTGATGCTTTGCACGGCGGTGCCTGCTTCGCCACTCATGTGCTTGGGCTCGCCAAGCACAACGCCGACTGGCTGCAAGGCTGCCAAGGCAGATTTTAACTCTTTCCAGACTCGCGGCAACGGCGGCCTTGGCAGTGCAGTGGTTTGGGCGGAATCGGAAACCGCCAGCCCCACGCGCTTGCTGCCCACGTCAAGGCCCAGCACTTTGCCGCTGCGCGGGATGGGTTTGCACGATTCTGGGTTGAATTTTGCCATACAATGGCTTAGGCTTGGCGACGTCAAAGGTCAAGAGGAATGGCCAAATGGAAAAAGGGAAAATGACAGAGATATCCGACGCCGAACTGCAAAAACTGGCCACCCTTTCGCGACTGCGTTTTGAAGGGGAAAAGTTGCCGGCCTTTCGCACCCAGTTTGCCAGCATTTTGGGCTTTGTGGACCAATTGAAGCAGCTGAACACCGAAGGGGTTCTTCCTTTAACCAGCACCGCCAACCTCCCCACCACACCAGAGCGCGAGGATAAAGTCACCGCCCTCAACAGCCGCGACGCCCTGCAGCGGTCGGCCGTTAAGGCCGAGCACGGCTTTTACGTGGTACCCAAGGTGGTGGAGTAGCCCGTGGCCAAAATTCCACCCCATGCCACCCGTGTGTTTAAGGGTGAAATTTTTGACGTCTATCAATGGCAGCAAGCCATGTTCGATGGCAGCACCGCCACCTTTGAGCGCTTAAAACGGCCCAACACTGTGGTGGTAATCCCTGTATCTGCCGAAGGCCAAATCTATTATTCATTACAAGAGCAGCCCGACAAACTGCCCTATTACGGCTTGTTTGGCGGACGGTCGGACCCAGACGAGGCCCCGCTCACAACTGCCAAGCGCGAACTGCTAGAGGAAACGGGTATGACCGCAAGCCATTGGGAAAATTTTATGGTGTTTAAGACTCCGGGCAAAATTGATTGGGAGATTCACTATTTCATTGCCAAGGGGTGCCAGAAAGTTCAGGAGCCAGAGCTTGATGGTGGTGAAAAAATCCAGATTCTCCCCACCGACCCCGAGACCTTTCTGCGCGAGATTGTGCCTCACCCCATGTTTGCCGAGACCGAGCTGCGCACCAAGCTGTATTCCTCTTTCAACCCAACTGAAGCTGATATGTTTAAGGTAGCGATTGCATGACCCAAGACCTCCTCCAACTCTCCGCCACGCAAGCGCTGACAAAACTGCGCGCCAAGGAACTTTCGGCCGCCGAACTGACCAAGGCCGCCCTGGCGCGCGCCCAGGTCATTGCGCCGCTTAATGCGTACCTGGAAATTACTGAAGCCAAAGCCTTGGCACAGGCCGCCGCTGCCGATGCGGCCTATGCGGCGGGTACGGCTGCCCCGCTTGCAGGGTTACCTCTTGGCGTGAAGGATTTATTCTGCACTGCGGGGATTAAAACCACTGCGGCCAGCAAAATGCTCGAACCATTCATTCCCGCTTACGAAAGTACCGTGACGCAAAAGCTCTGGGATGCAGGAGCCGTTAATATCGGTAAGCTGAACATGGATGAATTTGCCATGGGTGGTAGCGGCGAAAACAGTGCGTTTGGCCCTACCAAAAACCCTTGGGATGAATCCCGCGTGCCCGGCGGCAGCAGCAGCGGCAGCGCCGCCGCCGTCGCCGCCTACGCCTGCTTTGGCGCCACGGGGAGTGATACCGGCGGCAGCATCCGCCAACCCGCCAGCTTTACGGGCACAGTGGGGATTAAACCCACCTATGGGCGTTGTTCGCGCTACGGCATGGTGGCGTTTGCCAGCAGCCTCGACCAAGCGGGTATTTTCGCCCGTACCACCGAAGACGCTGCCCTGCTGCTGCAAACCATTGCGGGCCACGATGCCAACGATTCCACCAGCGCGCCGCTGGCCGTGCCCGATTGGCTTGGTACGCTGCATCAGGGCACTTTCAAAGGCCTGAAGATTGGCCTGCCGAAGGAATATTTCATTGAAGCGCTCAACCCTACCGTGAAGGCCGCCGTAATGGCCGCTGCCGAAAAAATGCAGGCCGAAGGGGCCGAGCTGATTGAAGTTTCGCTGCCCAGTACGCCCTACGCTGTGGCCGCCTATTACATTGTGGCACCTGCCGAAGCCGCCAGCAACCTGGCGCGCTACGATGGCATGCGTTACGGCCTGCGCATAGAAGGCAGCGGGCTGATTGAGACCTACATCAACAGCCGCACGGCGGGTTTTGGTGATGAAGTGAAGCGCCGCATTATGGTCGGCAACTATGCGCTTTCTAGCGGCTACTACGATGCCTACTACACCAAGGCCATGCAGGTGCGCACGCTGATTGCGAATGAGTTTGATGACGTCTTCAAAAAAGTGGATGTGCTGTTCTGCCCAACCGCCCCCAGCCTGCCGTTTAAAATCGGCGCAAAGGCGAATGACCCCGTCAGCCTGTACCTCGAAGATGCCTTTACCATTCCCGCCAGCATGGCGGGCTTGCCAGGGCTTAGTGTGCCTTGCGCCACGGCGGTTGAAGACGGCGTAACCTTGCCGATTGGCCTGCAAATGATCGGCCCCCGCTGGCAAGAAGGCAAGTTACTGCAACTGGCCCATGCCTGGGAACGCTTGCGC
>JAIXUT010000164.1 GCA_027483385.1 Alphaproteobacteria bacterium
AAAACCGTGGCTCGCGGGCTCATTGCTGTTGCTGTCGGGCAAGGCGATTTGATCAAAGACGACTTCCAGCAAATTGCCCGGGAGCAGTCGAAAACTAGTAATCGCATGGCTTGATGTGATTAAGCGTAATGTTTTTACATTCAAAGCAGTATCCAGTATATCGGTGATGCGCACCCGGTCTGCCTGGTAAGTGCCCGTGTTTTGAAAATGCACGGTGTACACCAGTTCTTTTCCGGCCGCGATTTCGGCTGGGGTAAGCCCTTTTGCTGGCTCAACGCGTTTTTCATTGGGATCATAGGAACCTACCACGGTATCGATGCGCACGAAATGGTTGTTGGTGGGTTTAAAATCGGATAAAGTGGGTTCGATATGGCCGTTTAATTTAAAGGGACTGCCAAGTACCGCGGAAACATCTACCACCCCGGAGATTCGAATCTGCTCCTGGCTAAAAAGCGGAATGGAGTCAAAATCCCAAATCAGGCTATCGGTGCCGACCATTGCAGTGGGAACTGGGTTGGCGCTAACGAAATTGTATTTCGGGTCGAGTTTGATACCGATTTTTCCACTGGCAGGGACGGTACCTACATTGGCATACCCGATAAAAGCGTCGAGTGGAAATCCTGGTCTGGGCCGTCCTACAAAGAATCCAGAGATGGATACATCGGTGATGTCTTGTTTGAAATGAACACCAAAATCGCGGTTATTGCCCGCATTTGTTACAATGCGTTGCGGTGGATTGATGTTTTCCACGTAAATAGACGGAACATCCACCCGCAGTGTATCATTGGAATCGGGTAAACTACCGATCGAATAGCGACCATCTGATTCGGTATTTACAAACCAATAGGGATACCAGGCACCGGGTTCTGTAATGCTGACCGATACATTGGGCAGTGTAGCTTCATTCGGATCCCATACACTGTTGTTGTTGTCGTCCTTGTACACATGGCCCGTAGAAAGTGCCCCGTAATTTTGGGGCAAACTGGTTTTAAAAACGCCGCCGCCAAAACCTCCACGATAAAAGATCGTGTCTACGGACTCCATAACGCCGGCGGTTCGTTCTACCGGGAGCCAGGTCTTACAGGTGTCTAAGGAGGTAAAAAGGCCAATAGAGCGCTCGTGCAGGTAATATCGGTCGCCCTTATGCCAGATTCTACCGAAGTAGGGATCTTGGTGCGTATCGGGTAAATCTATTTGCGGAAGGCCGTTGCTGGAATAGGTCCAAGTAACCAAATCGGACGTGCTATAGAATTTGGTTCGGCCTTTAACATCGTAGTTCAAGACAAATAGTCTGTCGTCGGTGGCATAAAGCCCAATGATATCTAACCCTTGGGGATCATTTTCTTGCTTCCAGCTTTGACCAAAGTCATTGCTCGAAACTAGTCCAACATCCCAACTAATTCCAAAATATCGGCCAGCGAAATAGACGATCTTATTGGGAAAATTACCAAATTTCCAGGTTTGACCAAGATTGGTAGACCAAGCATCGCCGTCCCAATCAGACTTGATCAATATATTTTCTCCAATCCAGAAAATGTCTTGAACGTTTACAAACGTCCAATTTAGTGTGTCTGCAAGGGCCATTGTATCCCAGGAAGCGCCGCCATTCACCGACAGATAAAAGCGGTATGCGTACTTATCATGCGTGATGATTTTTCCAGCGGGGCTTACTTCAACGTTGTCATAATAGTAACTAGGTAGAGGTAAAAGTGCTTTATCCACCCATTGCTCTTGCTCCAGATTATATGCAAACAAGCCGTTTCCACAAGCAGCCCACAATTCTCCGTTGCCAGCATCCAAATCATATACTACTGCCGAATTAAGGCCTGCATAGGCGGTGACCAATTGCTGGTTGGGTGCATCGTATCTAAGTACGGCTTTGTTGTAGGTGCCACACAATAGCTGCCCGCCTGCTGTTGCCAGGTCAAAGGTGCCAAAATCATTGGGGATGGGTAATTCCTGCCAACTTTGTCCAAAATCGTCGGTATACATAATGCCTGTTAGTCCGGCACTTTTATACACCCGATTTCCGATTTTGCAAAATTTGTCTGAACTATTGTTAAACGGAATGGGTTTTTTGAACCAAGTACCACCTGCATTGCTGGAGGACCAAAGGTTTTTTTCAGTGGCAAAAAACAAGAGGGAGTCGGCAGCAAACATGGAATTAGGGTACTCGCTACTGCCAAATGCAGGCGATACGATTTCCCAATCCGTTCCGTTCGAAGACAGCCGCCATAGTTTGGAATACCAATCAGCGTACAATCGATCGTCAAAGGCCCACACATTATAGCAAAACAAACCAGGTGCAGTTATCGTGTCCCAGGTGAGCCCATCATCTTGTGTTCTGAAAATAATGCCGCTTTGACCATCCGGCACATACACCCCATGTGAACACACTGCGATGCTGGTGAAATAGTCATAGGTGGTGGGCGGCATGGTTCCTTCAATCCAGGTACTGCCGTGGTCATAACTTACCACGAATTGGGGGGCCGAACCAGGGCCAAAATTATACCCAAATCCTTTCCCCGCAGCCAGTTTGGTGGGTGAAGTAGCCAAGGGCCAAATATTTCCATAGGGCAATTGTTCCCAATTTAGCCCATCATTGGTTCTGAACAACTGATATTCATCGGAAGCAAAAGCGTACTGGCCATCATCGTGAATATTTAAGAAGGAGCCACCTTCCGGGCCGTTGGTGGGTTGCCAATTAATTTGGGCAAATGTTTTTGCATAAATACTGACCAGCAGCAGGCAAAGTGTACATAATTTGATTTTCATACGTATGATTTAGATGTAAGTGATGCATTATTATCATATTACCCATATAAAAATTGCGTCAAGCCAACTGCAAAAGCTCGCTTGACGCAATGGTTCGAGATCAAAGGGGTATATGGGTTCATGTGGATTTTTTAATGT
>JAIXUT010000104.1 GCA_027483385.1 Alphaproteobacteria bacterium
AACAGCATCATGAGCAAACTATGCCAAGTTTAGGAAAAAATACAAGAGGTACACACTGGCGAGGCCCTGAGGCACACGAGGCGGTGACGATTTTTGTGATTTTCGCAGACAGAGCACCGTAAGCGTACTTTGAGTACGTGCGGAGCGGAGGGCCAGGAAAGCGCAAAAAGCGGCCCGCATCGTGTGCCTCGCGGCTAGCCCTGCTTCAGGTTATTAAGGTCGGTAATGTTATGCGACACCTTCACCGCCTTGAAATCTAAAGCCCGCCCCATGGTACCGAGCATTTTCAGCACCCCGCCGCTTTCGAGTTTAATTGGGGAAAATTCGCGCGCATTCAGCATAATGGTGTCACCAATTTTCCAGTCCAGCACTTCGTTAAGCTGAAAGGTCATTTGGTCGAGTACCGCATCGAGCTTCACCGTGGTGTGATAAAGTTCCTGGCTCAGGTGGTTTTCCCAGATGTTATCCTGGCCAAATTTTTCGCCCATGAACTGTTGCAGCAGCTGCTCGCGTACCGGTTCCAACGTGGCATAAGGTAAGCAAAACTGCATTTTACCTTCGCGGCCTTCCAGGTTCACTTTCACCGTCACCAAAATTGCCACGTTGGCTTCCTGGCTAATCACGGTAAAACGCGGGTTCACTTCCATGCGTTCCGATTTAAACTGAATCGGGGCAATCGGGCCGAAACTTTCCGATAAATCGCGCAGTACAATATCGGTGAGAGTATCTAAAATCTTGCGTTCAATGGCGGTGAAGTTGCGCCCCGAAACAGGCAACGGCCGGCTCTTGCGGCCACCCAGCATGACGTCCACCACCGCGTAAATCAGGTTGCTTTCATAAACCAGCAGCACATAGTCATCGAGCCCCACCGCATTCACCACCACAATCCCGGCAGGCAGCGGAATCTGGTTCAGGTAATCGCCAAAACGGACGCTTGTCATGTTCATAATCGTGACGTCCACGTTATCGGCCGTATATTGGCGCAGGCTGGTAGAGAGAATCCGCTCGAACTTATCATACACCACTTCCAGCATCGGCAGCTTTTCGTAGTTGACCACCGATTGGTCGAGCAGCGCTTTAATCCCGCGGCCTTTGGTGCTTGGGTCGTCCTTATCGATGCCGAGCAGGCTATCGATTTCATTTTGATCGAGAATTTTCTGGCCCTGTTCGCCCATGGCGGCGGCCATGTCGTCGGCACCAGCTTCGCCGCTGGCCATATTTTGCCACTGCTTTAGCATTTCCTCTTCGGAAAGCTGCGGGGGATCGGCTGGATTACCGGCCATTACTGCACCAACAGGTCACGAATATACACCGCTTTAATTTCCAGCGGTGTCAGGCTTTGGTTGGCCCGCCGTAGCAGCCCTTCCTTCAGGCGCTGCAAGCTGGCGCTGACTTGTAAATCGGCGGGGCGCAGTTGGCGCAGAAAGCCACCCCAATCATCTTGCAGGCGTGGCAGCAGTTGGGCCATATTTTCGCTATCGGCTTCGTTAGCCAGCTCCAGCGTTAACGTAATTTTTAAAAAGCGCGGGCCGCCTTGCTGCTCATCGGCCAGCATATTCACGGTAAATTCGGGGAGGTCGTACATTGCCAGCTTGCTGATTTCAGTCGGCGCAGCTTCGGCGGGTTCCTCGTCCTTCTTATCATTAAACACGAACAACACCCCAACCGCCACCACCACACCAACCACCGCCACTGCTGCCGAAACCAGCATCAGCAACTTGCGTTTTTTTGCCCCTGCGGCGGCTGCATCGGGCGCCGCACCTTCAGCCGCAGCTTCTGCGGGCGGAGTTTTGGAGGTATCTTCGGCCATGTTTGTAAGCGTTCTTTTGGTGCAGCATAACAAAGTTTCGCGCCTCTGCCTGCCACTTGCCTACGGGGGCAGCAATCCTTTACAAGGGGCTATGCACACGCCCACAACCCTCCAAGCGGCCTTACACGGCCTAAAGATACCGTTTACTGTCACCGAGCACGCCCCCGTGTTTACTGTGGCCGAAGCAACGGTGGTGAACCAGAACATCCCTGGCGCCCACATTAAAAACCTGTTTGTGAAGGATAAAGCTGGCAAGCTTACGCTCATTACCGCCCTGGACGGGCGCGCGCTCGACCTCACCGCACTGGCCAAGCATCTGGGCGCCAAAGGCCGCTTTAGTTTCGGCAGCGCCGAACTGCTGCAGCAAACCCTGGGCGTAACACCTGGCAGCGTAACGCCATTAGGCCTCATCAATGCCCCCCCAGGCAGCGTGCAGGTGGTGCTGGATGCGGGGATTTTTGCCCATGCAATTGTGAACCCGCACCCGCTGATCAACAGTGCCACGCTCAGCCTTGCGCCCACTGATTTAATCAAAGCCCTGCAAGCGTGGGGGCATGTGCCGACCCGGCTGGATTTGGGGCAGTTTACGCCTTTCATAACCGAATAAAAAACCCGCCAAAGGCGGGTTAAAAACAGCACTCAAGTTCAAGAAATGCTCTGGGCGGTGGCGATTTTTTGGTTTCTCCGCAGGCCGAGCACCGCAAGCGTACAGTTTAGTACGTGCGGAGCGCAGGGCCAGGAAAACCGAAAAAGCGACCCGTTCCAGAGCGTTTCGTTTACCAGCGGTAGTGCGCAAAGGCCCGGTTCGCATCCGCCATTTTGTGAATGTCTTCTTTCTTCTTGAAGGCATTCCCACGGCCCGAGGCGGCATCCAATAGCTCGTTGGTCAGCTTATCGGTCATGGTTTTATCGTTACGGCCACGGGCATAATCTACCAGCCACCGAATGGCCAGCGATTGCGCACGGTCGGGGCGCACTTCCATCGGCACTTGGTAGGTAGCACCACCAACGCGGCGGCTGCGTACTTCCATTTCGGGCTTCACGTTGTTCAAGGCCGCGTGGAAGGATTCCAGTGCGGGCTTGCCGGTTTTTTTGGCCAGGTTATCCAGGGCCCCGTACACGATGCTTTCGGCAATGCTCTTTTTACCGGCGAGCATCACTTTGTTCATGAACTTGGTGAGGACAATATCGCCAAATTTTGGATCTGGCAGGGTAACGCGTTTTTCAGCACGACGACGACGCATGGGGGAATCTCCTTATTTCTTGCCCACGGCCACTTGGCCGGGTTTGGGGCGCTTGGCGCCATAGAGGCTGCGGCTTTGCTTGCGGTCTTTTACGCCTTGGGTATCCAGGGCACCGCGGATGATGTGGTAACGCACACCCGGCAAGTCTTTTACCCGGCCGCCACGAATGAGGACCACGCTGTGTTCTTGCAGGTTGTGGCCTTCACCGGGGATGTAGGCAATTACCTCATAGCCCGAAGTCAGGCGCACTTTGGCCACTTTCCGCAAGGCCGAGTTCGGCTTTTTGGGGGTGGTGGTGTAAACCTTGGTGCACACGCCGCGTTTTTGCGGGCAGGCCTTCATGGCAGGAGATTTGGTTTTGGCTTTTTGCAGCACACGTGGCTTGCGGACCAGCTGGTTGACGGTTGGCATGGGCCAATTCGCCTTTCTTTTCTGTGGTTTAACTTTCTCCGTGGTTCCCCAACCATGGGGCGGATACTCCGTAATTAAGGCCCGTTTGCCTTTTTTACCTTGCATTGTCAAGGGTTTTTGTGGATACATTGCCTCCACGAAGCCCCCATGGGGGGGCAACGGAGGAACATCATGTCGTCAATTCGCATCCTTTCCATTCCAGCTGCGGGGACTCTGCCCAAGGCTGGCGAAGTCACCGTCTTGTATCGCGGCAAGGGGGCAACCCCCAGCCAGTATATTGTTCCGCCAGATATCCCCCTGCCCCCCGCCACCGACTTGGCTGCAGCGCTGGTGCAGCAGTATTCGGCTACGGAACTGGCTGAGCTGGTGAAAGGGCTTTCGCCGCACGCGGCCAAGTCAGAACCACACCCGCTGCACTGCTAAAGCGCAGCATACGGCAAGAAAAGGGCCGCGTGTGCGGCCTTTTTCAATTTTCAACATTCCCTTGCCATCTTACGGGCACACCCACGCCGCATCAATCGCGGCCATTTGGCGGTGCGTCCAGCTTAAAATATTCACCACGCGGGGGAGATGCCGCAGCTCGGCCAGCCCCAAGGGCCGTTCGGCCTTTTTGCGTTCTTTTAGGTACTTTTCCAGCACCTGGTAGCCGCCAATAGTAAAGGCGTAGGCTTCGGGCGGGATGGGGTGGAAGTATTGCGTCTCATTCACCGCCAGCCGTTGTAAGTCGGGGTAGTACACCACCTTCCCTACCCTGTTATCCCCTTCCCCGTGCAGCGTGGCGAGCGGGGTGCCCTGCGCGCCTTCCAGCCACGGGCCTGCTTGCATGGTGTGGGCCTGCACCAGTTCCCAACCCAACGTGCTTAAGGCTTCAAATTCGGCGGCGGTGGCCACAAACGGCAGGCGGGGGAAATCCAGCTTCAGCAGCTCGGTATAACGGCTGCGGAAGGTCGGGCTATGCAGCACGGCGTACATGTAGCCCAATACTTGCTCGGGGGTATAAACCTTGCCGTAGCGGGTATCCAGCCACCTGCGGAAGGCAGGCTTAAAATTTTCTTCCCTCTCGGTGCGGCTAAAGGCATCACGGTCGGCCTCGGCTGGAGGATGAAGGAAAATAGGAAAGGCATATCCCATCTCCTTACCTTTGTTAGAAACATAGCAACATTCAACAAGACTATTAAAAATAAAAGAGTGCTTCCAATTATCACTACTTAATTGTCTACAAAACATAATACCATAATTGGGCCCAGATAACATATGTTGCATAACTTCATAGGCTGGTCGGCTAGTAAATCCAACCTTATAGTATATATGCCGCATATCAAATGGGCGGTAGAGTACGGGCTGAATAGCTGATTTATCAAAATCTAAATCACCCAATTTATCAGCAAATTGGTAGCTACTGGAATTGGTAATGTTAAAGCGTTCCTTAAATGTAGCATCGTATTGGCCGCTAAAGGCTCGGCGCATGTTGGTTTCAAGCTCTGCTACATCCTGATTTATCACCAGTTCATCACGGTCAGTTTTTACGCCGCTGCCATATTGTTGAAATATTTCTGTCACTCCCCAAAAATCCCCATAGGTCGGGATTAAAGCTCCTGTAGCGTCTTCCTGGGGTACCAACAGGCTCAATGGTTCGGTAAAGCGTTCAGCCCAGCGGGTAGCGCCAAAGGTACGGTTAAACTTGCCTACATCCAGTGGTTGGAAAATCCGCATATCGGCCTCGGCTACGGCCTTCCATTTTTCCCGCTTGTTAGACGCTTTCAGGGCCGCATAATATACTTTGCAGGTTTTAGGCTTAATTTCAGTTTTCACTAAAAAGGTAATACAAACCCCTACCCGTATATCAAACACATTCTTATCGGGACGGCCTTCAGCAGTGGTTTCACCAATATTTCCATGTAAATTAAGAATATAAATACTATTAAAATCAGACAATAAACTATTCCGCATTTGGCGTAATGTAATAGCATTTAAAAAGCCATTATTAGTAATTAAACCTATTATACCTGTATTATCTCCTTCTAACTTACGGTGAGCGAAACGGATAAACTTTACATAATCATCCCAATTCAACTTCTTCTCACCCTCGGGCGCATAAGCTGCCTTTGTTATATCGTCAATTTCTCCTTCATTTTGCGAAGAAACGCTGTAGGGCGGATTGCCCATAATCACCCGTATCGGCATATCCTTCACACGCTTGGCGCGGCGGCTTTCTTCCTTCAGCTGTTGCATGAAGGGGAAATCGGCTTGCGTGCTGGGGTTATCTAAAGTATTGGTGAGAAAGATATTGAGGGGCGTTTCCAGTTCAAAGCCCTTATCGCGCAGCTGCTGAGAGAGTTTCAGGTGCGCAATGGTGTAGGGCGCAATCAGATATTCAAAACCGTAGAGGTTTTTCAGGATATGCTCTTGCACTAGCATTTGCGCATTGTTGCGGTTGTTGGCGTAGAACGGGTCTTCCAGCATCTGCTGCACGGCTTCGTGCAGGAAGGTGCCCGTGCCTGTGGCAAAATCTAAAATCTGCACCTGGGTGGGGTCGGCCAGGCCATCGGCAATGCCAAACTGGGTTTTTAAGATATCATTCAGGCCGCGCACAATGAAATTCACCACCGAGGGCGGGGTATAATACACGCCCCTATCCTTGCGCTTGGCGCTGTCGTATTCCTTCAAGAAGTGTTCATAGAAGTAAATGAAGGGCGCGCGGGCAATCAGGGGGTCGCGGTCTTCATCCAAATCCAGCTCTTTCTGCCCGCCCAGTTCGGCCAAGATGCTGGGCAGGTGAAGCCAGTTCATCATCCCCAACACTTCTTCCACGCGGTGCTTAATTACCAGGTATTGAGGGTCTTCAAGCTCCTTTAAAAAGTCGGCCAAGGCGCGAATAAGGGGGAAATTGGCGGGGATATATTTTTGCACATTGTACAAATCTATCAGTGTCCCTGCGGGCACATTCAGCTTGGCTAAAAAGAGGCTATAGCCCAGCGTTTGGGCAAAGGCATCGGCAAAATCTTCCACCGCCAAATGGCTATCTACGTACCCCTGAAATGCGGCATACATGTTGGTGAGGCGGGTGTCGGATTTATCCTTCAGCTGCTTGGCCAAAAGTGTGGAGAGAAATTCACGTAAATCGTGGCAGCGCGTGGCCAGTTCCTGCGCCAAATCCTTGGTGCGGCTAATCCCCTTGGGTTCGGCGGAAAGAAAGGCCGCCAACAGGTTTTTAAGCGCCGTAATCGCTTCAGGCGTAGGTAATTTACGGCTTTGAATCTCATCGACAGAAAGCAACGCAAGCTGGTGAGATACTTTGCCATCGCGCAACAGCCACCAATCGTGATAATTGGTTAAGATAATGTTTTCGCTGCGTTTACGGTACTTGGTAATCTGGGCTTTATCTTTGCCCGTTAACAACTCTTGCAGGTTGTAGCCAACCTTTTTGTTTTCTACCAACCCGACTGTACCGAGGTTTTTTAAATTAATGACGGTAAAATCGGGGGTGCCCAGCGTACTTTGGCCATCTTTAATTTCCTGCCGTGGGTGCATTTGACTGTTAAGTTCATCGCAGGCGCCGCGTAACAGCACTTCCAAGTCAGTGCGGAACGAGTGCTCGTTATCAACTTTGGAATTATATTTCCACAGGCTTTGCACAAAGGTTTGGGCGTGCTGCTGAAAGTTCACGGGGTTTTTCATGGGGCCACCTTACCAGAAAAACGCAACCTTACCAGCTATTCAAGGCCAAAACCGAAGGTTACCCCGCCACATTGCTGCCGCAGGCAAATTTGGTGGAGGCGGCGGGAATCGAACCCGCGTCCGAAACGCCTTTCAGGAGAGTCCCACATGCTTCGCCGCTGGTGGTACTGCAGGCTGGCCCAGCGGCCCGCTTGCCTACAGGTGGTTGCTGTTATTTCGGGCTTCGGCGGCAACCGCGCTTGGCCCTAGTGCTGGCAGAGGGTTTGGCCGAAACTTTAGCGCCACGCCACACAACAGCGGCTAGGTTTCGGGGTTGTTAACCGTGCGCCCCAGCCAAGGGGCTTACACGCTTAAGCAGCCATCGCGTAGGCGCCAGCGTTTACACGCGGACGGAAAGCGATCACGTTGCTTTTGGCTTTGGCATTTATGTGCCTTAACAGAATTTTTTAAGGCTGGTTCTGCTCCCCGCCGCATGCACTCTTGCCCGTTACGCGCCCCGTCGAAACCGGAACGCCCCCACTGACAGAATACGCACCACCTGCAAAGCATACAGGCAGCACTATTTGATAATTGTGCATTTTTCTGTTGCTGTCAAGAGGGCTTGCGTGGTAAATAGCAAAATTATGACTGAATCCGCGCCCGCCCGCCCTGCCCCGTTACGCTGGACCGACGCCGAAGAAGCCAAGCTTACGGCGGCAATTATGGCCGGGCAACCACTGGCCGAACTTGCTACAATTCATGGCCGCAGTGTCGGGGCGATTGAAGCCCGCGTGCAGCAGCTGGGGCTTTACGATTATGCACCCTACAACAGTGCAGTGCACGAAAGTGACGTGGCAAGTACCGAGGCCGAACCCACCAGCGGCAAGCCGTGGCGCGAGGCCGATGTGGGCCAGCTCCTCACCGTTTTTGGCACGCGCACGCAAAGCCCCGCGCCCGAAAACGACTTACGTGAATTGGCGCAAACCCTTGGCCGCAGCCCACGTGCCCTGGTGCTGAAACTGGTTCAACTGGGTGCGATGCAACCCAAGCTTGCAGCCAACCCAGTACGGCTGGCGCCTTTGCCCAGACCTGCTTTGCCAACCGTGGCCAAGGCCCCTTCTTTACCTCCTAAAACCTTGCAAAAGATTACCGTCACACCCGAATTTCAGACGGCCCTAAGCGCGCTGAAGGATGGCGAAAACCTGCTGGTGCTGGGCAAAGCTGGCACGGGCAAAAGCACCTTTTTAAAATGGGTGCAGGGCCAGCTGGTCAACAAAAAACCGGTGTTACTCGCGCCCACCGGCATGGCCGCCCTGCAGGTGGGTGGGCAAACCGTACACAGCTTTTTTGGCTTGAAGCCACGTTTGATGCAAGGTACGAGCGATGACTGGCACAAGCCGCGCAACCCCAAACTATTTGCGCAGCTGGAACTGCTGGTGATCGATGAAATTTCCATGGTACGGGCCGATATTCTGGATGCGGTGGACAGGTTTCTGCGCAGTTATGGCCCGCGCAAAAAGGTGCCCTTTGGCGGCGTACAGGTGTTGCTGGTGGGCGATGTGGGCCAGCTGCCGCCCGTGGTGCGGCGCGAAGAGGCCGAAGAATATTTCCAGACCTACAGCACGCCCTTCTTTTTCAGCAGCAACGCCTGGGCCTACGGTAGCTTTGGCACAGTCGCCTTTACGCAAGTCTTTCGGCAGGCCGATGCCGATTTTGTAGCTTTGCTCAATGCCGTACGTGAAGGCCAGTTAACCACCGCGCAATTGGCCGAACTTAATGCGCGGGTAAGCCCCACGCTCCCTACCGATGCCGTGATTTTGGCCGCCCGCAATGCCACAGTCGAGCGCATCAACGGAACCGAGTTGGCAAAATTGAAAGGCGTGGAAACGAAATACGCGGCCATCAAAAAAGGGAGCCTGGAGGAAAACGCGCTTACCACCCCGGCCTTACTGCAGCTGAAAGTAGGGGCGCAGGTCATGTTTACCCGCAACGACCCAAACGGTCGCTGGGTCAACGGCACACTTGGCACGGTGCAACGCCTGTTGGGCGGCGCGGTTGAGGTCCGCACCAAGGCGGGCGCCAAAGAGAGTGACGTGCACCGCGTGGAGCCAGTCACATGGGAAGCCACCAAATTCCGCCTGAACGAAAACGAAGAACCCGTGGCCGAAGTGGCGGGCAGCTTTACCCAGCTGCCCCTTACTTTGGCCTGGGCCCTTACCATCCATAAAGCCCAAGGGCAAACGCTGCCCAGTGTGCTGATCGACCTCGCCGACGGCGGCACTTTTGCCGAAGGGCAGCTGTATGTGGCGCTTTCACGTGCTACGAGCTTGGACGCCCTGCACCTGACCCAGCCAATTGAACCCAAGCACCTGAAAACCCACCCGGCGGTGATGGAGTTTTTGGCGGGGGTTGGGGAGTAGATTTAAGAGTTACTTAAAAAATTACTGGCGGGCGCGGTGCGTTTAGGGGTTAAGCCGCAGCGTCGCCCAAATTAAGCAGCTTGCGAAAGAGAGCCACAGCGCCAGTGGCAGCAGCAGCCACGGCACGGTGGGGGTGTTGCGCAGCAGCCAGAGCATGGTCAGCGTACCGGCTAACGTTAACAGTGTCCCTGCGAACGCCACGCTGCCCGCTTGCAAGCCGCCGGTATAAAGTGGGTATGCCAAGCACGCCAACAGCAGCATAGCCACCCCCCAATGCTGAGGGCTGGACTGTGCCAGCAGCACCCCATGGGCATACCCCACCAACGCAAATAAGCCTACCCAGGCCGTACCAATCACATACCCTGGCGGCGCCCAGCTAGGGCGCAGCGCTTGGCCCGTATGATTCCAGCCCAAGGCAAAAATAAGCCCGTTTAAGGCCAAAGTTGCCAGCACCCACAGGGTGGCAATGGCGGCAGGCTGGCGCAAAAAATTTTCCAAGTGGCCTATTTAGGCGCCTTGCGTTTGCGTTTGTAAAGGCTATTCGGGCTTTCAACCCACGGACGCAATAAAATAGTTTGGCTCGGCACAATCCGGAAATCCTTGCGGGTTTTTTGCGTCACGCCCAGGTTACGCAGGCGCAGGTGGCCGATGCTGTCGCTATCGGAAAGCTTCAGCATGCTGGGCGTTAAACGGTGCACCAAGGTCCAGTGTTCGTGGGCTTTTTCGAGGCCTAAGATGGCAACCTGGTTGTGCTCGTTCAGCTCCTCGCGTAGCCGGTTCACGTAGGTATTGATCCGCCACGCCGGGCCATTGATGGGCTTTTTGAACACATTGATGCGCACTTCCAGCCGCAGCTTGGCGGGCACGGCGCGGTTGGCCACGGCCACCACGTCCAGCAGCTCGTGGTAGCCCAAGCCATCGAACACCGCGAGCGGCGTGCTTTTGGCCATTTTTTTAAAAATTTTCGCCGCGCGTTCGGGGCCAAACATATCGCCAAATAGCAGGCGGTAAGCGTTGATGACCGCGTAAATGCCGCACAGGCCGTCCAAGGAACCCTGATTAAAGGGCTCAATCCCTGGCAAAACCCTTGCAGCGGCAGCCCGTTTTTTCATGACTACATGACAACCCTTAACGCATCCGGCCGGTTCGCATAAATCCCCACCGCGTCAATCACGGGCTTGCCAGCCAAAGCCCCTGCGGGCAGTTCCTGAAAAGCCTTGTGGGCGGTGAGCGTCACGACCACGTCGGCTTCGGCAATCGCCTGCTCCAGCGGGCTTAGCGGGAGGTTCCAACTCTTCAAGTGCGGCTCTACCACGCGCAATTCTACTCCCGCAGTGCGCAGGGCTTCCACCACGGCAATGCTGGGGCTTTCACGGAGGTCATCCACATCAGGCTTATAGGCCAGCCCCAATGCCGCCACCACTGGCTTGGCCTTGCCAGTGGCCTTGGCGGCTTTTTTCACCTGTTCGGCCACCCACTGCGGCTTGCCGTCGTTCACGGCCCGCGCCGTTTGCAGCAGCGGAGTAAGTTCGGGAGCGGCCTGCACAATGAACCAAGGGTCGACAGCAATGCAGTGCCCGCCCACGCCAGCGGCGGGTTGCAGAATGTTCACGCGCGGGTGGCGGTTGGCCAAGGCAATGATGCTTCTAACATTCACGCCCAAATGCTGGCACACTAAGGAAAGTTCGTTGGCAAAGGCGATCTGAACGTCGCGGCTGGCATTTTCGGTGAGTTTCACCAGCTCGGCTTCGGTGGCGGTGCAGCCAATCACTTCGCCTTTGCAGAAGGTCTGGTAAAGCTGCACGCCGCGCGCGGTGGCAGCGGGGGTTAAGCCGCCCACCAAGCGGTCGTTGTGCACCATTTCAAACAGAGTGTTGCCGGGGATGGCCCGCTCGGGGCAAAATACGTAATCGATTTTGCCTTTTAGCTCTGGCCTTGCGGCCTCAACCAGGTCTTGCACATCGGTCTTGGTCGCTCCCAGCGGGCTGGTACTTTCCAGCACAATCAGCTCGCCCCCTTGCAACAGCGGAATGAGGCTTTGTACCCCCGCCCGCACTGCGCCCATGTCGGCGGTATGGGTGGTGTGGTCAACCGGCGTTGGCAGGCTTAGAATATAAACCTCAGCCCAGCCCTTGGGTAAATTTTCAGGCAGCTTCTCGCCGCCCAGCACAGCTTTTAAATTGCCCGTGGCATGGGCCTCCGCCACCAGTTCGGTCAGGCCTACCTCGCTGAAATCGGCACGGCCCGCGTTGACGGCGTCGACAGCCGCAGGGCGAATATCGATCCCCACCACAGTGTGGCCAGCGCGTGCCAATACTGCCGCCATTGGCAGCCCCATGTAGCCCAACCCGACTGTGGCGATTTTCATGCAACGTGCCTCTGCTTCATGGGGCTACCTTAAGCAGCTATCCCCAAACTGTTCAAGGGCTTAAGATAAAAATATAGTTTGCAAGCAATATATAATTCAATGGTTTATTGTGCGTCCTCGGGCTTGACAGCCACAAAGCCCGCACATACTTCCGCCACCCGTTGCCAGGGGCGGGCACAGCCCAAAGGTACCACTTGCCAAGCACCATTCCATTTTTGCGCATAAGCAAGAGAATGATGGCTTTTTGGCAAGATCATCTCATCGGCGCAACATGCTACATTTTTAGGCACTTCAGGGCTTAAGTCGATGCGTCCCTGCCGCGCCCAGCGGGCGGCATCGCCAGTATTTTCCGCCCATAGCAGGCGGTATTGCCCGCTCTCAAAGCGGCGCCACGCAGCTTCGCCACGCTGGGCCATAATCAATTGCGGGGGCGGTGCGTAGGCGTTCCAGGCCCACAATGCTGCCATACTGGTAAGCGTAACTGCCGCCAAGGCCCACCAGTGTTTGATCATTGCGAGGCCCAATGTAAGCAATGCCGCCAAGGCCAGCAGCAGCGCCCCTTCCCAACCCATCGGTGCCAGATAAAAACCATTGGCGTTTTCTTGCAGCTGCTGAACCCACGCAGCCCAATATGTAGTTAATGCCACCAGCCACTCCAGCGGCGCCAAGGCCAGATTTTGTAACCCCAACGGCCAGAGCGCGAGGGCCGCAAAGCCGGCGTAGCTGGCAACAGTCATTAAGGGAATCGCCACCATGTTGGCCAACAGCCCCAGCGCAGGCTGCGTGCCAAAATGTAACACGGCCACAGGTGCGGTGGCTGCACCTGCCACCACGGTGGCCAACAGCAGGCCGCGCGCCCACCCAAGCACACCCCGTGGCGCAGCTTCGGTTTGCGCCCAAACCCCAAGGGCCAAGGTGGCCACGGCGGAAAGCTGTAACCCGGCACTTAACGCAAGTTCCGGCGAGGTGGCCACAATCGCGCCGCACGCCAAGGCCCAGGCCCGCAATACCCCCCGCACGCGCCCAAGCAATACGGCCACAAGTACCAAGGCCACCATGGTAGCGGCGCGGATGATACTCGGCCCCGCGCCCACCAGCAGCGTGTAGCCGCCCACCACCAGCAAGGCGCCACATGCCGCCCAGAGCTTAAGATTCACCCGCAGTGCCAACGTTGGTATTGCCGCTCCCATATAGCGCAAGAGCCAAAACACCCCAAGCCCGACCAAAGTCATCTGCATCCCCGAAATCGCCAACAAATGCCCTAGCCCCGTGGCGCGGTAGGCATCGCGGACTGCAGGCGTGATGAAGCGCTGCTCGCCCACCAGCAAGGCAGTGGGAACCCCCTGCCCCAACGTACGCGTGGCGGCAATTATTTGCCGCCGCCCACCTTCCACTTCTGCAATAATTTGCTGGTCATAGCTTGCTGAAATTGCCAAATAGCGCTGCCCATCGGCGGTAGGCTCCAGCGGGCCACTGGCAAAGGCATTGACCCGCGCCGGGCCGTACCAGGCCCACAGGCGGCCATCGCGCATGTTCGGTATAGCGGGGGCTTCGGGGGATATTATTTTTAAGGGTATAGCCACCGTGCCGCCCATTGCCACGCCTGCAAGCTGGCTGGCCCAAACGCCAACCCGTACCTCAGGCGGCCGTTCAGCCTCGGTGGGCAACCCAAACCAATGGACGGGCCTAAGGGTTAAGGTAGCGCGGCGGGGGTCAGTGGGCTGGGCGCGAATTTCTGCCACCTGCCCCACCACCGTGTGGCTGCGGGCGGCGGCAACGGCCCACGGGAAGGCGCGGGCCTCCTGGCGCGCCACGCTGCCGTAGGCCAAGGCCCAGCCAGTACCGATGGCCAGCAACGCCCAAGCCAACAGGCGTAGTTTTGGCAGCGTAAGCCCAAGTAACGCCACGCCCATGGCTGCCACACCCCAGGCCAGCGGCGGATTGCTTTGCCAACCGATGAACGCCCCTGCCCCCAGCCATACCCCAAGCGCGAGTGTCAGCGGTGCGGCCTCGGGGGCCAAGACCCGCTTGTAGGTGCGAATTATTTGAAGGCTTACCGCCAGAAATTCGTTCATCGCGGGCTACACCCGATGGTACGGGTGCCCCGTGTTTAAGGTATGGCAACGGTACAGCTGTTCGGCCAGCAGGCCGCGCACCAGCTGGTGCGGAAAGGTAAGCTTGCCAAACGCCCATACCGCCTGGCATTGGGCTTTCAGCGGCAGACTTAAACCATCGGCGCCGCCAATCATAAACGCCAGCGTTTTTGTGCTTTGCTGGCCAACCTGGGCGAGTTTTTCGGCCCACTGCGGGCTGCTGAGCAGCTCGCCGCGTTCATCCAATGCCACCACAAACGCGGGTGGCGCCAAGCCCTGCAACGCCGCCAGCTGGGTGGCGGTGGTTTGGGCTGCCGTTTTGCCCTCGGCCAGTTCGCGCACTTCGGGCCGCAATTTGGCGGGAAAACGCCCCAAATACTCGGCCTCGAGCGCCCGCAAATGGGCATCGCGGGTGGTGCCCGTGGCGAGGATGAGGGTTTTCACCGCGCGTTACTTGGTGGCGTCGGCCAAGCCCTTGCTTACAATCTTCATCGCCTCTTCGGCATTCACCCACTTGCCGACTTTCACCCATTTGCCGGGTTCCAGGTTTTTGTAGTGGGTATAAAACTGTTCCAGCTGTTTACAGAAAAGTTCAGGCAAATCAAAGACACTCTGCACTTTCTCAAACCTGGAATCGAGCTTCTTGTGGGGCACACAAATCAGTTTGGCATCTTCGCCACTTTCGTCGGTGGTCAGGAGTGCGCCAATCGGGCGGGCGCGAATCACGGCCCCTGGCACCACGGGGATATCGGTATAAACAAAGGCATCCACGGGGTCGCCATCGCCACCAAGGGTTTGATTGATGTAGCCGTAGTGGGCAGGAAACACCATGGGCATTGGGGCGAAGCGATCGACAAACAGCAGGCCGGTGTCCTTATCTACTTCGTATTTAATATTGGGAATCCCCTTCGGATTTTCGATAACAACATAAATATCGTGCGGGGGTTCTTTGCCTGCAGGAAGAAGTTTGATGGACATGGGGGCGCTTTCTGTTACCTAACTTTACTAAGTAACTCGATAATAAAATGCAAGTAGGCCCCCTGACTGATGAGTCAGAGGGCAAGTTTTCAGAGGCAGCCAATTTCAAGCCAAACGGGCTCAGCGGGACTAGAAACGCCTACGCTAAAAAATAGCGCATAGACCAGTACCTCATGGCCTTTCGCTCGTGGCTCTGAAAGCAAGCAATCGCGTGTGCCACTTACCTGCTCCATCAGGTTCTTTTTCGAACGCGGGGACATTTCTGCTAGTTCTAACGTGCTCTTCATTAAAGTTTTTACCTCAATGACATAGACACGGCCCTTATGCCAACAAACCAAGTCTGGCCGTTTGCCTGAATGAAGAAACAGGGGCTCAATGGAAGTAAGCTCTGCTTCTTCAATGATGTCGAGTAGATACTCCCAGCACCGCCAGATATCGACCCAATCCCGTGGAGTCGCGCTGTTCAGCTGCTGTTCAGGGATGTGTGCGTAATCACGCAACACCTTTTTCATAGTTTTTCTGAGTCTTACGCGGTCGGGCATCTCCCAACGAAGGGTAGGCTGTTTGGCTTTCCGCGCTTCAAATGCAGATCCATACGCGTTGATGAAGGGCAGCAGGCCGTGCACGGCCAGGCCGTAACTAAACGATACGGGATGCATCTCATTTTCTCCTGATAAGGCGAAATTGCTTGAAATATAAGTATACATAGCTTATCATCTCGTCAACTTCTTTCATCTATGTCATAAAGCCCAACAATGAGCTTCCTCAGCGCCCTGCGCCCCAGCATTAAAACAGCGCAAAAAAAAGAAGTGGCCGAAACGGTTTGGGAAAAATGCCCCAAATGCAGCCAACTCATCTATCGGGCCGACCTCCCCCAACATCAGTTTTGCTGCACCCATTGCGGGCACCATCTGCGCTGGCCGCTGGCCGAACGCCTGGCCGCATTATGGGATAACGCCGAGAGCGTCCCGATTCCTGTGCCCGAAGCTGCCGATGACCCGCTGAAGTTTCGGGATAAAAAGAAGTACGCCGACAGGCTACGCGAAGCGCGAGGCAGTACCCTTAGGCGTGATGCCTATGTGGCCGCCCACGGCAGGGTGCATGGCCTGCCCCTGTGCGTGGTGGCGCTCGATTTCGACTTCATGACCGGCAGCATGGGCCGTGCGGTCGGCCACGCGATTGTGGCGGCCGCGCAGTATGCCGTCGCGCACCGCCTGCCGTTGTTGGCAATTACCGCCAGCGGCGGGGCAAGGATGCAAGAAAGTACCCTTTCGCTCCTGCAAATGGCCCGCACCACAGCGGCGGTGGTGGAGCTGAAGCAAGCAGGCTTGCCCTACCTTTGCCTGCTGACCGACCCGACCACGGGCGGTGTGACCGCCAGCTTTGCGATGCAAGGCGATATTATTTTGGCCGAACCAGGCGCGCTGATTGGCTTTGCCGGCCCCCGCGTGATTGCCCAAACCATTGGCCAAACGCTGCCTGAAGGCTTCCAGACGGCGGAATACCTGCTGGCCCATGGCATGGTGGATGCCGTAGTAAAACGTGCCGACCTGCGCGAGGTGTTGCGGAAAATTTTAAGTACGTTGCAAAAAAAACCAGCAGCTTAATAGCTGCAGAATATAATTTAAATAATTTAAAAAACATTTTAAACTACTTGATATTTAAATATTTTTCTAATGTGTGAATGGTGTAATCCCCTGCCTTAAACCAGTCTTCGGCCACCAAACGGCGGTGCAGTGGAATATTGGTTTTAATTCCGCCCACCACAAACTCGCGCAGGGCGCGGTCGAGCCGCGTGATGCATTCGGCGCGGGTGGCGCCATGGACAATAAGCTTCGCCACCGTGGCATCGTAGTACGGCGGCACCTTGGCGCCACTGTAAAGCGCACTATCCACCCGCACGCCAAGGCCGCCCGGGGCATAATAATCGGTAATCATGCCAGGGCTTGGGGCAAAGGTTTCGGGGTCTTCGGCATTGATCCGGCATTCGATGCTGTGGCCGCGCGGCATAATCGATTCATGGGCATAGCGCAAATGTTCGCCGGCCGCGACCCGAATTTGCTCGGCCACAATATCAATCCCGGTCACCATTTCGGTAATGGGGTGTTCTACCTGCAGGCGGGTATTCATTTCGATGAAATAAAATTCGCCGTTTTCGTATAAAAATTCGAAGGTGCCTGCCCCTCGGTAGCCCAATTTACGGCAGGCCGCGGCAACTGTGGCAAAGAGTTTGCTGCGTTGGGCATGGTTCACTGCGGGTGAAGGGGTTTCTTCTAAAATTTTCTGGTGCCGCCGCTGCAGGCTGCAGTCGCGCTCGCCCAAAATGCTCACTTGACCGTGGGTATCGCACAACACCTGCACTTCGATGTGGCGGGGGGTTTGTAAGTATTTTTCCAAATACACGCGGCTGTCGCCAAAGGCGGCTTGCGCTTCGCTCATCGCCATTTCAATGGCGTTGCGGAGGTCTTTTTCCGCCAAAGCCACTTTCATCCCTCGGCCACCACCACCAGCTGCGGCCTTCACAATCACTGGCAAGCCGATGTGTTTGGCCACCACCATGGCCGCATCCACACCTTCAATCGGCCCATTGCTGCCAGGTATGGTGGGCAGGCCTAGCGTACGGGCGGTTTCCAGGGCTGTAATTTTATCGCCCATGGTACGAATGTGTTCGGGCGTGGGGCCAATGAACATAAACCCAAGTTTTTCAGCAATTTCCGCAAATTTGGCATTTTCGGCCAAAAAGCCATAGCCTGGGTGAATAGCCTCGGCGGCCGTCACTTCGGCGGCGGCCAGCACGGCAGGAATATTTAAATAGCTTTCGCTGGGTTTGGGGCCACCAATACAGACCGATTCATCGGCCAATTTTACGTGCATGGCGTGTTCATCGGCCGTAGAGTGAACGGCCACGGTGGCAACCCCCAGCTCGCGGCAGGCCCTGATAATCCGCACCGCGATTTCGCCACGATTGGCAATCAGGATTTTTTTAAACATCTTCATGCAGACCCAAAAATGACCTAAAATACTTTGCCTAAAATAATTTGGTTTAGCCGATAATGAACAAGGGCTGACCAAATTCAACCGGCTGACCGTTTTGAATTAAGACTTTCAGCACCTTGCCCGCGCGGTCGGCAGTAATCTGGTTCATGGTTTTCATGGCTTCAATAATTCCAAGTACTTGCCCAACCTTTACTTCAGTGCCCACCTGCACATACGGTGCGGCATCGGGGCTGTTGGCAGCGTAAAAAGTCCCGACCAGCGGGGCCTTGAAGGCTTCGCCGACTTCGGCCGCTTGCGGCACCACTGCTGCTCCTGCGGGGGCAGGCGCGGCCGCCATCATCACGCCGCCAACCCCAGGCTTCTTCAAGCGGATATGACGGCCTTCATGGGTGATTTCCAGTTCTTCCAAGCCCGATTTCATCAGCCAGGCCTCAAACTGTGACAAGACTTCAATAAAACCATTCAAATCTTGCTGAAAATGATTGGATTTATTTACCTTGGTCAATTCTTTCTGTGCCATTCAAACTCAATCCTTTTGCATATTATGCGCGAATAATTAACATAAAACATAATACTTGTTAAGAATTTAATTGTTTGAAGAAGGCGGTGCAATCATCATTTCAGGATTCACACTCCGACAAACTTCAATTTGCGCTTCTCCAACCGTTTCACACATAGTCACCATGCTTGGCTGATTTAATACTTCAGAATGCTCAGGAACAGCCACCACAGTCTGAGGCTGTACAACCGCTTGATTTACTTGTGTTACTCGATTTAAAACTTGCGCTTCTAAGCCTGGAATATCGGCGCAGCCCGTTGCGGTACTTACCCGGGTGGTTTGCTGGCACCCCATGCGGCGCCGGGTTTCTTCCTGCAAAACTTTTAAACGCCCTTGCAATGTTTCGAGCTCATTTATCATTTTGGTTTCTTCTTGCTGGGCGGAAACACTCGTCCGCGAACCAGCCGAACGCTCCTGCGCCAAGGAGGGCATTATCAACAAGGCTGTGATGGCCAAAGCCGTATAAATAGTTTTCATACAAATAGCTTAGCAAAGGGAAAGATATTTTCCAGCCTTTGCTGCGAAGTGCGGCAATTAATTGATGCCCGTGCGGCAATTTCGCCGCACTCAGGACTGAGAGTGCTTGACCGCTGAACGGATTATTTGCATGCTTCACTTAACAAAAGAAGGTTTGTTATGGAAAAACCAGCACCCCAGATGACAATTTTTACCAACCTGCTGCAAGCGTGGCAGGGCCCCAGTGCCTACTGGCAAACGGTGGCGGGGATTATGAACCAGCGCGGCCAGACTGCTGACGCCTTGTTTGGCCTGCAGCTGCAAGCGCTCCAAAAGTTTGCCAGCTGCCGCAGCTGGGCCGATTACGTGGGCGCCTGTAGCCAGCTGCAGGCCCAGTGCGTGCTCCAGTTCACCGAACTAACCGTGCACACGCAACAACAACGCCAAAACCTGTGGCAAACTTGGCAGCTGTTGGCTACGCGCCAAGCGCCGAGCAATCTGTTCAGTCAGTGGTCGGCGGGCTTGCCCCATACGGCGCAAGCTCAGCCAACGGTTTCCACCAGTAAGGCTGAAGTTAAGTCGTCTGTGGCCCAGCCCGCAGCAACTGCCGCGCCAAACCCTTCTAGGGTGAATGTGCCTACGGTGCCAGCAGCAACAATCAAGCCTGAAACCAAGCTTGAAAGGTTACCCTTGCCAGAGGCAGCCCCTGCAGTTTCCGCCCCGCAAACCCAAGCAAAACTTCAAGCAGAACAGTCCACTGCTATGCCCGTTGCTGAAACCGTAAGTACGGCACCAAGTAGCCCCCAACCCCTGCCCTTCCCGACCATCAGCCGCACGGGCGATGCCAGCGTGGTGCGCAGTGGCACAGGGGCCACGATTGCCGCCGCTGCCGCCACGCGCCGCAGCGTGATTGCCCGCCGTAGCCAACGAAAAACCCGCCTTGCGCGCGCCCGTTAAGTTTTGGCTCCTGCTCGGGTTGCTGGCGTGGTTGGCGCCCTGCTTTGCCGCCGCGCAAGCGTTGGTGCTGGATGAAGAATTCAACCAATTTGCCGCCGCACTGGCCAAGCCCTTGCGGCCCAGCTTGGTGCCCGATTTACAAGTGCATTATGTGCTGGTGAACGATCCAGATATCAATGCCTTTGTGACCACCGAAAACCTGATTTATCTGCACAGCGGCCTGATATTGCAAGCCCGCAACGCCGCTGAACTGCAAGGCGTACTGGCCCACGAACTGGGGCACTTGGCGGCAGGCCATTTAACCAATCGCGAAGCCCAGCAACGCAATGCCCTGCTGCCTGCACTGGCAGGGGCGGTGCTGGGTGCGGGCGCGGTAGTGGCGGGTGCGCCCCAAGCGGCCGTGGCCGCCGTGCTGGGGGGGCAGGCGTTGGGGATGCAATCGCTACTTAATTATTCCCGCGTACAGGAAGGCGAAGCCGATGCCCGTGCGCTGCAGGCCCTGCATACGGCGGGCCTCAGTGGCAGCGGGATGGTGGGGCTGTTTGGTACTTTGCGCACGCAAAGCCAACTTTCAATGGATGCTCCGCCGCCGTGGTTGGTGACCCACCCTTTGCCCGCCGAACGCATGGCCCGCCTCACCGCCAGTGTGGAGGCCGAAGCGCCCGCCAAGGCCGCAGCCTCGTTGGCGTTGGCGAATCAGGTAAATTGGGCAAGAATTCAAGCCAAGGTGGCGGCATTGACGTTGGCCCCTTCGGCCGTGTTACGGCGCTACCCAGGCAACCAGCCTGAAGCGCGCTATGCCCGCACCATTGCCCTGATGCGCCAAGGGAAGCTGACTGAGGCCACTCCGCTGCTTGCGGCCCTGCGGCAGGAAGCCCCTGCCGACGCCTACTACACCGAACTTGCCGCCCAGCTGGCCACCATGCAGAACGATTTACCGAAGGCTGTTACACTCTATTCCCAAGCTCTGAACAAAATCCCCGCAGGCTTGTTGTTGCGTTTTCAATTGGCTGAAGTGCAACGGGCGCAAAACTTAAGCCGGGCAGCCGCCGAAAATTACCGTGCCATTACCCGCGCGTGGCCCATCTGGGCCGAACCTTGGCAGGGCCTCGGGCGTACCTTGGGCCAACAAGGGCAGCTGGCGCAAAGCCACTTGGCCTTTGCCGAAGCCGCCCTGGCCAATGCCGATATGCCCGCCGCGAAGCAAAGTTTGGCACTGGCCAATACTTACCTGAAGCAAAGCCCCGATGCCGAAGCCCAAGCCTGGGCCAACGCTTTGCAAAGCCGCCTGCCTGAATAGCCGTGGGATAAATAACAACACGTAACCGAAACTTTGCTGCTTTTAATTTCAACGTCCTTGTGTTTTTGGCACCGTATGATGTGATGACATGTAGGCTTAAAGTATGCCGCAGTGCTGCTTTGGGTTTGTTGTTATATTAACCAATAGGAAAGCCTTTCCCATGAGTCGTGCAATCGCTCTGGGCCTGCGCACCCCACCCGCCGTTTGGTCGTGGTTGGTTGCCGCCCTTGTGTGTTTAACCCCTAGCGCGTTTGCGCAAACAGCAACAGTTAATAGCGGCGATACTGCCTGGCTGCTCACAGCCTCGGCTCTGGTGCTGTTCATGACAATCCCTGGCCTTGCCCTGTTTTACGGTGGCTTGGTACGGAAAAAGAACATCGTTTCTACTTTAATGCAGTGTTTTGTGATTTGCTGCCTGGTGGCGGTGTTGTGGGTAGTGGCGGGTTATTCAATTGCCTTTTCCCCCAGTGGTAACGGCCTGTTTGGCGACTTAAGCAAAGCCTTTTTAAACGATTTAAACGCCAACGACGTGACGGGCACCATCCCGACCAGCGTGTTTATTATGTACCAAATGACCTTCGCGATTATTACGCCTGCGCTGATTATCGGGAGCTTCGTGGAGCGCATGAAGTTCAGCGGCATGATTGTGTTCATGGCACTCTGGAGCCTCTTGGTCTATGCCCCGATTGCCCACATGGTCTGGGGCGGCGGGCTGCTGGCCCAGTGGGGCGTGCTGGATTTTGCCGGTGGCAGCGTGGTGCACATCAATGCCGCGGTGGCGGGCCTGGTGGCGTGCATTATGTTGGGCAAGCGTAAAGGGTTCCCCAAGGACGGCGAACTGTTCAACCCCAGCAATATTACCTACACCATGGTGGGGGCGAGCATGCTCTGGGTTGGTTGGTTTGGCTTTAATGCTGGGTCGGCCTTGGCGGCCAACGCGCAAGCCGGGATGGCGATGCTGAACACCCAAATTGCCGCAGCCACCGCAGCACTGGCCTGGATGGCGACCGAATGGCTGCAACGCGGTAAACCAAGCCTGGTCGGGATTTCCTGCGGGGCAGTGGCGGGGCTGGTGGCCATTACGCCGGCGGCTGGGTTTGTCGGCATTCCGGGCGCCTTGATGATTGGCCTCCTGACTGGCCCATTATGCCTGCTTGGTTGCACCTACATGAAGGAACGCCTGGGCTACGATGACAGCCTCGATGTGGTTGGCGTGCACGGGATAGGCGGTCTGGTGGGTGCTATCCTCACGGGTGTGTTCGCGGTGTCGGCAGTCGGTGGTAAAACGGGCTGGATTGAAGGCAACAGTGGCCAAGTGCTGACGCAAATCTATGGCGCGCTGGTGGTGATTGCTTACAGTGCGGTGGCGACTGCCGCCATTCTGTACGTCACGAAGGTGACAGTTGGCTTGCGGGTTTCGGCCAAGGAAGAAGATACCGGCCTCGACCTCTCCGCCCATGGTGAAAAGGTAAGTTAAGCGACGTAAACTTGGGGCGGTAAAGGTTGCCGCCCCAGTATTTTTTAATAACAAGACAACCCTAAGGTTGCAGATAAGGTTGCAGATTTATGGCCGACACCAAATTTACCGCAACGCCCGCAACTGGCCAGGCACGCCAGGAACATATCGAGGCGTTCATTGCCAATTTGCCAGAAACACCGCGCAGCATGAAGCTGCTGCTGGAGCGCATCAGTGGCGACGTAAACGACTATGCCCAGAGCAACAAAAAGATTGTCTCGCAAACCAAACTGCTCTCGCTCAATGCCAGCATTGAAGCGGCGCGGGCCGGTGATGCGGGCCGCGGTTTTGCCGTGGTGGCCCAGGAAGTGCAAAAGCTGGCCAACAATACCGCCAAGGCGGCGAACGAATTTGCCGATGTGGTGTTAAAACGCATTACCCACAGCACAGGCATGGCCGGGCAATTGGTGCAGCAGATGGAAGGGTTGCGGCTGCAGGATATTTGCCAAACGCTGGTGCAGCTGATTGTGCGTAATTTGTACGAGCGTACGGCCGATGTGCGTTGGTGGGCCACCGATACCAGCGTTTGGGAGTGTTTATTAAACCCCGAAGATGAAGCCAAACGCGCCTTTGCCGACCTGCGCTTAAGCCAAATTAATCAGTTTTACAGCGTCTATAGCAACCTGGTGCTGACCGATTTAAATGGCCGCGTCATTGCCTCGGCCAACCCGCAATTTCGCGCCAAATTTAACGGCAGCGATGCCAGCCAACACCCATGGTTTGAACTGGCCGCCGCCACGACCAGCGGCACCGAATACGTGGTGGGCGAAGTCTTTCGTTGCCCGATCATGGGCCAGCGGGTTCTCACCTATGCCACCGGGGTACGCGCAGCCGGTGCTGCCGAAGGCCAACTGCTGGGAACTTTGGGGGTTTATTTCGATTGGGAAAACCAAGGCGCCACCATTGTGACCAACGAACCGCCATTCAACGACGTAGATAAAGCCCGCTCCAGAGTGTTGCTGCTCGATGCCCAGCACCGCATTCTGGCCGATACCGAAGGGGCGCAGACCACGGGGCAGCATTTCCCCTTAAGCACCAACGGCCAGCCCAAAGGCAGCTATTACACCGGGGGGAACTTGGTGGCCTTTGCCAAAACGCTGGGCTACCAGGAATACGACGGCCTGGGGTGGTGGGCGGCGATTATCCAGAGCGTGAACGATGAAACCGAGACCCGTCGGCAGATGGGCTTAAGCTTGAATCCAGCTTGAATCCATGGGCATTCCCCGCTAGGTTGCCAGCATGCCGCCACGCCAGCCCCTGAAACTGCCTAAACCCAAAGCCAAAGCGGCGGCCCCTAAGGCCAGCGGGCACAACATTGCCGCAGTGGCGGCCCAGTTGCTGGCCGAAAGCCCGCAAGCCGAAGCCCGCAAGCCCAAGCTGCCCAGCGGCTTTTCGCCCTACCCCGACCTTACGATGGCGATTGCGATGCTGAGCAAACGCCAGCAAATGATTTTGAAAGACAGCGAACGGGCCAAGCTGCTGGGCCGCTGGCTTGGGCAATTACAAGAGATGCAGGCCGAAATGCAGAAACTCTATAAGCTGGAACAGCTGGCAGGGCGCTTGGGCGGGAAGTAGCTAAGTTTTATTCGTGCTTCGCTTCCTGGTTTGGCTGCTAAAATTTTCTGGCTCGTCTGGGCGACGTTCTAAAAAATTTGATAAACGTAAGTTTAAGGGTGGTTGGTTTAAAGCCTCTCCGCCCCCGCTTCCATCAGAATATCAACATTTAATATGCGCCCAAACACTTTGGGTTATTGATGGCGATACATTAATAGTTATTAATCAGAATAATACTGAATCTACCCTTCGTTTGGCCGCCATCGACTGTCCTGAAGATAATCAGGATTGGGGTGATATTGCCAAATTCGCCTTAATAAAAATGGTAGGGAAAAACTCTATTTACTATGAAGACCACGGTACTGATATCTACGACCGACTCGTGGCCACAGTTTATCTCAGTATGCCAGATGGCACTTTACAAAATATTAACGAACGGATGGTCATGCTCGGGCACGCGTGGGTGATGCCACAATATTACCAGTTCCTTCCTTTGCACCGCCGTCAAAAGCTTCACAAGTTAGAAGCTTGGGCCTGCAATAAAAAGATTGGCCTTTGGCAAAATGAAAGCGCTATCCCGCCATGGAAATGGCGGGAATAAAACGTTACCGCTTGGCCAAGTTCGGCACGTCGCGCCGCACGGGGCCGGTGTAAAGCTGGCGCGGACGGCCGATTTTCTGGTCGGGTTCGCCAATCATTTCCATCCAGTGGGCAATCCAGCCCACGGTGCGGGAAAGCGCAAACAGGCAGGTGAACATCGGGGTGGGGATGCCAATCGCGCGCAGAATAATCCCGCTGTAGAAATCCACATTGGGGTAGAGTTTGCGCTCGATAAAGTACGGGTCACTCAGTGCCGCGGCTTCCAGCGCGATGGCGACATCCAGGGCTGGGTCTTTCACGTTCATTTCCTTTAACACCGCATGGCAGGTTTCGCGCATGATTTTGGCGCGTGGGTCGAAGTTTTTGTACACCCGGTGGCCGAAGCCCATCA
>JAIXUT010000196.1 GCA_027483385.1 Alphaproteobacteria bacterium
AAAATTGAAGCGCTGAACTTTGACCTGCGTAAAAATGTGCTGAAATACGACGAAGTGCTGAACGACCAGCGTAAAGTTATTTACGACCAGCGCATGCAGGTGCTGCATGCCGAAAGCCTGCAGGAAACGATTGTGGGCTTTCGGCACGACGTGCTGGAGGCGCTGGCCAGCGAAGCCTTCCCTGCCGATGCGCTGCCCGAACAATGGCGGCCCGAAGTGCTGGATGAAGGCCTTAAAATGTGGTTCGGGCTGGAACTGCCGCTGCAGGATTGGTTACAGCAGGCCGACGTTGGCGCCGACGAGTTGCTGACTCGCTGCCGTAGCGCGGTTGATGAGGCCTGGGCCAACAAGGCGGCGGGGATTCCGCCCGAGGTGCTCCGCAGCATTGAAAAAAGCGTGGTGCTGCAGACCCTAGACAGATTATGGCGCAACCATCTGCAGGCGCTGGATTTTCTGCGCAAGGGCATTGGCCTGCGTGGCTATGCCCAGAAAGACCCCTTAAACGAATATGCCAAGGAAAGCTTTGGCCTGTTTGAAGCGATGCTGGCGCAGGTGAAGCGCGAAGTGGTGGGGCTGTTGGCCCGCGTGCAATTGGTGCCTGCGCAATCCGATACTGCGCCTGCCGCAGCCCCGCAAGTGCAACCGGAGGTGGCTTCGCGCAGCCCAAAAAAGCCGCAACCGAAGCCCAGCAGCAAGCCGAACAGCAGGCCAAAGGCCGCGCAACGCTAAGTTCGGAAATTCTCAGCCCTGGCCATTTTGGCGTGGCCAGTTGGGATGACCTGAACCCGCGCGACCTGCGCATTCCGCGCACCGCGCCTTGCCCCTGCGGCAGCGGGCGGCGGTTCAAGCATTGCCATGGACTAATTTTCAAGGGGTGAGCTAAATGATAATACCCGTGGTCGATGACCGTCCAATTAATTTTATTGAGAATATTTGGCATTATTTATCGCCCTTTTCGGCCCATAAAATCGAGCTTTGGGGCCACCAATTTCCTACGGTTGAACATGCCTACCACTGGGCACGTTTTAAGGAAGGGCCTGCAAAAAATGCAATTCTTGCGTCACCCAGCCCTGAAGCTTGCCTGTATATTTCCCGCGAACTACGTCAAACGCAGCCTCAAGAGGTTTTAACTAACTTTGATAAAGATGCGGTCATGGAAGAAATTTTCCGCGCGAAATTGGCCCAGCATCCACATTTGGTAGAGGTATTAAAACTTACAGGGCAGCGCGCACTGCTCAAGGAAATTGGTGACGATGAATACTGGGGGGTTGGCCATAATGGCAGTGGCCAGAACAAAATGGGCAAACTTTGGATGAAGTTACGGGCAGAATTATGCAAATAGGTTATTTATGCTGTCATTCAGAGCGTAGCGAAGAATCCAGGTCTTTGTGGTGGTGTGAAGACCTGGATTCTTCGGCTAAAGCCTCTGAATGACAATTTAACTTTGTTAATTTTAACTATGGAACAAGGCACCCTTACTCTTAAAAATGGCCTCGAAGTGCCTTTTCGAGTGGTACGCAGTGCCACCCGTAAACGGAGTTATGCGCTGCAGGTGAAGGCCGGGGTGATTGAGTTTCGCGCGCCCCGTTGGGTTGGCTTGGCCGAGCTACTTACCTTTGGCCAGAAGCGCCACCGCTTCATTGCCAACCGCATGAAGGAACACGCGGCCAAGACGGTGCGGGCCAATGCCAAGGAAGCCGCCAAGGGCCACTGGTGCGAGCTGCCGCCCAGCTGGTACCAACGGGCGGCAAAAATTATCTATCCGCGCAGCTTGGCCACCTTTGCCCGCATGGTGGGCGTGAGCGTGAACAGCCTGCGCATTACCAGCGGGCGCAGTGTCTGGGGCAGTTGCAGCAGCGCGGGCGCGATTGCCCTGAGCTGGCGGCTGCTGCTGGTGCCGAGTGACCTGCGCGATTACGTGATAATTCATGAACTTTGCCACCGCAAGTACATGAACCACGGCCCACGTTTTTGGGCCTTGGTAGGGAAATATGTGCCGGATTATATTGAAAAACGCCGAGCCTTGAATAAGCTCGGCGCCGAGATTGGCTAGCCATCCCACGCATTTCAGCCGCACGCCGTTGGCGCACGTAACAGTGGTGTGAACGGTTGATGCTTGGCGGCATCTTCCAGAACAAGCCACGGTAAAATGACCATGCCCAGCCACAGCCGCCACGGGTGAA
Organism: Alphaproteobacteria bacterium; assembly: GCA_027483385.1. Lineage (GTDB taxonomy): Bacteria > Pseudomonadota > Alphaproteobacteria > UBA2136 > UBA6156 > JADCGN01. Next base: position 2,184 of record JAIXUT010000196.1, read on the forward strand.
GAGGGTCGAGTTCTCCCACAGAATCCGACCAAAAATTAATCAAGTCTTGCGAAGTAAACAACATGATGAATCCTCCGTGCCACATCGTTGAAGTGGCTCATGTTGCGCCGTTATAAGGTTTTTAGCAGCCGCAATGCTGCCAAATGCTACATTGTTTTAATGACTCGGCTCGGTGCGGTATCTTCAGGCATCCCGCTGGCTTGGTCGGCCACCAAGCGGTTGCGCTCGCGGGTGTTGCTCATGGCTTGCATGGCGCGCAGCTGGGCCAGTTCCTCGGGGCTGAGGTCGTCGTCGGACATCACTTCGCCCGCCGCGGTGGGTACGGCGGCAGCTTGCGCCGCAGTTGAGGCATTGAGCAACGCTGCAGCTTCGGGGTCGGCTTCGGTAATCCAATTTTCCAACATGCTTTGCATTAACTCGGGGCGCGCGCCGTACCAGTAGCTTAAAATATACAGCGGCAGGTTGGTTTGGTAGAGCATGTGCCGAAACTTTACCAGTTCTACCCCGCGCTCGCGCACATCCCAGAGTGCATCGTGCAGGCCAGGGGCGATCTGTTCCAGCGCTTGGGGGGTATCTAGTTCGGTGCCGTCGTTATCGGCCCACCAATGAACGGCAGGTTTTTTGATGGTCTCGCCAAGGTCGGAGAGAATTGGGACGGCCGAAAGCCGCATGATTTCCTTAATTTCCAAATCTTCAATCAGGTAGCGCACCAGGTGCGGGTAGCACTGCAGCACGTCCTCGTGCGGCAGCCCCATGCGGGCGGGCTCTTTCAGCCAGCTGGCACGGAACATATCGGTGCCCGTCACTGAATCGATAAACTCTTGCGGCGCTACTTTGGGCGAAATCACGGGCGCAATCCGTTCGGCGAGGTCTTCAGGCACCAGCCCATGCTGCCGATTGAGGGGGTGCAGTTCGGGGAACCAGAAGGGTTCGCATTCAAATTCAAATTCCATCGGCAGCGGGTGGTAGGCCACGCCGGCGGTGGACGCGGGGGTTTCAACACGCGCCAAAATGGTGCGTAGTTTACTGCCCTGTTCACGCCGTGCATCGCGGGCTTCAAGATTAAACGTATCGAAGCCGGGCATCGGTACAATCGGCCAGAAACGGCCTTTCAGTTCGGGCGGCACGGGTGTGAGTGCGGGGTTTTCCGAGTCCCATTCCTCGGGAAAGTCGTAGGCATCGATGATGCGGTCGGTGCAGCTGTAAAAGTAATACAAGGGCGCCCAGAGCGGCCCGGAAATCTGCAGAAATTTACCACTTTCAGGTTCCCAGCCCCAAATGGCGGGCAGTTCAAAATGCTGTGGATGGGTGGGCAAAATGCAGCTGCGCCAGTTGGGCACGGTGCGGCTATGGGGCAGGTTTAAGTTGGGCACGAGGGGGAGGGGGTCGGCGGCGTTGGGCGACACATACCCGCTGCCGTCACTCACCATCACTTGGGCGGGAACCACGCGGGTGGCGGTGATATAGCCCGGCGCCACGACTTGAATAATCGTCCCCCGCGGCGCTTGGTCGGGCCGAAATTCCAAGACTTCGTGCAGGCCAACAACCGCACGGCCGGGCCAGTAATCTTGTAGCTCAAAGTCGCGGCCTACCACGGCAACACCGTTGTGGGCTTCAAACGTTGGGATGAGTGTGCAGCCCCGCTGAAACAGGCTCTCGAATTCTTCTTCGCCCTTGGCGGCAAACCAATCTTCATAGCTGGTGCCAGGTTCGCGCTCGTTCCAGCTTTTCAACAAATTTTGGCCCAGTACTTCGGCCCGGCTTTCATCGATACCCTGCGTCCATCCGCGCGCAAACAACATTTGTGTTTGTGGCAGGCGGTAGCCATCGGGATAAAAGCTATCGAGCCTAAGTTTGTACGGGTAGAGGTTGGCGCCGTTATAGGTTGGCGCCAGCGGTTCATTGTCTTCGCCCGCGCCACTGATGACGACGTGGTAACCCGTGGCCATTTCCAGCGGGCGGAAGTGGCAGAACAGAATCTCTTCCAGCAACTCGGCGCCTTCCATCTGCTCCATATCGCGGCAGTGGCGCGGGAACACAATGAACGGAATGAACGGGTTGAATTTATCTTCTGGAATTTTGCCATCGGCGCCAGGAGGCACCTGATAGGCCTCCCACTCGTCGTTATCCTTAATTTCTGGTCCGTACCCTAGGTAGATGGCCCGCCCTGCCAAATCGCGGGCAAACAGCGGCGAAATCGGCACCTCGCGGGCCACAAAGCAGCCATCCCAAAAGTTGCTATCGGTCATGGTATGGTGGCCATGCACAATGCCAGCTTCTGGGAGCGTGAGGTGGCTAGAGAGATTGGCCAGATCGCGGGTGTC
>JAIXUT010000059.1 GCA_027483385.1 Alphaproteobacteria bacterium
AATGATGCCAGGGCCTGCTTCTACCAACCCAATATAGCTTTCTGCGCTCGCGACCACCGCGTGGCCATGCAGCACCAGTTCGGCGCCACCGCCCAGCGCCATCCCATGCGGCGCCACCACCACGGGAATGGGGGCATATTTTAGGGTTTGCATCACGCGTTGGCCGTAGCGTACCACCCAACCAATCAGGGGGTACAGCCGTAACCACATGAGGACTTGCAGCATCAGCAAATTCGCGCCGAAGCTAAAATTTTCGCCCGGGTTGGCAACCACCAGGGCCTTAAAGCCTCGTGCCTGGGCCAGCCGTGGCGCGCGTTGCAGTAACCGCAAGGCAAAGGGGTCGAAGGTGTTCATTTTGCTATGCAGGCTGAACAGCGCCACACCGTCACCCATATCGTACAGCGCCGCCGAAAGATTTTTGTGCAAGGGTTTGCGACGGGTGAAATCGGTCAGTTCCAGCACGCCAGCAGGGCGGGGGATGGCAATGTAGGTGCCCTGTAACGTCAGCTGCAGGGCCTCACCTTTTGCCCCGCGTTTAAACAAGGGTTGGCCGTTGGCGACGCGTAAAATTTCCGGCACTTCCAGCCCCATGCTTTGTAAATGCTGGGCAAACCACGCGGTGCCGAGTTTATCCACCTGCCGGGCTGGGCCGTACTTCCAGGCGTAGCCAAGCTCCATGCCCGCGTCTAAGTCGGCCAGCGAATTGGCGGCGTCGCCCAGCAAGCTCAGCGCGTAGGCGAAGGTACGGGAAAGCACGGCATCGGCGTAGCGGGCCGGCGCAGAGGGGTGTTCCAGCAGCGCCCGTAGCCCCTCTTTTTTGCTCGCGGCCACCGCTGCCAGCTTGGGTTTTTGTACGGGCTTATAATTGCCGCTGGCCAAATCGCGGACCAGTTTTTGCTTGTTGGCATCCAGCATATAAAACCCACCCTTGCCCTTGCGGCCCGTGAAGCCCGTAGCAATCATGTCGGGCAACAACGCGGGGATGGGGCCCAGCGCCTGAAAGGCATCGGTACTTGGCAGGGCCAGCTGCATGGAATTTAGTACGTGGGGCATGAGGTCGAGCCCCACCAAATCCAGCAGGCCAAACACCCCCGTACCGGGCACGCCGGCGGGCTTACCCAGCACCGCGTCGGCGTCTTCAATGGAAATATTTTGCGCAATCGCCAGCGTGGTGGCGGCATGCAGCCAATAGGTGCCGATGCGGTTGGCAATAAACCCTGGGGTATCGTTCGCCACCACCACGCGCTTGCCCAAAGCAACGTCGCAGATTTGGCTTAACGCTGCCAGGGTTTCTGGCGCGGTGGCAGGCCCGCCCACCAATTCCAGTAGCCGCAAATAGCGCGGCGGGTTAAAAAAGTGGGTAATTGCAAAGCGTGGCTGCAAGGGTTTGGGCAGGCCTGCGACCAGTTCGGCCAGCGGGATGGTGCTGGTGTTGCTACTGAGGAGGGTATGCTTGCCCACCACTTTGGCAAGTTGGGCATAGAGCGCGTGTTTGGCATCAAGACGTTCGATAATCGCCTCAATCACCCAGTCGCAGTCGGCCAGTTTGGATAAATCATCGCGGGTGTTCAGGGGCGTGATGCGGCTGGCAAAGCTGGCACGCATCAGGGCCGCAGGATTGGTTTTTTTCAGCTTCTCAATCGCCCCTTTGGCAATGCTGCTCGGGTCGGAACTTTTCTCGTCGACGCGGTCAAACAGCAGCACCTCCAGCCCCGCATTGGCGCAGTGGGCGGCAATCCCCGCGCCCATCACCCCCGCCCCGATGACGGCGACTTTACGGATTTCCAGCGTGGCCATTACTTAAGGCTTTCCAGCACAATCGCGATGCCTTGCCCGCCGCCAATACATTGCGTGGCCAAGGCGTAGCGTTGGCCAGTCCGTTGCAATAACGCTGCGGCCTTGCCAGTAATCCGTGCCCCCGTGGCACCAAGCGGGTGGCCGAGCGCAATCGCGCCGCCATCGAGGTTAATTTTTTCAGGCAGCATTTTAAGGTCGCGAATAACGGCCAAGCCCTGCGCGGCAAAGGCTTCGTTCAGTTCAATGATATCAATTTCATCCATGGTTAGCCCTGCACGCTCCAGGGCTTTTTGCGTCGCGCCAATCGGCCCCAGGCCCATGGTTTCGGGTGCGCAACCACTCACGGCAAAGCTTTTAACCGCCGCCAGCATCGGCAACTTGTTGGCTTCGGCATAGGCGCGGCTGGTCACCAACACAAACGCTGCGCCATCGGTGAGCGGTGATGAACTACCTGCCGTCACGCTGCCATTCTGCTTGAACGCGGGCTTCAGGCTGGCCAGGGTTTCGGCGGTGGTTTCGGCGCGGATGCAACCATCTTCGCGCACCATCACGCCATCGGGACGCTTGATGGAGATAATTTCATCTTTTAACTTCCCCGCTTTTTGTGCGGCCGCGGCTTTGGTGTGGCTGAGGGCGGCAAATTCATCTTGCGTGGCGCGGCTAAGTTTATAAAGATCGGCCACATTTTCCGCGGTTTCACCCATGCCCATATAGGCGCCGAATTCCTTTTCCTGCAGTGCCGGGTTGGGCAGTGGGTTGTAGCCGCCGATGGGGATGCGACTCATACTTTCTATCCCGCCGCACACAAACACTTCACCCATCCCCATGGCAATGTTGCCCGCCGCAACCTGCACGCTTTGCATCGAAGACCCGCAAAAGCGGTTAATGGTCATCCCTGCCACCCCTTTGGGGAGGCCCGCCAGCAAACCGACCAGCCGCGCAATGTTAAATCCCTGCTCGCCTTCCGGGAAGGCACAGCCTAAAATAATATCTTCAATTTCGGCGGGCTTAAGTTTAACTTGCTTGAGTAAGCCCAACAGCGTTTGCGCAGCCAGGTCATCGGGCCGTACGGTGGCCAGAGCACCTTTGGTTGCAGGCGTAAAAGGGCTGCGCGCGTAGCCAACGATCACGGCTTGGGTGGCCGCTTGACGAGATTTATCCATGAACGAAGCCTTTCCAGCTTTTATTGATTGAAGCCTATCAGAACCCTTAACGCTTGGCGCGTTCTTCTGCTGCCAATTCCTTCCGAGATAGCTTACCCACGAGGGTTTTTGGCAACACCTCCCGAATTTCCAGCGCCTCCAGCTGGGCCAGTTTGTTGAGGCGCCCGTTGGCCCAGACGCGTAGTTCGGCGGCACTGATGGGCTGCTTCACTGTCACAAACGCCTTGGCAGCTTCACCCGTTTTGGCGTGGGGCACCCCCAACACCAGCACTTCGGCAACGCTTGGGTGCTGCGCCAGCACCTCTTCCACCTGGCGCGGATAGACCTTGTAACCATTCACAATAATCAAATCCTTGATGCGGTCGACCACGTGCAGGGCGCCGGTTGAATCGAGGAACCCCATATCGCCCGTGCGCAACCAGCCGTTGGCCAGCACCGCGCGGGTGGCCTTGGGGTTGTGCCAGTAGCCTTGCATAATTTGTGGCCCCTGTGCCCATATTTCGCCAATTTCATTGGTGCGTTTTGCTTGAAACGGTGCGGTGGGGCTCCTAATTTCCACCACCGTGCCAGGCAGCGGGTAGCCCACACTGCCCGGCGTGGCGGCAGTGGTGGGCGGGTTGCACGCCAGCACGGGGCTAGCTTCGGTCAGGCCGTAGCCTTCAGCAATCCGCACCCCACTTTTGGCTTCAAAAGCGGCCTTGACGCTGGCAGGCAGCGGCGCCCCGCCCGCAATGCAAAACCGCAGGCAGCGCATGTTGGTGGTGGCTGCCAGCGGGTGGTTGGCCAGGGCGTTAAACAGCGTGGGCACCCCTGGCAGCAGGGTTGGGCGGTAGGTGGTGATAATTTTGAGTAAATCCTTGAGCGCAAACTGCGGCATGAGAATCAGGCGGGCGGCGATGCTGGTGCCCAGCAACAGCACCGAAGTTAAAGCAAACACATGAAAGAGCGGCAGCACCGCCACCATGGTTTCGCCTTGGGGGTTTGGTGCCCCGAGCCAGGCTGTGACTTGCGTGGCATTGGCCAGCAAGTTGGCGTGGGTTAACACGGCCGCTTTGGGCGTGCCCGTGGTACCGCCTGTATATTGCAGCAGGGCGGGTTCCTGGCCCTTAATAGGTACAGGAAAATATTCGGTAAAGTGTGCCGTGGCGGCGGTTTGCCATTGCCAGGTTGCTGGCAAGTGCCGCACCCGTTCCCGCAGCTTTAAAACTTTAAACCCCACAGCAGTGAGGGGCGGCATATCGGCGGCGAGGTCGCTCACCCACACCTGTTGCACGGGGGTATTTTGCACCGCCTCTTGCAGCTTGCCAAACGTGGGCTGCAGGTTAAAGGTCAAGAGTATGAGCGCGCCGCTGTCGGTCAGTTCGTGGTGCAGTTCGGCGGCGGTGAGCAGCGGGTTTAAATTCACCACCACATGCCCGGCCATCAGTACGCCCCAAAAGGCTGCAACGTAGCTGGGGCAATTGGGCAAACACAGCGCCACACGGCTATGTTTGGGCAGCTGCAAACCTTGCAGTGCGGCGGCGATGGTTTCAGCACGGCGCTGCAAGGTGGCGTAGCTGAAATCGCGGCCCAGAAACGTTAAGTACGTGCGTGTTGGGTGGGCGGCGGCACTGCTTAAAAACAGCTGTGGCAAACCCCCTTTGGGAATTGCAATGGTAGCGGGCGCATGGGCGGGGTAATGGGCCAACCAGGGGTGTTGGGGGCGGCGTGCGGCGGGCATGGTGTGCTCCTTATAGCCTTAGGCGGTAATGGCCCCAACAGCCTGAATGATGCGGGCCCAGCTGTGCGCGGTGTTGGTGCGCAAAACATCGTGGCCCGCGCCTGGCAGTTCGGTAAAGTGGCCTTGCGCCAAGCGGGCCGAATAGGCGCGGCTGCGCGGCAAGCTGGCCACGCTATCGGTACTGCCATGCAGCACATGCACGGGGGCGGCCAATAACGGGGCCTCGCGCCAGGCCCGCGTTGCCAGACGCACCAACGCGGCTACGGCGCCTAACGGCACTTTGGCGTATTGTTCGGCACTGTAAGCAGGCCGCATGTGGTACCAAGGGTAAACCCCGTGGCGCAGCTGCGGGATGAGGCGCCCCAAAGTAGGGCCAATCAGGGCATTGAAGAGTCGCGCCAACCCCAGCAAATGCCGCAACGGCGAAACCAGTTGCAACGCAGGGGCCAAAGCCACCACGCCTGTCACTGCTTGGGGCCACAGTTTGGCGGCCCGCAGCGCCACCAAGGCACCCGTAGAAAACCCGACCAGCACAATTTTACTAAGGCCCTGGGCTTGTAGTAACTTAATGCCGAGGGACGTGGTGGCCAGCCAGTCGTGCTCGGTCTGGCCGCGTAAATCGGCGGGCACGCCGCCGTGGCCTGGCAGGCGCAGGCCGTGGACGGTGTAACCGAGGGCGCGCAGTTGTTCGGCCAGCGGGCGGCCTTGGGCGGGGCTTGCACCGAGGCCATGCAGCAGCAACACGCCAACCCCATTGCTGGGCGCATCGGTGCTGCTGGGCTTGATGAGATACGGCTGCAGAGCTTCGGCCCCCACGGGAAGCGCGTTGGCGCCTGCTGCGGCCGTGGCTTCCTGGGCGGTATTGCGCAAGGCCTGCACCACCACGCCTGCCCACGCCTGGGCACCCGCTGGGGAAGAAATGGCCTTGGCTTGCTCGATGCCCCACATCACGGCCAGCTTCACCGCCGGCTGGGTGGCGGCTTCATTAACGTGCAGCTGCACCGGGTTTTCCAGCCTGATTTCATGATGGCCAAAGGTATCGCTCAGGCGCTGGGAAAGGGCATAACCATCGGGGCGTTGCTTCACCAAATGGGCGCGTTGCAGGCTGGCCATCAGTTGCCCAAAAGCATAATGGGTGCCTTGCGCCAGCTGGCTTAAACTTTGGGCTTCGGCCACCGAAGGGTGTAACGGCAGGGCGCTGTTGCGTTTGGCCTGTTCTTGCAGGCGGTGCACGGCAAACACCAAGGCGGCATCGAAGGTGGCCAGCGGAATGAGGGTTTGGCCGCTGCGGTGAAAGTCATCGATTAAAGTGGCCACCACGTGGTGCAGATTGACGGTGAGGCCGCCGTACAGGGCGCGGGTGGCGCGGTCGCGCTGGGCTTCCACGGCGTTGCTGGCGCGGTGGGCCAACGGGCCGTGCAGCCACTGAGCATGGTCGAGATCTAAAGCAAAAAGCTGTTCCAGCGTTAAAACATTTCGCAGCGCATGGCGCCACAGCATCGCCTCGGCCTTGGGCGGCGCCCAGGCCGTGGGGAGCGGCGCCCCAATATGCAAATCCAGGTCGGTCTGGCGCAGCACCAGGTTACTTTCCATAATCAGCTCATCGCGCATGCGGTCGGGCAACGGGCCAATCAGCATCTCTATGCCCCGCAGCAGCCAATTTGGTTCGTTGCGCAGCGGAAAGAAGGTTAGCGTGCTCGGCACCACCTGGGTCGTGCCGTGGCAGGCGGCCAGCAGGCTCGCAATATCGGGCAGGTTTAGCTCGGCCACCCAATGCGCCAAGGTGGCGGTATCGCCTCGCAGGTTGGCGTCGCGGATGTGGGCCCGAAAAATATCGAGGTACACCGCCAGCACGGCCGCGCCCCGGTGGTGCGGCCGAGCGGCGCGGTTGTCGGCACCTTTCACCGCATAATGGCCACGGTCATCAAAAACTTTTTTATCTTTAATCAGCCCCCCTTCCGGGAAAATCACAATTTTACGGCCGCGCAGCACTTCGGCGGCCAGGTAGGGCAGCAGGTTTGGCAAGTTACTTGGTACGCAGCCGGTATCGAGCAAAAACCGTCGCAGCCAAGGGTGCACATGGTACAGCCCGTGGTGGGTCACGCTGCGGGCAAAGGCCCCGGTTTCGCGCCACAATAAGTAAGGCGGCACAGATGTTTCCAGCCGCGTAAAATGGTTAAAGAGAAAAATTTCGCCGCCCTTCAGGCTGCTGGCCTGGCCACGCAGCCGCAGCTGCATGCCAATAAGGCTAGCCGCCGCACCTGCCACGCGCATCCAGCGGCCATAGGTGCTGGGCCGAATCGGGGGGAGGGGGTCTGGCATTGTCATGATATTAGCGTGATTGCTGGTGTTTATGCAGGGCAATTCCATCCCGCAGCGCAGCAACTGCTTACAGTGGCGGTACCCCCTGTGGCCTGTCAGGAACGCTTTTGGCCTGTTGCGCCGCAAAAAAGGGCAAAAATGCGCAACAATTTCAGCCACTTTCGGGCCGTGCATTGCAACATAACAATCTAAGTCAAACAACGGCTTGGGGGCGGTCTGTATAAGAAAATTGAAAGGAGTCTCAACCCATGACTCACCCCCTGAAACATATTCTAAGCGCCAGCGTCGCCACCCTGCTGGTGGGCGCCATCGGGGGCTGTACCGTGTTACCAAGTTCGGGCACCAACACGCAAAGCCCTTGGAAAAGCTACACCGAAGCCAAGGCCGCCTTCGACCGCATCGACACCAGCACCACCAAGGAAGCGTTAGTAATTTTAGGCTTCGACCCCGCCGCCTTGCCCAACACCCGCAACTTAAACTACGTGGATGTGGTGAACCTGTTCGGCAGCAGCTTCCGCGCCGAAGATTTACCCCAAGGCGTGAAAGATTGCGTAGCCGCCCGCGATGGCTGCCAAGGCTACGTGCTGCGCAGCCAGCACATTAAAAACCAACGCGACGGCAACATCGCCACCGACCTGTTCGGCTTTAAAAAACACACCACCACCACGGGTTGGGATTTTAACGCCACCTTGGTTTTGGTGAACGGCAAGGTGGCCTATAAGCTCTGGAACGGCACGCCCACCATCAGCACCACCAGCCGCGAAAATAATCCCCTTGGGCCGATGCAATCCTTAAGCGGGATTATCCCCA
>JAIXUT010000200.1 GCA_027483385.1 Alphaproteobacteria bacterium
AAGTTGCTTCGCCATTTCCACTTTGTGCAGCTTCGTTGTAAGCCCCACTATTGCTGGTTCCGGTGGAGGTATTGTTTGAAAAAGTACAATTATTGACCGTGGTGACGGTGCGCCCTCCATTTGAATTAGAATAGATACCGGCGGCATAAAAATCTTCAGTGTTCCCGGAGATGGTAGAATTTTCAAGCAATAAAATAGCCCTTCCACTGGAATTTGAGCCAAGGTTGCCGCTATTGAATACCGCTGGTCCGGCATTCCCCTGAATTTTGCAGTTGCGGACGGTAGCATTACAACCGAATGGAAAACCTGTTCCTTCATTGTGCATCCCTCCGCCTGCAAATCCGGAAGCAAACTGAGCAGCAGTAATGGTAAAGCCGTCTGCCGTGCATCCTGCCGCTACCTCCTGAATGTGCAAAACAATATTGGCATTTGTTCCCTGTACATCGGCAGCCGTGAGTGCCGGGTTTGCACTGTCATTGTTGTCCACATCGCCGCTAAGGATGGTTACGTTCGATGCAAGATTTCTTTGTGAAAGCAGGGTTTCTGTCCCGGCAAAGCCGCCATACAGGGCTACCGGAAAGTTGATAAAAAAAGTCTTGGCCTTAGGATTACTTGGGCTTACATTTCCGGTTTTGTCTTTAGAAGGTTTGTAAGTGCCGGATGATACCCAGATTTCCTGAATGTTGCTGCATCCACGGGCATAATCAATGGCACTTTGCAAGCTAGTATAAGCATTTGTCCAGGAAGTGCCATCATTGGTACCACCAGCGTTGTGTTTGACATAAAGGCGCGTCGCTGCGCCGCACGAACTGGTAGCCGCCTGGGTAAATATGCTCATATCCAAAATGTCTCCACCGGTACCAAATGTGGCCCCGGCAACGTATCCCTGTCCACCGGCATAAAAGCTGGTGTTGTTTCTAAAAACCGTAAATGAGTTCGTTGAGGAAGCAGTTGAAACCCTGAAAGTATATTGATTACCTCCGGTGAAGGCCCTGGATCCGCTACCGCCAGCAATATTGATGAAAATATGGCCACCGCCTGTATCCGTAAGCACAATGCCCGTCTGGGAATACTGCAGGGTTCCTCCAAAGCCATCTCCCTGAAAGATGTCCAGATTCCAGACAGGATTGCCATCACTGACAACGCTACTACCATCAACCACGAGGCCGGCAAAAGTGCCGGTGCAGCCACCGCTCATGGTAATACTCTGCGCAAAATCGGTGGTAGAGACGCCCAGTGAACCCCCTACGGGCGCGCCGGTGTTCACACACAAAGTTTGGCCGATGACTGTTGTCGTGCCACAAAGGGCAATCAATAAAAAGGACAGCAAGTAAGTAAAGAGTTTTTTCATGGTGTAAAATGAGTTTTGTTGAGTGGAATGACGTGATTCAATTTCTGGAAGAGAGTGAAAAAGGAGAAGCACAGGACTTCGTCAAGCCCTGCAGTGGCCTTCTCCTTTTGATCTCCTTCTCTACCATGAAAAGTGAAACAAATGTGGATTTTTTGGGTGTATCGGTGTTAGTTCAAATCCAGCAATCTTTCGCTCATTTCCAGCATAGAGCTAAAAAAGGCTTCAGATTTATAAATCTGAAGCCTTTTTTGAGAGGTTTTGCGGTGGTCAGGTCAATACTCGGAAGGGAGGATGTGGTATTTTTTCTGAAAGACTTTGGTGAAATACGTCGGGCTTTCAAAGCCAGTTTGATAAGCAATCTCCGAAACGCTGCCTGCTTTTTGGGAGAGCAGCCAGGCGGCTTTTTGCAGGCGATATTCTCGGATAAATTCCACGGTAGTGAGATTGGTCAGGGCTTTGAGTTTTCTCAGCAACTGAGAGGAACTCATGTTCATTTCATTGGCCAGTTCTTCTATACCGAAGCGGCTGTCGCTGATATTTTTTTCAATCTGGTTTCGTACTTTTTCAATAAACAATTCGTCCACCGACGGCACGCCCGGTAATTCATGGGGGGCTTCGAGAAAGGTGCTTGAAAAACGTTTTTTCAACTGTTCGCGACTAAGGACCAGGTTGCGTACCCGAGCCTTGATCTCGGCCGTATTAAAGGGTTTGACCAGGTAATCGTCGGCACCCAGTTCAAAACCTTCAATGCGGTCATCGAGCGTCGCTTTGGCAGTGAGCATTACAACCGGGATATGGCTGGTCTTTTCGTTGGATTTTAAAAGCCTGCAAAATGCAAACCCGTCCATTTTGGGCATCATCAAATCGCTGATAATCACATCGGGGATGAAATCGTTGGCTTTTTCGATACCCTCTTTGCCATGACTGGCTTCGATGACTCGGTAGTCATTCTCAAAAATATTCCGAATGTAAAAGCGGATATCGGCGTTGTCGTCCACCACCAGCAGGATGTTTTCGGACAGTTGCGCTGAAGTCAGAATATCCGAGGTTGGTTCTGCCACCGTGGCAGTCATTAACGAAGCGGGAACATTATTGTCTTCTATCGGCAGCTCGCTCCGATGGTCGGCAACAACGGGAAGTTCGACCTCAAAGATGGTCCCAACGCCCACCTGACTGCTGACGTTGATTCGCCCCTTCAACACATCCACTAATTCTTTGACCAATGCCAGTCCGATGCCGGTTCCTTCATATTTTCGGCGTTGGGTGGTATCTATTTGGTAAAACCGATGGAAGATTTTTGTTAGTTTTTCCCCAGCAATTCCGATGCCTTCGTCCTTCACTTTGATAAGGAGGTGACTGTCATCGTCGGCGTACTGAATATTTATCGTAACTTTTTTGCCGCTTTCCGTAAACTTGAAAGCATTAGAGAGCACGTTGGTCACTATTTTCTCAGTCTTATCTTTATCGATCAGCCCAATGAAGGATGTTCGGTTCTGGGTCAATTCAAAATCAATCTTTCGGCTTTCGGCCAGCGATGAAAACGATCCCGCCAAGGTTCGAAAAAAGTAAACCACTTCTGTACGCTTCATTTCTAGCTTCATTTGTCCCGCTTCTAGTTTGCTCAAATCCAGCAGTTGGTTGATGAGGGTTAATAACTGTTGGGCATTGCGATACATCAACTGAAAAACAACACGGTCGGGAGCTTCTTTCTTAAGGTCTTCCAAAGGAGACAGAATCAGGGTAAGCGGTGTGCGAAACTCGTGGGAGATATTGGCAAAAAAATTGGTTTTGAACTGGTCCAATTCAGCCAACCGTTCGGCTTCTTTGTCTTTGTAGAGTAATTGCTGTTGCAGACGTACCCGATTCAATTGGGCTTGATACCAACGGTACCCCAGCCAGCCTGCCACCGACAGGTAAAGCAGGTACGCCCACCAAGTGCGGTAAAACGGCGGGTGAACCCGCAGCTGCACTTCTACCGGCACACTCCACGATACCCCGTCGGTCGTTCCCATGACCCGAAATGTATAACTTCCGGCCGCCAATTGTGAATAGTTGGCAAATGAATTAGTACCCGCCTCCACCCAATTGGGCTCAATACCTTCGAGTTGATAACGGAATCTGTTTTTTTGGGGGTTACTGAAATCCATCACTCCGAATTCAAACGTGATTTGATTCTGGTCGTGGGCTACTTCAATCTTTGTGGTGTACTCAATGGCTTCGGTTAACAGTCCGTCGGCGGCCCCTACTTCAATGGGTTGATTGTTTATTTTTAAACCGATCAATCTGGCTGGAGCCGCTTTGGCCGTTACTTTCACTTCCGAAGCCCGAAAGATATTTATACC
>JAIXUT010000138.1 GCA_027483385.1 Alphaproteobacteria bacterium
CAGCGCGCGGGTGCTGTCATCGTTGCCAGGGATGATGTAGGTCACGCCTGCGGGGTTGGCGTTGGTATCGACCACACCCACCACGGGGATGCCCAGGCACTTGGATTCATCGACGGCGATTTTATCTTCCATCACGGAAAGCACCACCACAAGGTCGGGTAGGCCGGCCATGGTCACGATACCGCCCAACACGCGGTGCAGATTGTCGCGCTCGCGGGTGCGCATTAGGCGCTCTTTTTTGGTGAGGTGGCTTAAGGGGTCTTTAATCGCGGCCAGTTGGGCTTGCAGGTCGGCCTGTTGCTCGGGGGCGGCCAGTTTAGCGCGTACGTCGGCCATTTGGGCTTGGGCGGCTTCGCTGCCTTTAAAGCCTTCATCCAGTTCGCGCAGGCGCTTGATGCTTTGGCCAACGGTCTTCCAGTTGGTCATCAGGCCACCCAACCAGCGGTGGTTAATGTAGTATTGGCCGCAGCTTTCGGCGGCTTCCTTCACCACTTGCTGGGCGTTGGGGCGGGTGCCGACAAACAGCACGCGGCCACCACGGGCGGCGGTGGCTTCAATCGCGGCCAACGCGGTGTACAACAACGGTACGGTTTGGTTGAGGTCAATCACATGAATACCATTGCGGGTACCGAAAATGTAGCTCTTCAGCTTTGGGTTCCAGCGAAAATTGCGGTGACCAAAGTGCACGCCAGCGGCGAGGAGTTCAGACATGGTAAAGGCGGGGAGGGCCATGGTTGGCGCTTTCTCTTGGTTTATTCCCATTATTGGGCTTCCCAAAAGCCCGAACCCGTGAAGGAACCAAGCGGCTTAAGGTGATGATTTCAGGCGCTTGACGCACATGATGTTTGGCTGTTAAAGGATTAATTAAAGCCTGTCAAGGCTGTCCAAAGAAACACCCCCCCCCTCGCGCCACAGGAGTCGACTATGTGCGAAGAAATTTTTCTGTACAAGTTTGTTCCCTACGAGCATGCGCAACAGCCGCTTGTTGCACAAACTTTTTACCAACTCGAAGGTCAGTCCACCTGGCAGCTTGGCTACCAAACTGATACTTGGGGACAAGGCCATCTGTCGCATGAGACTCATAACTACTTTTCTGACCTCAAGCGCGGGTTGGTAAGGATTTTAGTGTACAAATCGAGCTGGCAACGCGTCACGGAGACTGACCACGTGCCTGATGAGTTGTACCAAAAAACCAACCGTGTGCCTGGAAATTGGTATTACGCGGCAACTACAGTGGATGAAAGCGATGAAAAATCGGCTTTTCTTACGGCGCTACTACTCTTTTTTCTGCACCCGTTTGTGAAGTGGTGGGAATACAATCCACGTCGCAATCGCCTATAATACGGCGATTGGATGCCAAGAATAACCCGCCCGATTATGCGTAAGTCGGGCGATATTTTTTTGTTAACTACTCCAAATTCGCCTTCAAAGCCGCCCGCTGCAGCCAGCGGCCAGCGGCGGGGTACACCCACTGCACGCAGCTTGCCAGATGCGCCAGCAGCTGCCGCCGGGTGGGGGTATGATACTGATTGAGCACGATGCCTTGAATCGGCACACCCGCCAGCAGCAATTGGTCGGTGGCGGCTTTCAGGCTATGGGCGGGGGTGCGGTCGGCTTCGGCGAGCAGCACCACGCGGCCTGCATGGGTGCCGAGCGTGACGGCATCGATATTGCCCCGATTAGTCGCCGACAGCGGCGAGGCATCGATAATCACCACCTCGGCCTGCGCCGAAAGCGTGGCAAATAGCGCGGGCAGGCCGCCCTGTTCGGCCAGCGTTTGCAGGGTGGCAGCGTGGCGCGGCGCGGCCAAGGCACTTAAGCCTTTTTGGCCCACAGGCCGCAGGGCCGACCATTTCCCCTTGCCATGGGGCAGCGCCCAGGTGCCATCGCCCAGCAGCAGCTTTTCTGAAAGTGTGCGGTTTTTTAGGTTCAGGTCGGCAATCAGGGCACTCTTGCCTTCATGGGCAGCCTTTTCGGCCAGCAGCAGCGCCAAGGTTGAAGCCCCTTCGCCGCCTTGCGGGGCAATGACCACCAACGGCCCACGTAAATTCCGCAGCAAGGTACGGGCCAGACGGCCAATTTCGCCAAAATCGGCAGGGTTCAGTGCCTTGCCGCCGGCATCGACCACGCTGCCCATGGGGCCAACATGCAAGCCATTGAGTAGCGGCAAGGTACCCACCACGGGCAGGCCAGCGGCGGCTTGGGCTTGCGCAATGGTTTGAATCCGCGGCGCCCATTGGCGGGGCCAGCGGTAGGCCAGCAAGCCAATGCTGCTGCCAAACAGGCCGCCCAGTAGCACCCAAATAAACCAGCGCGCGGCACCTTGCAGGGGCTCGGTCACGCGCGCGCCTTCGGCAAACCATAATAAGGCCTGGCTGCCTTGCTGGCCAAAGGCGGCATTGAGCATCCGAATATCTGTCTGATACTGGGCAATCGCCGCCACCACGCTGCTGCGGATTTCGGTTTGCGTGGCATCGAGCGGCAACGGCTGGGCCTCCAGCTGCACCAAGTTGGCCTGAGCTTCATTTAACAGCTGCTCCACGCGCATGCGTTCCGGCGCCAGCAGAGCCTGAATAAAGTTGTAGCCCAAGGCTTCGGTGGTTTCGGCCAGGCCTTGGGGTTTAGGCGCATTGATCCCAATTTCCAGCAAATAATCGTTCAAAATCCGCAACTCAATATTCCGCGGCATCAGGGGGGGGCGGGCGTTCGGGGCGCTGTCGGCCAGCACATCGGGGGCGGTGAGCGCCTGCCACAACGCCTGCCGGTGGCCGGGCGCGGTAATTTTTTGCAGCAAGGGCGCGCGGGCGGCATCGGCCTGCAATTGCAGCAGCACGCGGCCCGCATATTGGGGCGGGTTGGTCAAGCACAGCCAGGCCGCCAGCAGCGCGCCAACCAGGGCGGGGATGCCCACCGTGCGGCGCCAGCGCCAGCCCTCGGCCAAGCCAATGAGAAAGGTGTTCATGCGTTACCGCTTTCTTTTGCTACAGATTAACCTGTAAAACTTGGAATAATCCAGCCTTATGCTCGTGCTTTAGGCGCTTGACTTCAATACCGAAAACTGCCACAAGCCCCTCACCACGCCCCACGAAACATTGGCGTCGCGTGGGAGTTGAACCAACGAAAGTTGCCGTTATGGCTAAAAAAATTGTCGGCTTTGTTAAGCTGCAAGTGCCCAGCGGTCAAGCCAATCCTGCCCCTCCGGTAGGCCCTGCGCTTGGTCAGAAGGGTCTGAATATCATGGAATTTTGCAAGGCGTTTAACGCGGCCACGCAAGCCCCCAAATTTGCCCCAGGGACGCCTGTGCCGGTGGTGATCACGGCCTACGCCGACCGGACCTTTACCTTCGAACTCAAAACCCCGCCCGCCAGCTGGTACCTGTTACAGGCCGCCAAGGTGGCCAAGGGTGCCAAAACCCCCAACACCCCGATTGGCAAGGTAAAGCGCGCCGAAATTAAAAAGATTGCCGAGGCCAAGATGGCCGACCTCAATGCCAACAGCATTGAACAGGCAATGAAGATTATCGAAGGCAGTGCCCGTTCCATGGGCCTGACCGTGGTTGACTAAGGAGGGCACGGATATGACAACCAAGACAGCCCCAAAAGCGAAAAAGAGTAGCGGTAAGATGGAACCCAAAGCCAAAAAGGTGTTCCCAAGCTACGACAAACAAAAGGTGTATAGCCTCGCCGAAGCCCTCAAGCTGATTGCCGAAATGCCCAAAACCAAGTTCGATGAGACCTTGGATGTGGCGTTAAAGCTGGGCGTTGACCCCAAGTATAACGACCAAATGGTGCGTGGCGTGGTGGCCTTGCCGCATGGTACGGGCAAAACCGTGCGCGTGGCCGTGGCTGCCAAAAAGCCGAGCGACCTGGCCGATGCCAAGGCCGCTGGCGCCGATGTGGTCGGCGAAGCCGACCTGATTGCCGCGATTGAAGCGGGCACCATCAACTTCGATAAGCTGGTCGCAACCCCCGACATGATGCCAGCGTTGGGTAAAGTGGCAAGAATCCTTGGCCCCAAAGGCCTGATGCCAAACCCAAAACTGGGCACCGTGACGCCGAACGTGGCGCAAGCCGTGAAGGCGCTGAAGGGCGGCCAGATTGAGTTCAAGGTGGAAAAAGCCGGGATTCTGCACGCAGGCATTGGCAAGCGCAGCTTTGGTGATAAAAAGCTGGCCGAAAACTTGGCCGCGCTGATTGTTGCCGTCAAGGCCGCCAAACCAACGGGTGCCAAGGGCAACTACCTGCTCAAGCTCACCATTTCAGGCACCATGACGCCTGGGGTGAAGGTGGATTTAAGCAGTATTGCTTAGGTTAACTGGCTAAAGAGGCCCCTGCGGGGGCCTTTTTTGTGAAGCCTCTTGAATAAAAATATACATTAATTTAAATTACTTCAAATTGCAGTATCTTCTGCAAAAGGAGATCTTTCATGACCGCTTCAATTATCAGTCCTGTTCTTTCGGCGTTCACGAGCTATGATGATCGCCTCAATACCTTCTGTTTTCTTGGTGGTGGCTGGAGCTCTGCTTCACGTCGTCCTCAGGTTGCTGAAGCCCTGTTCCCAGGGATTGTGAAAGTCAGCAACATTGTTATTCCCTACGCGGGCAGTGACATGACGGTTGACCGCGCGCGGATCGTGGTTCGACTTCGTACCCCCGATGGCGGCTACACCGATCTGGAGGAGTTTCGGGAAGCTACCATTGGCCGTGGCTACGAGACTCCAGAAGGGCAAGTGGATTTCAGCAATGATTTCCCGTCGGAACATCCTTCGTTCCGCCCTTTGAAAGTGGGTTGGAAACTCAAGCGCAATGCTTTGAAGCCGCTTATGCTGGAGGCGGCAGATGGAATGGAAGCTATCGCCCTGCAAATCTTCATGGAAGGCCACGGGTGGTTTGCCTTGCGTGGTGTGGAGGTTTACGGAGAAATCCTCAAGCCTCTCACATCTTTGCAGATCCGAGAGCTTAAGGACGACTACGCCACTGACCTTAAGGTGGTTGAACGTTGAACGAACGCAAAAGGCGGCCCCCCGTGGCCGCCTTTTGCATTGGCACTTGGTTTGACCTTCGCCCCGCTTCAAGGCACGTTTCGCGCAACAGGGGGATATACCATGAGCTTTGCTGATTTAACTGGATTAACCGCACTGGTAACAGGCGGCAGCCGCGGGCTTGGCCGCGCCACCGCCGAGCGCTTGCAGGGCTTAGGTGCCACCGTCATTATTCATGGTAGTACCGAAGCCACCGTGCAAAGTGCGGCCAAAGCCTTAGGCTGCCAGGGCATTGTGGCAAACCTGCTGGAAGCGGGCAGTGCGGAACGGCTGGCCGAAGAGGCGCTGGCGGCGGCGGGTGGGCGGATTGATATTTTGGTAAACAATGCGGGGATTACGCGCGATGGGCTGTTCGTGCGGCTTGGCGAAGAGGCGTGGGACGAGGTGATGGCGGTGAATGTTTCGCGTGTGATTGAACTGACCCGTGCCCTGCTGCCTGACATGCAAAAAAATGGTTTTGGTCGGATTGTGAACCTGACCAGCATCGTGGCCCACATGGGCAATGTGGGGCAAACCAATTACATCACCAGCAAGGCGGCGATTGGTGGCTTTACCAAAGCCTTGGCCAAGGAAGCGGCCCGCAAGGGCGTGACGGTGAATGCCATCGCGCCCGGATTTATTAATACCGATATGACGGCCAAAATCCCCGACACTATTAAAGAAGGCTTCGTGAAGCAAATCCCCGCCCAGCGCTTCGGTGAGGCCGCCGATATTGCCAATGCCGTGGCGTTTTTGGCCAGCCATGAAGCGGGCTACATTACGGGGACGACGCTGCATGTGAATGGTGGGATGTATGTTGGTTAGGAACGGGGTCGCGAGGAACTAGGAACTAAGTCGGAAGCTGGGTCATTGCGAGGAGAGCCCATGTTGGGAAAGTTCATAAGCTTGAAGCGACGTGGCAATCTTTCTGCAAAACCTTGTCGTGAAGAACAGAGATTGCCGCGTCGGGCTGACATTTCAGGTACACTCGCATCCTTGCCTCTCCTCGCAATGACCCTCCCCCCTTTCGCACCCACATGTTCGGGTGTATAAGTTTACAAAATGCAAGAATATCTGCCCATTCTGCTCTTTGCCGCTGTTGCGATAGGCATTGCTGGTGCTTTGCTGGCGGTGCCGTTTTTGCTGAACCCGCTGCGCAAGACCAAGGCCAAGCTGGCGCCGTACGAATCGGGCTTTGAACCGTTCGATTCGGCCCGCCGCACCTTCCATGTGCAGTTTTACCTGGTGGCGATCCTGTTCATTGTGTTTGACCTCGAAGTGGCTTTCCTCTTCCCGTGGGCCATGGTGATTCAGGAAATCTCATGGTTTGGCTTTGGCAGTATGATGGTGTTTTTAACTGTGCTGACCTTGGGGTTCATCTATGAGTGGATGGAAGGGGCGCTGGAATGGGAGTAGTGCAATGCTAAAAAATATTAAACCTCAGATAGTTAAGGCTTGGAGTGACTACATAGGCTCTGGATTTATTAATTTTAAGGGACGCAGTGGGCGAGTTGAGTATGTGACTGTTTTTATTTTAAACCAATTTTTTCCTTATTTGATTAACTTTTGTGTGTTTGGTTTAGTATTATTAATTCAGCCGCCCAAGGCTGCTTTAGAATCAATAGTAATTTTTGCGTTTTTAACTGGAATGCAGATATTTTACCAAGCTTCAACAATTTCGGCTGGTGCAAGAAGACTTCACGATTTAGGTTATTCAGGGTGGTGGCAACTTATATCTCTAATTGCCATTATTTTAGCTGTCGCAGGCTACATGGTATATTCTGAATCAAATGGCGAAGGTGAAGTGCCATTATGGCTTTTGGGTTCAGTTATAGTGAGTGGATTGGTGACGCTTTTGATGGGTTTAGCAATGTTGTTTTGGCCAGGTCAAAAAATTGATAATAAATTTGGTAAGGCTATAGCATGACGCTCACCACCGATCCCCAAGCCCTCATTGCCCAAGGCATGGATGGCGTGAATACGCAGCTGCGCGAGAATGGTTTTTTGCTGACCACCGTGGAAGATGTGGTGAACTGGGCGCGGGCGGGGAGCCTCTGGCCGATGACCTTTGGGCTGGCCTGCTGCGCGGTGGAGATGATGCACAGCGCGGCGGCCCGCTATGACCTGGACAGGTTTGGGACGATGTTTCGGCCTTCGCCGCGCCAGAGCGACCTCATGATTATCGCGGGAACTTTAACGAACAAAATGGCGCCCGCGCTGCGCCGCCTGTACGAGCAAATGCCCGAGCCGCGCTATGTGCTTTCCATGGGCAGCTGCGCCAATGGCGGCGGGTATTACCACCACAGCTACGCGGTGGTGCGTGGCGCTGATAGAATTGTGCCTGTAGATATTTACGTGCCGGGCTGCCCGCCGACTGCGGAAGCGCTGGTGTACGGCATTCTGCAATTGCAACGGAAAATCAAGCGCGAACCCGTGTTTGGCGAAGCAGGCCGCCGCACCGAGCAACCCCAATATGCCTACGCCGAAGGTGAGGTGCGGCCTTATTCGGCCCTTGAAATGCATATCGATTAACATGACCGCACAATTGCACATCGATACCCACCTGAAGACCAGCGAGCTAGAACGCTGTGCCGAGCTTTGCCGCATAGCCCTGCCCCGTGCCGAGGTGGCCATCACGCCGCAGCGCGAAGTGCAGCTTACTGTGGCGGTGACCGAACTCTACGCCGCGCTGGCATGGCTCAAGGACGCCGAGGGACTCAAGTTTTCGCAGCTGATGGATGTGTGTGGCGTGGATTATTTGGCGTTCAACCCCGCCCAACCACAACGCTTTGCAGTGGCCTACCACCTGCTTTCCCCAACCCAAAATCTGCGCGTACGGGTGAAGTGCTTTGTGGCGGAAGGGGAAAGCGTACCGAGCGTCGTAGCGCTCTGGCCTGCCGCCAACTGGTTCGAACGCGAGACCTACGACATGTATGGGATTGTGTTTGCGGGCCACCCTGATTTACGGCGGATTTTAACCGACTACGACTTCATTGGCCACCCGCTGCGCAAGGATTTCCCATTGAACGGCCATGTAGAAGTGTACTACGATGCCGCCCAAGGCCGCGTGGCTTACAAGCCCGTGGATTTGCCCCAAGAACTGCGTAACTTCGACAGCGTAAGCAGCTGGAAAGGCTTGACTGGCAATACCCACTTGGCCGAAACCGATAACGTATTTGTGCGCGAGGAGTTTAAGTAATGGAGCCTAAGTTTTACCCGCTTGTGTTTATTGCTTCACCCGTTAGCCATCCTGATCAGAGTAAAGTAGCTGAACGCGTTGAAGCCGCTGCCAGGTTTGCAGCCTGGGTGTTTGAAAGAGAGCAAAAGAATGTTTTCCTAGCCGCGGTTGTTGATATGGGGTGGTCGAAATATTTATCAGGCCAAAAGTCTTTTGCGTGGTGGGAGTTGAATATGCAGATCTTTATGGTACCAGCCGAAGCTTGCTACGTGCTATGTTTAGAGGGCTGGGAAAAAAGTTCAGGAGTGGCTCTTGAATCAAAAGTGGCAAATAATTTAGGTAAACCAGTTCTTTACTATTATCAAACAGCCGATGGCTTTGAACGGAAAACATAATTATGCCTTGGCAAGAACAAAACAATACGCTGGTACGTACCTGGATGTTTCCCGATTTCAGCACTGCTTGGGCCTTTGCCAGTCGTTGTGCTCTGGTCTGCGAAAAGCGCGACCACCACGCTGATATTCTGGTTGGCTGGGGCAAGGTGACTGTGACGACGACGACCCACGATGCTGGAAATAAAATTACCGAAAAAGATCATGCGTTAACGCAAGCGCTGGACGCACTTCATGGCTAACCAAACCCGCACCCTCGAACTCACCCTCGGCGAAACGCTGGAGCGCGCGCAGGCCGTATTGGCACAAGCGCAAACGGCGCCGCAAACCGCGCCCGACCAACCCTTTACCCTGAACTTTGGCCCCCAGCATCCTTCGGCCCACGGCGTATTGCGTTTGGTATTGGAATTGGACGGCGAGGTGGTGACGAAGGCTGACCCGCACATTGGCCTGCTGCACCGCGGCACCGAAAAGCTGATTGAGCATAAAACCTACATTCAGGCGCTGCCGTATTTTGATAGGTTGGATTATGTAAGCATGATGTGCCAAGAGCACGTCTGGTGCCTCGCCACCGAGAAATTGTTGGGCATTGGCCTGCCGCTGCGCGCGCAGTATATTCGGGTACTGTTTAGCGAGGTGACGCGGATTGCCAACCACCTGCTCTGGATTGGTTGCCATGCCTTGGATGTAGGCGCCATGGCGGTGTTTCTCTACGCGTTTAAGGAACGCGAGTTTACCATGGATTTTTACGAGGAAGTTTCGGGCGCGCGGATGCACGCCAACTACTTCCGGCCGGGTGGTGTGAACCGCGACCTGCCGCAGGGCCTGACACGCAAGATTGGTAAGTGGAATGAGAACTTTAGCAAGCAGGTAATGCCGCTGCTGGAAGGGCTGCTGGATGAGAACCGCATCTGGAAGCAGCGTACGGTGGGGATTGGCGTGGTGACGCCCGAAGAAGCGCAGGCATGGGGCTTTAGTGGCGCCATGCTGCGGGGCAGCGGCTTTGCCTGGGACTTGCGCAAATCCCAGCCCTACGAATGCTACGACCAATTAGAGTTTAATGTTCCCGTGGGTAAAAACGGCGACAGCTACGACCGCTACCTCTGCCGCATGGCCGAAATGTACGAGAGCTGTAAGCTGATTACCCAATGTTTGGAACGCCTGGAAGGTGACCTGATGGGCCAGCCCGTGAAGATTGAAAACTACAAGATTTCGCCGCCTTCACGGGGTGAGATGAAGGACAGCATGGAGGCGCTGATTCACCACTTTAAGTACTTTACCGAGGGCTTCCATGTGCCTGCGGGCGAGGTGTACGCCGCCATTGAAGCCCCCAAGGGCGAGATGGGCGTGTACTTGGTTTCGGAAGGCGGGCCCAAGCCCTGGCGAGCCAAAATCCGCGCCCCTGGCTACGCGCACTTGCAGGGCTTGGACTTTATGGCGCGCGGGCATTTATTGGCCGACGTCACAGCCATCATCGGCACGCAGGATATTGTGTTTGGGGAAATTGACCGATGAGAATTGAAAAAATAGAATATGAAGGCCAAATAAAAGAGTGGGTAATCAAAAATTTTGAAACCTATAATGCGAGCAAGGGCTTCGATTTACCAAAAACCGATTTTTGTTATGCTTTGAAAGATGATAAAGGAACTTTAGTTGGTGTTGCTAAAGGTTCGCTGCAAGCAGCTTGGTTACATTTAAACGATTTAGTAGTTAGCGATGATTTGCGTGGACAAGGGCATGGAACGCAACTTTTAAAATTTATTGAAGATTTAGCAAAACAACATAACTGTCATGGTATTACTCTCAATACATTAGGCTTTCAAGCGCCCGATTTTTATTTGCAGCATGGTTATGAAGAATATGCGAAGTTAGATAATTTTGGTGGCACACAAAAGCATTTTTTTAAGAAAGAATTAAAGAAGGATTAACCTTATGCCCCCCAAAAAACCTACCAAAATCCCAACCAAAGCCGCCACCTTTAAACCCGCGCCCGTTGCCACGCCGCGCTATGTAGCGCCTGCGCCGATGAAGGCCGAGCCGCTATCTGTTGCACCTGAGGCCGACGAAAGCTGGGAACTCGCCACCCGCTTTTGGTTTGCGCAGCTGTGGCGCACCATGTTGGTGGTGGTGCCCAGCAGCATTTTATTGCAACTGGTCCTGATTGCCCTGTTTACCAGCGTGGGCGAGCCTTCCCGCACCCAGCAACTGATTGTGATTGGCCTGACCTTGGCGCTTTCGGTATTTTTGCAGGTGGCCGTGCTGCGTTATATGCTGCGCAAAAAAGAGTTCAAGGGCTTTACATTCGGCTTAAAAAAGCGTGATTAAGGGTGCTAACAATAAATAAACCACATGCCCACCATTCGGATAAACTCGGCGCAATCAACAGGCCAAACCCCTAAGGCCACGGGGGCAAAGCTGGCTTGGAATAAGGCCGATACCGCGACCATTGCCGAGCTGATTGCCCGCTATCCCGCCGGCCAAAGCCGCAGCGCGGTCATCCCGCTGCTGCATCTGGCCCAGCGGCGCTTTGGCGGTTGGCTGAGTGTGGACGCCATGCAGCTGGTGGCTGAAACGCTCGATTTGCCCTACATTCGGGTGTACGAGGTGGCGAGTTTTTACACCATGTTTAACTTGAAGCCCGTGGGGCAGCACCATTTGCAGGTGTGCACCAATTGCAGCTGCCTGATTCGGGGTTCGGATGGGATTTTGAAGGCCATTGAAGAAGAACTGCATATTACGGGCGGCCAAACCACCAAAGATGGTAAGTTTACGTTAACGGAAGTGGAGTGCCTCGGTGCCTGCGTGGCCGCGCCGATGTTGCAAGTTTCCGAAGCCGATGGCGCGATGCATTACGTGACGAACCTCGATGCCGCGAAAACCCGAGCTCTCATTCGTGCCCTGCAGAAGGATGACGACGCGGCGCTGGGTAAGCTGGTGGATACCCCACCCGCCGCGCCCGACCCGATTACACCGACGAAGTATGCGGGGTAGGGGGATGGCTGAAGTCGTTTATATATTAATAAATCAGGCTATGCCAGGCTATGTAAAGATTGGCATGACGACACAAGATGATCTTGAAACACGGGTGCGTCAGCTTGATAACACCTCAGCACCATTACCATTTGAGGTTTACTATGCGGCCAATGTTGTGAGTGCCCGTAAAACTGAAACGCTGCTTCACGATGCTTTTATGGACTACCGCGTACGCCCAAACCGTGAGTTTTTTGAGGTAGACCCAGCCCGCGTCACCTCGGCATTAAAGCTTGCGGAAATTGCTGATGTTACACCGTCACAAGATATCGTGAGCGATAATGAAGATACCAAAGCTTTAGAAAAGGCCCGTGGCCGAGGAGCTACCTATAATTTTGAAATGATCGACGTTCCTGTCGGTGCCGAACTAAGCTTCATTCGTGATGAAACCATTAAGGTGCGCGTTATTTCTAAAAATCGCATTGAATATTTAGGTGAAGCTTACAGTCTTTCCGGTCTTGCCCTTAAAATCATGCAAGAGTGCTATGGTTGGCGCGCTAAGACTTTAAATGGTTGGCCTTATTGGGTTTATGATGGTGAATCGCTCTCAGCGAGGAGTCAGCGATTTGCGCAGGAGAGTCAGTAATGCCTAAACTTACCCCCCAAGATCTCTGCTTCCCCAACCTGAATGGCGCAGGGGATTGGGGCATTCAAGGCTACCAAAAACGCGGTGGCTATGCGGGGCTGAAGGAATTGCTCACCACGCCGCAGGCCGTGCATATCCAGAAGCTGAAGGATTCCGCCCTGCGTGGGCGGGGCGGGGCGGGCTTCCCCACGGGGATGAAATGGAGCTTTATGCCCCAGCCCACCCCCGAAAAGCCTTTATCCAAGCCCAGCTATTTGGTTTGCAACGCCGATGAAGGCGAGCCCGGCACCTGCAAGGACCGCGACATTTTGCGCTACGACCCGCACACCTTGGTGGAGGGCATGGTGGTGGGCTGCTACGTGCTGAACGCCAAAGTGGGCTACATTTACGTGCGCGGCGAGTATTACGATGAATCCAGCCGCCTCGTGCAGGCGATTGAAGAGGCGCGCAAGGCAGGCTTCGTGGGCAAAAATATTCTCGGCACGGGCGTGGATGTGGAGATTCATGTGCACCTCGGCGCCGGCGCCTACATTTGCGGCGAGGAAACAGCGTTGCTAGAAAGCTTGGAAGGCAAAAAAGGCCAGCCGCGCTTGAAGCCGCCGTTCCCTGCGGGGTTTGGCTTGTACGGCTGCCCGACCACGATTAACAATGTGGAAACCATTGCCCAAGTGGTGCCGATTCTCAAAAACCCGCTGGAATGGTGGACGCGCCATGGCCGCCCCAACAACCACGGCACCAAAATTTTCAGCATTTCGGGCAGCGTGAACAAGCCCGGCAATGTGGAAGCGCCGATGAGCATTCCGCTGCGTGAATTGATTGACGATTACTGCGGTGGCGTGATTGGCGGTTGGGAAAATTTACAGGCGGTCATCCCGGGCGGCAGCAGTACGCCGATGCTGAACGCCGAGCAGGCGGGCCGCGTGCTGATGGATTTTGACGCGCTCAAGGCCGAAGGCACGGGCCTCGGCACCGCCGCCGTGGTGGTGATGAACAAGCAGGT
The DNA here is from genome assembly GCA_027483385.1 of Alphaproteobacteria bacterium. Classification (GTDB taxonomy): domain Bacteria; phylum Pseudomonadota; class Alphaproteobacteria; order UBA2136; family UBA6156; genus JADCGN01. Next base: position 13,206 of record JAIXUT010000138.1, read on the forward strand.
AGATTTGCTGCGCGTGATGACCCGCATCAGCGCCTTCTATAAGCACGAATCCTGCGGCCAATGCACCCCCTGCCGCGAAGGCGTTGGGTGGGTCTATCGCCTGATGGAGCGCCTCAGCCGCGGCGAGGGGAGCCTTGACGAGCTTGACCAACTGCAGGCCCTGACCAAAAAAATTGAAGGCCGTACCATCTGCGCCTTTGCCGATGGCGCCATGTGGCCCGTGCAGGGCACGATTAAGCACTTTCGGGGGCTGTTTGAGGAACGGATTCGGGCGGGGGGATAGATTATGGCTACTGATTGGTATTATATTCTTGACAAATACGCTCCGTATATTTTGGGAGGAAGTTTATTCTATGTTCCTATATTATTACCAGAGAATCTAAATAACTATATTCAGCAGCCTTATTTAGTTTTTTTAGAAGTTTTCAAATGGCTTGCATCAGTTGCTTTAATATATATATTGGAAATAATTTTAATTATATTGTTTTTGTTGATTAAATTAACTAACTTTATTTTCAAATTTAGATTTAAGTTTAATAAACATGAAAAATTTATTTTAAATGAATACTTAATTTATAATAAGCCAATCAAAATTATTGAAAAAGATAAGTCAAACTATCTAAATATTTTTAATTCAAGTTTGTTTGAAACTCACTATAATGGATTTGCTTCAAAATATGAAATTTATCTTAATAGGACTTTGAAGAAAATTATACTGTTAAACAGATATTTATTATCAATATGATTGCCATCTTAATATACAAGTTCGACTTCCCAATACCTCTGAAAAGTATTGTGAACGTGATAAAGCTATAAAAAAACATCTCATGTTCATCACCCTGCGCTCCCTCCTCACCCAACTAAAGCTGCTCTGCTGGCGGCCGAGTACCTATGCCCAAACAGGCGAGGATTTGATTTTGGAAGCCTTGTCTGGCGAACAAAAAATTACCAGCTATCTGGAATTGGGCGGCTGCCACCCCGTGTACCTTTCGGGCAGCTACAAGTTTTACAGGGCAGGGGCCAAGGGCGTGATTGTGGAGCCCAACCCATTGCTGGCGCGGCTGTATAAATTCTGGCGCCCGCGGGATGCCGTGGTGCAGGCGGCAATTGTGGCGAAACCACAAAATAGCATTACGTTTTATCGCTTCGTGGCGGCGACTCTCAACACCACCGATGCCGCTGAAGCCAAGCAGTTGGTGGCGCAGGGCTACCAGGCGTTGCCCACCATCACGGTGCCTGCGCTCACGCCCGAAGCTTTGCTGAAAAAACACTTTTCGCGCACGGCGCCCGATGTCCTGAGCCTCGATATTGAAGGTGGCGAAGATGCCATTTTAAGTGCCTGGCCCTGGGACAAGGCCAATGCCCGCCCGCGCTTTGTGGTGCTGGAAACGCTCAGCTACACCACGCGTACGCCCTATGTGGCGCGGATTAAGGCAATGGAAGCGCGCGGCTACCGCGTGGCGGCCAGCACGCATATCAATACTATTTTTGAACGCATTGAAGGCGCCAAGGTGGCCAAGGCCAAGCGCAAGGCGTAAACCAAGCTTATGAATGCGCCTGCCGCCCAACCAAGCAAACCACCTGCCAGCGTGCCTGCCAGCGTACCAGAATTCCCGCCCGCGCCCGAAGGCATGGTGAATATGCTGATTGATGGCGCGCATATTGTTGTGCCGAAAACCTTTACCGTAATGAAAGCCTGCCAGCAGGCGGCCATTGAAATCCCCCACTTTTGCTACCACGAGCGCCTGAGCGTTGCGGGCAATTGCCGCATGTGCCTGGTGGAAGTGGTGGGGGCACCCAAGCCCGTGGCCAGCTGCCATTGGCCTGTGGCCGAGGGCATGAAGGTGAACACGCAAAGCGCCATCACGCTGGAGGCCCGCAAGGGCACGATGGAGTTGCTCTTAATTAACCACCCGCTGGATTGCCCGATTTGCGACCAGGGCGGCGAATGCGATCTGCAAGACCAAGCAGTGGCGTATGGCACCGACCGCTCGCATTACGGCGAACTGAAACGCGCCGTGGATGATAAGGAAATTGGCAGTAAAATCAAAACCGTGATGACGCGCTGCATCCATTGCACCCGCTGCGTGCGGTTCGCCACCGAAATTGCGGGGGTGGAGGAATTTGGCGCCACGGGTCGTGGTGAAAACATGCAGGTGGGTACGTACGTGGAGCAGGCCCTGCAAAGCGAACTGGCGGGGAATATGATCGATCTCTGCCCCGTGGGAGCGCTGACAAGTAAGCCCTACGCCTACACCGCGCGGCCCTGGGAGCTGAAGCGCACCAGCAGTGTGGATGTACTGGATGCCATTGGCGCGCCGATTTTTATCGATACCCGCGCGGGCAAAGTGATGCGCGTGCTGCCCCAGGAAAATGCGGCGATTAACGAGGAATGGCTGACCGATACGGCGCGCTTTAGCTATGATGCGCTGGCCGCCAATCGCCTGACCACACCGCTGATTCAGGGTAAACCTGCCAGCTGGCCTGAGGCCTTTGCGGCAGTGAAAAAAATTCTGGCCAACGCGACTGGCAAGTTTGGGGTGGCGCTGGGCGATTTAAGCAGTGCGGAAGTGGCCTTTTCCGTGCAGCAGTTTGCAAAAATGCTTGGTGCGGCGCAACTGGCGGCGTTGCCCAATGGGCAGGCCACGGGGCTGCCCTTTACGCTGGCCATGCAGCTGGCCGAGTTTGACAAGGCCGAAGCCGTATTGCTGCTGGGCTGTAACCCACGGCGTGAGGCCCCGCTGCTGAACGTTCGGCTGCGGCGCGGGGTGCTGAAGCGTGGGCTGAAGGTTTATAATGTTGGTGCAGTGGCCGACCTCACCTACGCCTATACCCAGCTTGGCGATACGGCTGCGGCGCTGGAAAAATTCCAGAGCGAAAAGGTTGTGCAGGTGATTGTGGGGGCACAAACCTTGGCCCGTGCCGATGCCGCCGAGCTGCTGGCCGCCGCTGCCAAACTGGGCACCGTGCATGTGCTGGAAGCCAGCTGTGGGCGGATTACCGCGCAAGCGGTGGGGGCGGCGCAAGTGGCCGCCGATGAAGTGGTAAAGGCGTGGAAGGCGGGCAAGCTGCAAGCGTTGTGGCTGCACGGCGAAGATACGTTAAGTACCGAAGAGATTCAGGCAGGCAGTGGCGCAATTGTGTATGTGGGTACGCACCACACCGCGACTGCCAAGCTGGCCGAGGTCTGCCTCCCTGCTGCGACGTGGGCGGAAGAGGCTGGGCTGTTCATGAACGCCGAAGGCCGGGTACAGGAAGCCAAGGCTGCCGCGCCCGCGCCGTTGCAAGCCAAGGAAGCGTGGAAGATTTATCGCGCGCTTTCCGAAGAGTTGGGCCATACATTTGGCTGGAATACGTTGGGGCAACTGCGCACCGCGCTAGGGGCGGCGGTGCCAGCGTTTGCGCCAGAAATGGTTGGGGTGTGTCATCCCTGCGAAGGCAGGGATCTCCTTCCGATGGCGTTTGTGCTGGGCAAGTTTCAGCGTTATCAATTCCCCACCGAGATCCCTGCCTGCGCAGGGATGACAAAGAAAAAATTCACCGAGACCGTGCCCCAGTATTACCTCCGCAGCAGCTACCTCCAGCAGAGCGACTGGATGCACAAAATGCAGGATGAGGCGGGCACGGCCCAGATTAGGAAGGTGGCGTGATGAGCGATAACCGACCAAAAATTGGCGTAGGTGTTTGGATTATTTATGATAACAAAGTATTGTTAATGCAAAGAATAACCGAACATGGCGAAGGGACTTGGGCGCCTCCAGGCGGCCACTTAGAACATGGTGAGCATTGGTTTGATTGTGCTGCTCGTGAGGTTATGGAAGAGGTGGGCGTAGAGATTCACAGCCCTAAACTGTTTGCAGTGACCAACGATGTGTTTGCAACGGGAAAACATTATGTGACGCTACATGTTGAAGCGAGAGTAAACTCGGCGCAGTTTCAAAATATGGAGCCAGAAACACATGCTCGGATTTCTTGGTATAGATGGTCGGAACTACCATCGCCGGTATTTGAACCCGTTGCCAATCTTGTAGCCGCAGGGCACAAACCGAATTACCTTTCATGATCGAAATACTCACCCTCTACGCCCAAGCCCTCGCGACGCCCGAAAATGGCTGGTGGCTATTCCTAACGTTGGCAGGCATTTTGGCCATCGCCATCCCCGTATTAATAGGCATGGCGATGCTGACGTGGTTCGAGCGCAAAATACTGGGCTGGATGCACCTGCGCCACGGCCCGATGTATGTGGGCCCATTCGGCCTGCTGCAGCCCTTTGCCGATGCAATTAAGCTGATGACGAAAGAGCTGTTTCTGCCCGCCAAGGCGAATACGCTGATGTTTGTGTTGGCCCCGATGATGGTGTTCGTGCCGGCGCTGCTGGCGTGGGCGGTCATTCCGCTGGGGCCTGCGCCATACTTTGGCACCAACATGGTGGTGGCGGATATTAACTTGGGTGTGCTGTACATTTTGGCCGTCAGCAGCTTGGGCGTTTACGGCATTCTGTTGGCAGGTTGGGCCAGCAACAGCAAATACCCGTTTCTTGGCGCCGTACGCAGTGGCGCCCAGATGGTGAGTTACGAAGTAAGCTTGGGCCTGATTGTGCTCTCGGTGATTTTACTCGCGGGCAGCATGAACCTCACCGCCATTGTAAACGCGCAGCAAGGCCTATGGTTTTTTATCCCCGCGTTCCCTGCCTTTGTTATGTTTTTAATTAGTATTCTGGCCGAGTGCAACCGCCACCCGTTCGATTTGCCTGAAGCCGAAGCCGAGCTGGTGGCGGGCTACAACACCGAATATTCTTCCATGGGCTTTGGGATGTTTTTTTTAGGTGAATATATCGCGATGATTACCATGAGCGCCTTCACCGTGCTGCTGTTTTTGGGCGGGTGGCTGCCGCCGCTCAATATCGCGCCCTTCACTTACATCCCAGGCGTGTTCTGGTTTGCGGGCAAGGTGCTGCTCATTCTCTTTTTCATGGTGTGGGTGCGCGGGACGCTGCCGCGCTACCGCTACGACCAACTGATGCGGCTGGGCTGGAAGGTGTTTTTGCCGTTAAGCTTGGCGTGGCTGGTTCTGACCGCTGTGGTGGTGAAAGTGTGGGGGAATTTGGCGTGATGGTTCGTCCTTACCAACCAGGCGATGAAGTGGGGATTGCCGAAGCTCATCGGCGTTCGATACACGAGTTATGCAGTAAAGATTATGCGCCTGAACAAATTGCCGATTGGGGCGGTGCACGCATTAAGCCAGAGCGTTATGTCGAATCGATAACGAAAAATAGCGAAAAGTTTTTTGTGCTCGATGATAGTGGCACGATTGGTGGTTTTGCAGGTTGGTTTGGTGAGGAAATTCAAGGCTTTTATATGCACCCTGCCTATGCAGGTCAAGGCTGGGGGAAACAACTGTTTGCGGTAGCAGAAGCCGATTACTGGCAAAGCACCACCCACCCCACGTGCACCATTATTTCCACCATTACCGCCAAGCCCTTCTATGAAAAATTGGGCTATAAAGTGGTAGGCCCCTATGTTCGAACCTTCCGCAGTGGTGTATCTCTGGATTGCTGGAAAATGGAAAAACAACGCCCTGCATGAGCTTCTTGCGCACCCTCAAAGCCTTCTTCCTCACCGATATGGTGAGTGGCCTTGGCCTGACCCTGCGGCAGTTGTTTGCCAAGAAGTTTACGATTCTGTACCCCTATGAATCCACGCCCGTTTCCCCGCGCTTTCGGGGCGAGCATGCGCTGCGCCGCTACCCCAACGGCGAGGAGCGCTGCATTGCCTGCAAGCTGTGCGAGGCGGTGTGCCCCGCCCAAGCGATTACGATTGAAGCCGAGCCGCGTGCCGATGGTTCCCGCCGCACTACGCGCTACGACATTGACATGGTGAAGTGTATCTACTGCGGTCTGTGCGAAGAAGCCTGCCCCGTGGATGCCATCGTGGAAGGCCCCAACATGGAATTCGCCGCCGAAGACCGTAAGACGCTGGTGTATGATAAAAATCGCCTGCTCGCCAATGGGGATAGGTTAGAACCCACACTGGCCGAACGCTTGAAGCGGGATGGGGAGTTTCGGTAGTGATCCCCGACCTGCTCTTCCTCCTCTTCAGCGCTGGCATTCTGGCCGGCGGTGCATTGGTGGCCGTAGGTAAAAACCCAATGGTCGGGATTTTGGGCATGCTGCTGGCATTTTTGAATGCCAGCGGGCTATTTATATTGCTGGGCGCCGAGTTTTTGGGGCTGCTCATCATCATGGTGTACGTGGGCGCGGTGGCGGTGATGTTCCTGTTTGTGCTGATGACGATAGATATTGATTTTGCCGCCTTGCGGGAAGGGTGGGCGAATTACTTGCCGGTGGGCGTGCTCACCGTGGGAGGGCTGGCAACATTGCTCATTTTAGCGGTTCAAGGCCAGAATTTTAACCTTGGCACGCCTGTCGCCCCTGAATTGCTGGGCGCCGAAGCCCCGCAAAATATTGTGGCGCTGGGGCAGGTGCTATTCACGCAGTATGCCGTACCATTTCAGGTCGCGGGGCTGCTGTTGCTGGTAGCGATGGTGGGCGCGATTGGCCTGACCCACCGCCCTCGCACCGATATTAAGCGTCAGGATGTGGGCCAGCAGGTGAACCGCAAACGCACCGAGGCGATGGTGCTGACCAACCCGAAAACTGGTCAAGGGGCGTTTCCCGACCATTGGGTGGGGAAGGGCGTGAAGAAGGGCCAAAAGTAATGCTGCATATCACACTCGCCCATGTTCTGACCCTTTCCAGCTTACTCCTTTCGTTAGGCGTGGCTGGCATGGTGCTGAACCGCCGCAACATCATTGCGATACTGATGTGCCTGGAGCTGGTGCTGCTGGCCGTAAGTATTAACCTGATTGGTACCGCGCACTTCCGCGCCGATTTAGGGGGCCAAGTGTTTAGCTTTTTTATCCTGACTGTGGCGGCCGCCGAGCTGGCGATTGGCCTCGCGATTGTGACGCTGTTTTTCCGCAATCGGGGCACGATTAACATTGATGCCGCCGACATGATGAAGGGCTGATTGGGGTAATATGGCCATGCAATACGCGCTCGTTACCACTACTTTTGATAAACCCGCTGAGGCTGAAAAGGTGGTACGCGGCGTGCTGGAGGCGCGGTTGGCGGCTTGCGTACAGAGCATTCCAATTAAATCGGACTATTGGTGGTTGGGGAATTTGGAACATAGCCATGAAGTTAAGGTTGAGTTCAAAACGCGTGGAGCGCTGGTGGATGGGTTGAAGGCGTATATTCTCAATAACCATTCCTACAAAACGCCACAGATTTTGGTGTATGAAATTGCCGGTGGCAACCCAGCGTATTTACGCTGGATTGATGATGAAACAGCAGGGGGGCGTTTATAATGAAAAAACAACTTTTCAAGGCCGCACTGCAACATGGGCCGCAGTTGTTGCCAGGGGTGTTGGCCTTTGCCAAACGCTGGTTGTGGCTGATAATTTTAGGCGGGATTGTGCTGGCTCTGTTGCTGGGCTGGGTAGCGATTGCACTATTGCTGTGGGCTTGGGATTTATTGCCGCAAATTTTAAGCTATGTGGTGAACCATTTTGCGCCGGTATGGCAGAATCTTCCCGCCGCCGTGCCCCTTGAAACAAGTGCGGGACAGCAATAAATGACTGCCTTCGGCCAGCTGCTGCCAAGTCTTGCGGTGTTGCTGCCGCTGCTGGGCGCCTTGCTGGCTGCGGCCAGCTACGGGGTGCTGCGTGGCAGGCTGGCCGATAACGTGGCAATGATGTTTACCACGGGCAGCATACTGGCAGCGGCAGCGTGCAGCTGGCTCATTTTTGTGGGGTTGCTGGATGGCACTGTCCAGCCTTCCCAAACCGTGTGGCTGGAGTGGTTGCGGGTGGGGGGCTGGCAAGTGGATTTTGGCGTGCTGATTGACCGCCTTTCGGCCACCATGCTGATTGTGGTGACCACTGTTTCCGCCTGCGTTCATGTTTACAGTGTGGGCTATATGGCCGAGGACCCTTCGCGCCGCCGTTTCTTTATTTACCTTAGCCTGTTCACCTTTGCGATGCTGATGCTCGTGACCGCCCCCAACTTGCTGCAAATGTTTTTGGGCTGGGAAGGGGTGGGGGTGTGCAGCTACCTGCTGATTAACTTCTGGTACCACAAACCCAGCGCCAATGCGGCGGCCATTAAGGCGTTTGTGATGAACCGCGTGGCCGACGCCGCCATGTTGGTGGGGATGTTTATGTTGCTGCTGATGTTCGGCAGTTTAACTTATGCCGAATTTTTGCCCCGGGTGGCGGAACTGGTGGGAGAAAACCAGCTGACCCTGAACCTGATTGCTTTGCTGTTTTTTATTGGTGCTATGGGCAAGAGTGCCCAGTTTGGCCTGCACACCTGGTTGCCCGATGCGATGGAAGGCCCCACGCCTGTTTCGGCTTTGATTCACGCAGCCACCATGGTGACAGCAGGCGTCTTTTTGTTGTGCCGCTTAAGCCCGTTGTATGAATTCACGCCCGAGATTTTAACCATTGTGGGCTGGGTGGGGGCCATTACGGCGTTGTTTGCCGCCACAGTCGGGTTGGTTCAAAGCGATATTAAACGGGTGATTGCCTATTCCACCTGCAGCCAATTGGGCTATATGTTCTTTGCGATTGGTGTTTCTGCCTACCCCGCGGCGATGTTCCACCTCACCACCCACGCCTTTTTTAAAGCGCTGCTGTTTTTAGGCGCGGGCTCGGTGATTCACGCCGCCCACCACGAGCAGGATATTTTCAAGCTGGGCGGCTTGCGCAAGCCCCTGATGCTGACCTATGTTCTCATGTGGCTCGGCAGCCTGGCGTTGGCAGGGATTCCCCCCTTTGCCGGGTTCTTTAGCAAAGATGGAATTTTGGAAAGCGCCTTTATGGCCCCCGATGGCGCGGGCTTAGGGCTTTATGCCGTGGGGACTTTGGGCGCCTTCCTAACCGCAATTTACGGCTTCCGCATTTTGTTTTACAGCTTTGAGGGTAAGCCCCATGAGGCACACCATGATGCCCATCATAAAGGGCCCGCGCACCACCATACCCCGCATGAATCGCCATGGATTATGCTGGCTCCCATGCTGCTGCTGGCGGTAGGTGCGGTGGCCAGTGGGTATCTGCTCAAACCGATGCTGGAGCTGGAGTGGTGGCAGGGGAGTATTGCGATTGCCAACTGGCAAAGCAGCGGGCTGCACAATATTCATCACACCCCCGCCTTGGCCAAATTTGCGCCGCTGATTTTGGCAATCATCGGGATGACTTTGGCGTGGTATTTGTTTGCCGTATACCGCGGAACGGCCAAAAAAATTGCCACCGAATTTTCCATTCCGTACGCGTTGTTTTTGAACAAGTGGTACATCGATGAATTGTATGAAATGCTCTGGCAACGGCCGCTGCGGGTGCTGGCAGGTGTTTTACACAAGCGCGCCGATGGCCAGCTGATTGACGGCGCCTTGCACCGCCTGACCGCCGAAATTTTGGGGGCAGGGGTTAGTCTCCGCACGCTGCAAACGGGTAACCTGGCGCACTATGCGCTGGCCATGCTACTGGCGGTGGTGGTAGGCTTGGCGGTGGTGATTTGGGGAATTCAATAGGGGGAATTATGGATTTTAATCTGCAAGACTTAGAAAAATTTTTAGGCAAAACACTGAGTCAAACCTATGCCACAGGTGAAAATAAAATAATCACGCCCGAGCGCCCAGGTTTTGAAGAGTATGGACTTACCGAGGGTGACTGGAGCTACCGCGATAGCTATTTTGGCGGCTCAATCTCTTGGGGGCAGGAGAGTGTGTTTTATCAAGGTGTGCCTGCGTGGTCACTGATTTATGGTGGGGGTATGTTGAAAGAACTTTGGGATGATAAAGAATTAGAAAAACTAACATTTGGCGTGATGAAGAAAGCTCTGATTCATTCTCGGAATGGTAAAGATGAATTCTTGCCCCGTGGGCCGCGCTGTTTTCGCGATGATACGAGTGTTTATATTGCTGAATGGGAAGGCGATATCACGTGGTTTCGTGGCCAAGAGAAGGTATTTGTACAAGATAAACTTGTGCATATTTATGATTTTGCTGGCGGACTTTATGTAAAATAACATGCTGCTTTCTAGCCTCATCCTCCTTCCCATTACCACCGCGCTGCTGGTGCTGTTGGCGCCGCGGGGTTTAGCCAAACAGCTGGCGTTGTTGGGTGCTTTGGGCACCTTGGCGCTGTGCGGGCCACTTTACATGGGCTTTCACCCCAACACAGCGGGGCTGCAATTTACCGAAAGCTACAGCTGGCTGCCTAGTTTGGGGGTAAACTTTACTTTAGGGATTGATGGCATCGCGCTGGCGTTGCTGCTGCTGAACAACCTGCTCACGCCCTTGGTGGTGCTAGCCAGCTGGAAAGAGGCCCGCAACACCCCCGCATTCATGGCTTGCTTGCTGGGCTTGGCGGGGTTGGTCAACGGCGTTTTTGCCGCCACCGACTTTATTCTGTTCTATGTGTTTTTTGAAGCGAGCCTGATTCCGCTGTATCTGCTGATTGGCTTATGGGGCGGCAAGGAGAGGGTTTATGCCGCGCTGAAGTTTTTCCTTTATACCTTCGCGGGCAGTGTGCTGATGCTGGTGGCGGGCTTGTACTTGGGCACGCAGGCGGGGACGTTCGATTTCACCCAGTGGGGCCCTACGGCGCAGGCCTTGCCGCTGGGCATGCAGGTGGTGTTGTTTTTGGCATTCTTGGCGGCGTTTGCCGTCAAAATCCCGATGTGGCCGGTGCACACCTGGCTGCCCGATGCCCACGTGCAGGCGCCCACCGCAGGGAGCGTGATTCTGGCCGGTGTGCTGCTGAAGCTTGGCGCCTACGGGCTGCTACGTTTTAACCTGCCACTGTTCCCGGAGGCTGTGACGCTGCTCGCGCCATATTTAATGTGGGCGGGGGCGATTGCGGTGGTGTACGCGGCCTTGGTGGCGTGGGTGCAGACCGATGTCAAAAAGCTGATTGCCTACAGTTCGGTGTCGCACATGGGGCTGGTCACGATGGGGCTGTTTTCGGATACAGAAACGGGCCTGCACGGGGCGCTGTTAATTATGGTGAACCACGGGATTGTGAGTGCAGGGTTGTTTTTGGTGATTGGCATCATGTACGAGCGGCTGCATACGCGGGAGATGAAAAACCTGGGCGGCCTCGCGGCCTTGATGCCTGGCTACGCCTTTGCGTTGGTGGTGCTGATGCTGGCGGCAGTGGCGTTGCCCGGCACCAACGGCTTTGTGGGCGAGTTTTTGGGGCTGGCAGGCAGTTTTGCTGCGGCGCCGTGGGCCACGGCTTTGGCCACCACGGGCGTGGTGTTTGGTGCCGTTTACATGCTGGTGTTCACGCGCAGCCTGTTGTTTCAGGCGCCCAGCCGCTTTGTGATGGAACACAAGGCCGCCTGCACCGATATGAATCCGCGCGAATGGCTGGTACTGCTGCCACTGCTGCTCTTCATTCCCTTGCTTGGCATCAAGCCGCATTTGGCCATGGATTTATGGCGTGCACCCGTGGCGGCCTTGCTCGTTCAGCCCGTGGCTGCGCCTGAAGCCCCGGCGGGACTTGAAATAGGGGCGGGTACACCTATCAATCATCAAAGCGTTTCTGCATCAACCCCCACAGTCAGCCCCACCCAGCCATGAACCTTGCCCCGATGATTCCTGCCGCGCTCGACCCTGCCATTTTACTCGCGCTTGGCGCGCTGGCTACGCTGATGGTGGGTAGCTTTACCCGGCAGGCGTGGGTGGCGTTTTTGTTGGCGAGCCAGATTTTGTTGGCGGCGGGCATGATGTTGTTGCTCACGCCCGCCACCGGTGGCGTGGCCTTCGAAGTCGGGCCGCTGCTGCTGGCGTTCAGCCCGTTTAGCAACACGGCTGCTGTGCTTTTAATAGGGTTAAGCCTGCTGGTGTTGCCGTTGCTGTGGCATGGGTTTACGCCTGAACGCCGCCGCCCCGAGTTGGCGGTGTTGCTGCTGCTCGCCACCACCGGTGCCGTGTTGCTGCCTGCGGCCAACCATTTGCTGGCCTTTTATGTGGCGCTGGAACTGCTCAGTTTCCCGCTTTATATTTTATGCGCCTGGAACCGCGACGACGCCAAGAGCAGCGAAGCGGGGCTGAAGTATTTTGTGCTGGGCAGCCTGGCCTCGGGCTTAATGCTGTTTGGCATGAGCCTGTTGTATGCCGCCACGGGTGCTTTAGATTTTTCCACGCTCGCAACCTTGGCGCAACCCACGCCGCTGTTCTTGGTGGGGATGGCCCTGATGCTGAGCGGCGTGGCGTTTAAGCTTAGCCTCGTGCCGTTTCATTTCTATACCCCCGATGTGTATGAAGGCGCACCCACGCCCGTGACGGCACTGTTGGCGGCCTTGCCCAAGCTGGCGGTGGCGGCGCTGCTGGTACGCTTGCTGGTGGGCCCGTTGCATGGCCCCGCCACATTGGTGGCCGGGCAGGGGTTGGCGGTGCTGGCGGCGGCCAGTATGGTGGTGGGGGCCACGCTGGCGATTGTGCAGGGGAACCTTAAACGCTTGCTGGCTTTTTCAACCATCGCCAACGTGGGGTTTGCCGTGGTGCCGCTGGTGGCTCTGGCAGGGCTGCCGCACGATGCCAACCATTTAGGCCTGATTGCCGCCACCAGCAGCGGCGCGATGTTTTACTTGGTGGTGTACGGGGTTACTTCAATTGGCCTGTTTGCCGCCTTGCAATACGGTGGTTTTGGGCAGGTGAATGATTTAAAAGGTTTGGCCAAGCGCCAGCCGATGCTGGCGACCGCATTGGGGGTGCTGTTGTTTAGCCTGGCGGGGATTCCTCCACTGGCGGGCTTTATGGGTAAGCTGCTGGCGTTTACCCCGGCGGTGCAGGCAGGCTGGGGGCTGCTGGTGCTGCTGGGCGTGGTGATGAGCGTGGTGGCCAGTGCGTACAGCCTGTGGCTGGTGAAGGTGATGGTGTTTGATGAGGAACGAGGAACGAGGAACCAGGAACGAGGTCAACAGAATTACCTAGGCTGGCTGGTGGGGTTTTGTGCTTTGCTGGTGGTGGTGCTTGGGCTGTTTCCAGCCCCGCTACATACCTTGCTGCTGGCGGCTGGGACGGCGATTTACTAGCCCATGCAGCTGCTGCATCTGGCGGAAACGGACTCGACCATGGCCGAAGCCCGCAAGCTGCTAGCGGCGGGCGATACCGAAACCCAGGCCGTGCTGGCCGACCGTCAAACCGCAGGCCGTGGGCGCTTGGGGCGCACGTGGCACACCTTTGGCGCGCCGCACAGCATGGCGTGTACGTACATTGTGCGACAGCCTTGTGCGCATTTGCCACTTTTGGCTAGCTTGGCGGTTTTAGAGGGGGTGCGCACCTCAACAGCGGGCACAAACTCCCTAAATCTGTCCATCAAATGGCCAAACGATATTTTACTGAGCGGCCAAAAGGTGGCAGGGATTTTGTGCGAAGGCCTTGCCCCCGACTGTTTTTTGGTGGGGGTGGGCCTCAATATTTCAGCGCCGCCCGAATTACCCGCAGACTTCCCCGGTACCTTTTTGGGCAGCCCGCAAAGTCCTGAAAATTTTGCCAAAAACATCGGGGCTTGCCTTTTTAACCATTTAGCCCTATACAGCACGCAAGGTTGGGCCGCGTTCCAGAATAACTACGCCCACGCCTGCAGTACCTTTGGCCAAGTTATTACCTGGCGCCAGGGTGCAGGAGACCAAGAATTTAAAGAAGCTGAACTTACTGGGCTCGCCCGTGGCCTAAACCAACAGGGGCACCTTGAACTGGTGAGAAATGACGGCACAGTGCACGTGATTTCGAGCGGTGAGATTGTCGCCCAAGGCACATTTCCGCTGCGTCCACCGCAAACCTAAGCACTGAAAGCGGTTGCCACCGCCGAGACGGGCAGTAAGAGCCCGTTGCCGCTGGCAGAGAGAAAAGTGTAAACAGATGACGAAACTTAAGCAACTCAGCGCCCTGGCCTTGGGCGGTGTTGGGCATATTGGCACCAACATGATGGTGTACGAATGCAATGGCGATTTAATTGTGGTGGATGCTGGCGTCAGCTTCCCCGACGAATTTACCCCAGGCGTAGACGTGATTATCCCCGACACCAAATTTTTGCGCGAACATGCCAAACAGATTAAAGCCGTGTTCATTACCCACGCCCACGAAGACCACATTGGCGCGATTGGCTATTGCTGGGATGACTTTGGCGGCGCACCGGTGTACGCCAGCCCCCTGGCCGCCATGGTGGTTCAAGGCAAACTGCAAGAGCTTGGGATTAAGCCTACGCAAGGTCAGTTGGTCGTGACCCAAGTGCGCGAGCAATACACCGCTGGCGCCTTTACGGTGGAATATGTGCCGGTTAGCCACTCGGTGCCCGAAAGCTTTGCGCTGGCGATTAAAACCCCCCACGGCACGATTGTGCACACGGGTGATTACAAGTTTGATGACGCCGCCCCCTACGGCCAGAAAACCGACGAAGCCCGGTTTGCCGAACTTGGCAAAGAGGGTGTCCTGGTGGCCTTTGGCGACAGCACGAACATTAATAAAATGGATGACAGCGGCAGCGAAGGCCCCGTGCTTGAACACCTGCAAAAACTGATTGATACCACCGAAGGCCGCCTGGTCTTTGCCGCCTTTGCCAGCCACTTTGGCCGCAGCTTTGCGGTGGCCGCCTATGCCGCCAGCAAGGGGCGTAAGGTTTGCTTTTTGGGCCGCACGATCAACAAATTTATGGCCTGCGCCAAGCAACTGGGCTACTGGCCCGCAAGCCTGCAAAACATGATTGTCGACGCCGAGGAAGTGAGCGGCTTGCCCGATGGCAAGGTGTTCATTTTCGCCAGCGGCACGCAAGGCGAAGGCGGCAGCAGCCTGACCCGTTTAAGCCAAGGCGCCGATGTGCGCGGGATTAAGTTAAAGGCTGGTGATACCGTGATTATGAGCAGCCGGATGATTCCGGGCAACGAGCGCGGGATTTTGAACGTGATTAATGGCCTGGCGATGCTGGACGTGAACGTGATTTCCGAGCTCAACGACCATGGTATTCACGTGTCAGGCCACGGCAGCCGCGAAGAAATTGGCAAAATGTATCGCCTGTTGAAGCCGCGTTACGTAGTACCGGTGCACGGTGAACCACTTCACCTACGGGCCCATGAAGTTTATGCCAAGGAACAGGGCTATACCCCGTTGCGCTTGAAGCCCGGCCATAAGCTCATTCTGGCGGGGGAAGGCGTTGACGCCGCCCACAGCAGCAGCGCCGTGCACCCCCACGGGTTCAACTACATTGATGGACTGAATATTCTGGATAACGACCCATTGATTTTGCGCGAGCGCAAAGCCATTGGCCACCAAGGCCTGGTGGCGGCCGCTTTGCCGCTGCGGAAAAACGGCCAGATTGCCGGGACAATCAGCCTTTCCACGCGCGGGTTAATCGATGAAGTGAAGCAGCAAAAGCTGTTGCAACTGGCACGTAATAAAGCCATGCAGACGCTGGAAACCATCTTCCCCGACCGCCGCATCGATAACAAACAGCAAGCCGCCGAAGCGATTACCAAGGCGCTGCGCCACACCTTTAAAATGGAACGCGGCAAGACGCCGACCATTGTGGTGAACTGGGTGGATGTGCAGTAAATTCTGGCCGCCGAGTCACCAAACGAAACCCAAATAAGGAACCCCCCGATGACACTGCCCCGCAATCTTACAATGATTGGGACTGGCTACGTGGGGCTGGTCTCGGGGGCGTGCTTTGCCGAAAAGGGGTTTTACGTCACGTGCGTGGATCTCGATACCCCCAAGTTTCGGGCCCTGACAGAGTCGGGGATTATCCCGATTCATGAGCCAGGCTTGGAAGAACTGGTGAAGCGCAATGTGGCGGCGGGGCGGCTTAAGTTTACCACCAACTACGCCGAGGCAATTCCTGAAGCCGATGCGGTGTTTATTGCGGTCGGTACGCCGCAGGATGAAGATGGCAGCGCCGACCTTTCCCACGTGGCCGCCGCCGCCAAGCAAATTGCGCCTTACCTGAGCGGCTACACGCTGGTTGTTAATAAAAGTACCGTGCCGGTTGGCACCAGTGCAATGGTAACCAATGTCATCGGTGCCACCAATCCTGATGCCCAGTTCGATGTGGCCAGCAACCCCGAGTTTTTGCGCGAAGGCGAAGCGATTGAAGATTTCATGGAGCCTGACCGGATTGTGGTGGGGGTCGAATCGGAGCGCGCCCGCGCCATGGCTGAAGGCTTGTACAAACCCTTCACCGATGAAGGTTACCCGCTGTTTGTTACCAATCGCGCGAGCTCGGAACTCATCAAGTACGCCGCCAATGCCTTTTTAGCGACCAAAATTACCTTTATCAACGAGCTGATTGCATTATGCGAAGCTACGGGCGCCGATGTGCTGGCCGTGAGCAAAGGTATGGGTATGGATGCCCGCATTGCGCCCCGCTTTTTAAACCCAGGCCCAGGCTATGGCGGCAGCTGTTTCCCCAAAGATACCAATGCTTTGGCCAAAACGGCGCGCGATAACGGCGTACGCTTGCGCTTGGTGGAGGAAACCATTGCCACCAACGACGCGATTAAAAAATCGATGGTCGGGAAAATTGAAGCCGCCATGGGGGGCAATGTGGCGGGGAAAACGATTGGCGTGCTCGGGCTGGCCTTTAAAGCCAATACCGATGACATGCGCGATGCCTCGGCCCTGACAATTTTGCCTGCATTGGTTCAGAAAGGTGCCAAAATTCAGGCCTTCGACCCTGCCGCCATGCCCCGCGCCAAGCAGCTGATGCCGAGCCTGACCTATGCCGACACTGCACTGGCGGCCCTGCAAGGCGCCGATGCGGCTGTTATCTTAACCGAGTGGAACGAATTCCGTACCCTGGATTTAACCAAAGTTAAAGCCAATATGAACGGCAATATATTGATTGATTTGAGAAATCTTCTTTCGGTGGCCAGCGCCAATGCCGAAGGGTTCCGCTACGTGGCCTTAGGTCGAGTGCAGTAACCAACTATAACAACGGGCCTAGCCCGTTTTTAATTGACATTCTCATAAAGTATACATATATAGAATTTGCGGAAAGGCGAATCCCCGCGTTCCGTTTCCAGAAGCCGCGCCTATGTTCAAGCAGCCACCTCCGGGTGCCGTTGAGCCAAGCGTTAAGCTTCTCCCTCTCGTCATATGGTTTTTTCTAAGCCAGCACTCTGCGGAGTCCGTTAGAAAAACCAAAGTATATGACTATGAAGGAGTGACTAGCATGGCACAAAAACTTAAAGCCCCTGCACGCAACCGTGTGCCGACGGGGGTAACTGCCAAGGTGCTTGGCCCCAAGCATCCCAACGACTTCGTCCCGGTGGAACACCTCCGGGTTGAAGAGGGGCCAGAGGGCGCCAAGAAGGAGAAGGTCTATACCCGGGTCAATCTCAAAGACTCGGGCACCTTCATCCTGTTTGGCCTTTCAAAAGAAACTGGCCGTTATGCCGTCTTGGTGCGGGATGAATTCAAGTTCATTCCGGGCCGGGATATCACGACGGCTACGGGCAGTGGCTATACCGACCGCGCGGACAAGGGGCAACCCACGGCTGCAGGTGCCCGCAAGGCCGAACGCGAAAGCGGGCTCTCCTGGGACACTCTCAAGGTGGTTCAGGAGTTCGACTTCACTGGCGGCGTGGGTGCTTACGCCTACCCACAGAATATCGTGGGGCGGCACTTCTATACTGGAGCTCTGGTGGAAGAGTTCCCGCTGCAGAAGGAATCCCGTGGTGGGTGGCTTTTGGACCTGTTTCCCTCGCGGGAGACAGTGGCCGATGCCGACGCCCTGGCCGAGTACCGCGCCCGTAGCCAGGAGCATGAAGTGCTGCTGGTGGCGATGCTGTTCGCCCGCACCTACCTGCTCGGCGAGGGGTTGTGCAACAAATACGGCGAGCCGACGGTGTAACCCACCCTCTGCAAGCCGCAATTCATCCCCGCCGGGCAACTGGCGGGGATTTTTTTTGACACGTTGGCTGCAGGAATGGTATACTTTCGCAAAATCACAAGGAGAGACCCGTGAAGCTAATGACACTGAATGTCGAGCGCTCACGGCATCTCCGCGGGCGCATCTTACCTTTTCTGCGGCAGGAAATGCCAGATGTGCTGTGCCTGCAAGAGCTTTGCTTGGAAGATCTTCCTGTGTTTGAAGATCTTTTTGGTCAGGCTGTTTGCTACGCACCTCTCTATCGGCATCCCTACGATTCCTCCAATCCGACATTGGTAACCGTTGGCGTAGGGATTGTCGGGCGGTTGCCCTACAAGAGGACGACGATACACTACTACTATGGCCAACCAGCGCCGGTGCCGCTGTTCCGTAAAAATTTTAGCGGAACTGGGCCGCATCATCGCATCCCTGACCCAAGCAGCTACAGCCAAGCCGTGGTTGCTGTAACCGTTGGCGGAGTGCGGGTGCTTACGACCCATCTGGTGGTGACAGCGCAAGGCGAAGCACACCCGTTTCAGCTGGTGCTCGCCGAAAAACTCTTGGAATATACCCAGTGGGAGCTCTCTCGGCATGGGCAGGTTGTCTTGTGTGGTGACTTCAATGCTCCGCGTGGTCGGGCGACATGGGCCAAGTTGGCCGAGAGGTTGCACGATAATATTCCAGCGGCAATCACGACGACGATAGATGCACAGCTCCATCGTGACGGTGATTTGCAGCTGGTGGTGGATGGATTGTTTTCGGCCGGTACCGTGCGCGTGCAGAACGTGCGAATGGAACATGGTTTAAGTGATCATTTGGCCATTATGGCTGAGGTGACGCAGCCGACCTAAAAATCAGAAATGTACCAGCAAACCTTTCCCCGCCGGGCAGCTGGCGGGGATTTATTATTTGTACGATTTTTAAATTTGGCATACACTATGCATACATTATTTCGAACAGGAGACAACCATGCCAACCACCGCCACCCGCCCCGCCCGCTTTATGACCCAGCGCCCGGGCGAAGTGTACCGCTTTACCGATAAACTGGTTCGGCACGCCGCCAAGCCTGCGGCGGCCAGTACGGCCAGCCATAACGTGCTGCAGCTGCAGGGCCGGGTGGCGGCATTGGAAGCAACTTTGGCCCAGCGTACCGCCCAACTACAGGAACTTGCTGTTGATGCAGGTACCGATGCCTTAACGGGGCTGAAAAACCGCCGTGCTCTGGAAGCCGCCTTGCACGATGCCTGTACCAATTGGCGGCGTTATGGCCATCAAGGGGCGGTGGTGCTGATTGACCTTAACGGCTTCAAACAGCTGAATGATACCCACGGCCATGCGGCAGGCGATGCCATGTTGCAGCAGGTAGGGAGTTTATTAACGCAACATACCCGCGCGACCGATGTGGTGGCCCGCTTGGGCGGCGATGAATTTGTGGTGCTGCTGCGCGAAGTAGGTACGGCAGCGGCGATTGCCAAAACCCGCGATCTGCGCCGCGTGATTGCTGAAACGCCGCTGTACTATGGCACCGAAATTTTACGGGTCGGGGCGGCCCTTGGCGTGGCCACGCTGGCGGAAGCGCCTTCGGCCACCACCGTGCTGGAACTGGCCGACAGCCGCATGTACCAGTTCAAGCGGGCGATGAAGGGGTAGGGGCAATATGTCATTCAGAGCGAAGCGAGGAATCTCTAGGTCTTTGAGGTGTTATAAAGACCTGGATTCTTCGGCTAAAGCCTCTGAATGACATGGTTCGCATGTATTTGCCCACTAAAATTCTTGCCAAAACCCCTCAACACCCCATACTTTAAAGGTATGCCCCCCCCAAAACGCCCCCCGAGTCATTTAGGCAGTATTCTCGGTGAAAACCAAGCCGCCGTGGCCGCCGAGCTGGCCCAGCAATACGAAGAATTACTTAACGAATTTCATAAGTTACAGGCGCTATACGAAGAACAAAGCAACCTGCTGGCACGCCTGCAGGCCCAAGCACCCTTGGATGAAGTGACGGGCTTGGCCAACCAGAAAAGCTTGGAAGCAGAGCTGGAGCGTAGCCTCGCGACCGCAAGGCGGCATGGCCGTGGCCACGCCTTAGTATTGTTTAAATTACAAGATTTCACCACCTACGCGGCCCTTGGTGAAGCCACTGAAACCACGTTGCTGAACCACCTTGCGCGGCTGTTGCGCCAAAATATCCGGCCCACCGACATTGCCGCCCGCCTCAGTGGCGGCACGTTTGCGGTGCTGCTGAATGAAGTTCGCGCCAGCGATAACGCCAACTTACGTGCCGCCGCAATTGCCGAGATTGTGGCGCAAACGCCTTGTGTAGCGGGCAGCCGTAGCTTGCAGCTAAGCGTGGCCACGGGGGTAAAACCCTTTGGTGCCGAAGATACCGTGCCCGAACTGCTGGGGGCAGCACAAAGTGCGTTGGCGCAGGAATCTGTCGCGACCCGCAATTAATACCATGTTGCAGGTGGCGGTGGTGAATGAGGCGGCGTGCATCGGCTGCACGGCCTGCTTTACGGCTTGCCCAACTGGGGCAATTGTCGGGGCGGCCAAACAGATTCATAGCATCATCCCCACCCTTTGCACCGCCTGTAATGCCTGCGTGCTCGTCTGCCCCGTGCCATGCATTACGTTGCAACCTTACGGGGCCGCAGAACACCCGCTGCAGGGGGCCCAGGCCGCCAAAGGGGCCGCACGGGTGGCGGAATACGCCGCGCTGCAGGCGGCGAGGTTGGCGGCAGGGGCGCGCATGCAGGCGGCAATCACCGAGCGACCCCAGGCGGCAGAGCTTGCCCTACCACGCCATCTGGCGGTGTTGGCGGCGGAGGCACGGGAGAAGTCGGTACAAAAGTATAAAAAAATGGGGCCAATTCGCCGGCCCCGGGCGTTGAAAAAACCTTGATGATACTTATTTCAAGGTTCTTCCAATATTTTCAGCATCGAACTTGAACACCTCGTTCTTCATGTAGGTGTTGCCAGCTTCGGCCATCGCAATATAGGCACGAACGGCGCTGATAAAGCTGTAGTCGATCTGGATGGTACCGTACCCCTCTTTTTTCCGCTCATGGATGATCAAGCGGTTGGAAAGGTCTTCGGCAATCAGCATCGAAATCAGCTGCTGGCCGCTTTGAACCTTCTTTTTCGGTTTTTTTCGGCCACGGGTGGCGATGGTGACGGCTACGTGGTTTTTACTGGTGTTGGTAAGCACCCCAATCACCACGCGCAGCCCGCAATCAAGCCGGTACTCGCGGCTGTTCATGGCATGCATTTTGTAACCAGAGTGAAGCTTATGGCCAACTGCAAGAAGCATGGCTTCCAGCAGTTTTTCCACTGTTCCGCGATGGGATTCATAAAAGCTGCCGAGCATGGCGGTGGCTCCGAAACGAGAAGGGAAGATTAACTGTATACTTACACCCCCTTGCTGGCCAAGGCAAGCCCTGTTAAGGCAGGCGCATGAATTTGTTCATGCAGGCACCCCGCTTAATTCTGGCCAGCCGCAGCCCACGGCGGCGCAGCTTGCTGGCAAGCTTAGGCGTAGCCTTTACGGTACAAAGTGCCGAGATTGATGAAACCCCCCTTAAGCAGGAAGCCCCGTTGGCCTACGTGCAGCGGGTGGCCTTGGGCAAAGCGCGGGCGGTGGCAGCGCTTAACCCAGGCGCTGTGGTACTGGCGGCCGATACGCCTGTCATTATCGGGCGGCGGATTCTGCAAAGCCCCACTACGCCTGATGAAGCCTTGATGATGTTAAAATTGCAAAGCAACCGCCGGGTGCAAGTACCCACCGCCGTGGTGGTGATTGATGCCGCTGGTAAGGAGCGCACCGCCCTGGTGCCCACCTGGCTGAAGCTAAAAGCCCTGACCGAAGCCGAGATTCAGGCGTATCTTGCGAGCGGGCACTGGCAGGGCACGTCGGGGGGGCTGAAAGGGGAGCTGATTGAAGCCTGGTTTACCAAAATGTACGGCAGCCGCAGCGGCTACTTGGGGCTGCCATTGTACGAAACGGCCAAGCTGTTAAAAGCTGCTGGCGTGGCCGTGGCGCCCTTTAACCCAGTAAGTGAGGAGGCTGGAGTATGAATAGGCTTCAGTATTTGCTAGGCGGAGGCGATTTTGTTGATTTCCGCAGACTGAGCACCGCAAGCGTACTTTTCAGTACGTGCGGAGCGGAGGGCCAGGAAAGCGGCAAAAGCGGTCCGCATAGTAGAATAATGGAACCTATTCATTGAGCTTTCACCTGCTTTATGAAAGCTGCGGCTGGCACACCCGTTGTGCGCTGTTCGATGAGCAGGGGCGGCTTTTAACACTGCGCTTTGATGATATTTCTCGGCCACTGATTGAAGGTGCGGTGGTGTGGGGGCGGGTGCGGCAGGTGGTGCCAAGCTTGGGCGGGGCGTTTATTGATATTGGCGATACCCACGACGGCCTGCTAAGCCTAAATACCCTCCCCAACGGCACCAAGTTGCACGAAGGGCAGGGCGTGCTGGTGCGGGTGGCCCGCGGCGGCTTTACCGAAAAGGGCGCCAAGCTTGATGGCCGCGTGGTGTTGAAGCTGGAAACCCAGCCCAGCCAGTGCCCTAGTCTGGTAGTGGCGGCCCCCAGTGCCCTGAAGCGCGCCCTGCGCGACGCAGGCAGCACGCCGGTTAAATGCTGGCTGCCACACGGCATGTTCCGCGACAAAGTGGCAGCGGTGGTGCGGGAAGGACAGATTTTTCAGCTCGATAAGGAAAGCAACGCACCCGACTGGTTGTACCGCCTCGATGACGAACTGGCCCGCATTCTGGCCCCCGTGCCGACATTTCCCCTGAGCCACGGCGATGTACGGGTCGAGCTGACGTCGGCGGTGGCGACCATTGACGTGAACTTTAAGCCCATTCAGGCCAGCAAGACCGATGCGGTGTTGGCCGCCAACTTAAGTGCCGCCGACGAAGTGGCCCGCCTGATGCGCCTGCTGGATTTGGGCGGCAGCGTGATTGTGGATTTCATCACGCCCCACAGCAAAGCCCACCGCGAGATGGTGGATGACTACCTCCATGCGGCGCTGACCACCACTGACGAAAGTTTTGAGCACCTGCGGCCCATGAGCCGCCACGGCCTGAGCGAAATCACCCGCGCCCGCAGCGGCCCAAGCCTGATGCTGTTGCTCAAAA
>JAIXUT010000077.1 GCA_027483385.1 Alphaproteobacteria bacterium
AGGTATTAACCGTCAAATCAAAAGCGGTTGTAACGTCATTGCGCGTAACCGTGAATACAAATGTAGTTGTTCCTCCGCCGTTACCTTCCGCCAATGTTACATCAGAAATGATAACGTTTATCGGTGTTTTGAACCCAAAATCAAGGGTCGTATTGTTTTCTACTAAACCATTAGAAAAGTCTAGCGTAATGGCCTGACTCGCAATTGACCCTGAAAGAGCATCTTGCCCGTTGTCGTCATTATCAGTATTGTTATCTGGATCCGAAGCAGCTCCTTGTGGACTAGAAAGTAAACCCTCTAGCTCTTGTCCAACCCCAAACTCAGCGGCAGGAATTTGAACAATATAATCACCAGAACAAAGATTTGTAAAACTATACAAACCTCCACCAGCCGTTATTTGTGTGGCTACAAATCCATCTCCTGCGTCCAATGTACCAGCGGTGGTGCCATTGTCGCGGTAAAGGTTAACCGTTACCCCATTGACTCCCAAATCACCTCCATCAAAAGTGCCGTTTTTATTGTTATCTTTAAAAACAAGATTCCCTAAGCTATGGGTGCTGAGGGTAGTAACGGTTGGGTTATTGTTACCAATAGCCGTTCCTGTCAAAACATTGATACCACCAGCGGCGGTAACAGTTCCTTGATTTGAGATTTGGCAAGTACCTAGAGGCAGTGGGCTATTGATTATTGCTTTAAATTCAATCGTAATGGATTTGCCAGCTGGGAGTGCGAAACCTGACATTCCTCCTACCGTAACTGTTTCACCAGAAAGGGATACCTCAGGTGCTGACAACCGTGGCGATTTGTCAGATTCTGGTTTGACGTTTTGAAGTTGCGGTGCTTTCGATTCCTGTTTTTCAGGCTCATTGGCCGCTACTGTTACATTGTTTAGCGAGTCATTACTTCCGATTGACGCTACCAAAATCTGCTCATCCATGATAGAAGCTGGAGCAGCGTGGGCTGGCACATTGCAGACACCCCCAAACGTAATACCCACATTGGGCCCATAAGCACTAATGGTACCATTGTTATTGGTATTCATATTGCTAATCCAGTTGTCGGCCGTAGTGGGTCCAGTACCTTGTAAATTCATTATGGTTGCATCTAAGTGCCTGACCCGAAAAGCACGCGCAACAGAAGGAGCCAAGTTTAGGTCATTACGGGCAATATATCCGCAAAGGGTGTTAATATCTCCCCCCATACCATCCCCCGCTCGCAGCACAACCCCCTCCAAACCAGTAGCAATTGGCATCGTAACATCGGTGATTGTGTTGGTAATGTTATTGTTATCCAATGTAATATCAAAGCGCGCAGCAGCCCCAGCACCATTTACAGCAACACAATCTACTGGAATATCAAGATTGTTTGATAAAACATTGGAATTATCCTTTATTTCTAAAATTGCCTGCCCGTTTCCTTCGTGCAAAACCCTTATATTAGAAAACGTACTTGCCTCATTGATTGTATTGGTAATATTAGTGTTGTTATTTGTACGACCGTTGAGGTCTGAAGTGATAAAAGTTGAAGCCAGAAAGGCCACTTCACCCGCAGATTCAATGTTTGAATTATTATTGACGTTATAATTCAAGGTAGCCGCAGCCCCATTGGAGCCGACCTCAATTCCCGCCATGAGTCCTCCAAATCGCTGTACACTACAATTTGTTATGTTGAGATTCAAAGTAGAATTTCCTTCCGCAAAAACCTGAATTCCTTTACTTCTAGCTCTATGAAAATTGCTGTTCTTCAAGTTAACGGTACCTGTTGCAGTGCCTTGGGTACGCAGTTCAAAACAATCCGCCCCAACTCCTGAAGCGGCCGTGTTGTTGAATGTACAGTTGTCTACTGTCAGATTCAAATTACCCGTTGTATTAATGATGTGAGCAATCCTGAAAGCCGACAAATGGAAAGTTGAATTGGTAATAGAACAGGTACCCGAAAGGTTGCGTAGTTTCAGTGCATTTTCTTCATTGCTGTTGCCATTATTGGTGGCAGTACAATTGTTTATGGTAAGATTGCTCACATTGAGGCTCATAATACCATGTTCTTCTGTAGCGCCAATGTCGATATTATCTAGACTAACTGTGCTCACTCCATTCATGTAAATAGCCGCAAAACAAGCCGCTACATCGTCTTCGTCACATTGAGTATCAAAACCACCATCACTCGTTGAATTGGCCGAAGGCAGGTTCATGTTTTTTAGGGTAATATTGGTTGCATTACGCAAATCAATACCCCGCCCCGATATATTGGTCAGGGTTCCTCCAGAAGCGTCTGTGATGCCCGTACCCGTTATTTGCACACTACCCGTAGTCTGGATGATACTGATTGCATTGGCACTATTTGACGCAGAAACACTTAAAAAAATGGCATCCATCGCGCCATTGTTGAAGTTGATCGCCACCCCACCCGTATTGTTTATAGAAACCTCCCGAACCAAAGCAGATGTAAAACCATTCCCTAACAGCGACGTGCCCCCGGTGTTGTTGATATTGACCCCACGTACCTGATTCTGCGACTGCATATTGATGTTATTTGCAGCCTGATTAATGATAGGGTTGGTACCGTTGACGGCGGGTATGGTAGCAGGTGAAATAGGCGGGTGAGTCGAAAAAGTGACCCCTGCCAAAGCTGCAAGGCTCGCACCAACTGCACCTTGCCCAATCAGTTTTTGCATCCCCAATAAAATCGTGCTAAGCGTATTGTTATAAGTTCCTGTATAGACAAAGATATTGTCGCCCGGATCATCCAGAGAAGATGCGTTGAAGTTGTTCATGCTATTCCAGGGTGTACTAAGGCGTCCATCTCCACCTGGAGCAGCAGAAGCATTGATAAACCAAATCATCCCTGTCACCGTCACTGTAACTGTCCCTGTGGAGGTCATATAACCATTGTCTACGGTGTAGGTAAAAGTGGTCGTTCCTTCAAAACCTGGGTCTGGGTTAAAAGTAAAACTCCCATTGGCGTTAAAAGTAACATCTCCCATCGTACCAGTATCGTCAATGGCAGTCACCGTCATGGGCGTACCGTTCAAATTAACATCGTTTAACATTAAGCCTGCACCTACGGGCACAGCAATGGAAACGTTACCTACGGTCGAATAACTGTCATCAATCGCAATAGGGCCTGACTTTAGTGAACCTGGTACAAGCGTGGTATTGGCATCTATCTGATCAGTAAAAATCACCCCAGAGGCATTGTTTCCAGCACCTGCTACCGCGCCATTACTGATAACGACGGTATATTTGAGGGTATCTCCTGGAGTTGGGCCAGCTGAGCCTCCCGCTTTTTCGAGTAATACAAAACTTTTGATTGCCGTTATGGTTGGTGCAAGCAAAGACGAAACGCTATTTACCTCCCAAGAAGATTCATTGGGTTGGTAAATGAAGGGGCTAAATTCTTGCGAATTGGAAGGTTTTAGATTTCCCCTTACAAATGAATAAGTGCCCCCCCCCTCTTTAACGGGGGTATGCTTACCTGTATGAATGGCTGCATTTTTCTTTTGGGCAGCAATAGACAATGTATCCTCCGGCGGATTTAGCATTCCGATCAATAAACTGAGCAGAATACTCACAGAAAAAGGTAGTGTAAATTTCATGACATAGAGCTTTTCTTTGTTTGAGAAGTAAATCTGATTTTAATTTATGGGCAGTAATTATGCACCCATAATTCAAT
>JAIXUT010000136.1 GCA_027483385.1 Alphaproteobacteria bacterium
ACCCGCCCCTGCCGCCAGGCCCAGACTTTGGGCGCCACATAATGCACATGCGGCACGCCCAGTGGCTTCAGGCGCTTGGCCAAGCGCTGGTTAAAATCCTGACCATCGATGGTAACAATTAATGCAGGTTTGGCTTGCGTGGCCAACGCTGCCAGCTGGTTCAAGCGGCGCCAGATACGGGGAATGGCTGGCAGCACCTCGGCCAGCCCCATCACGGCAAGGTCTTCATACGGAAACAAACTTTGTAGCCCTTGCACGGCCATCTGTTCCCCGCCAACACCCATAAATTTTACCCCAGGCACTTGGCGATTTATTTCTGCCATCAGGGCGCCGCCCAAGCGGTCAGCACTCGGCTCGGTCGCGACGATGAAAATGCTAGGCATCGGATTCCAGAAACAACCGATGCTGATTGGCCAGCTCCACCATTTTGGCCTGATTCAACAGCAGGGTTTTTTGCGCCTGAATCGCCAACCCCGTGTAGCCATACTTGGCCAACAGTTCAATCGTGGTGGGGCCAACAAAGGGCATATCGGCCAGTTCGGTTTGCAGCAGTTTGGCGCGCTTAATTAAAACACCGCCCACGGTTTTGGCGTTACGGTCGCCGCGCAGGTTGGCGCAGCGTTCGATCAGGGCATCGGTGCCTTCAACTGCCTCCACACCCAGCACCGCGCCGTTATGCACAATACAGGCCTGACCAATATCCAAATCCCCCAAAATTGCCAACGTGCTACGGCCCAGCGCAATGTTTTCGGCATCGGTGGGGGTGGGGCGGGCCTTGGCCAAAGCGCCCGCTGGCGCGAGCAAGTGCGGCACCAGTTCGGGCACCCCCACCAACGCAAAACCCTGTTCGGTTAAAAAGTCGGTCACGCTGCGCAGCAAAGCATCATCGTGGTTCACCAGCGCGCGGGCCATCAGTTTCAGGCCCGTGGCATCGGGCTTGAGGTTGAGAATACTCGGCTTATGCAAATGGCCAGCCAGCGCCACATGGGTGGTTTCGGTGGCCTTCAAATGCGCCAGAATATGCCCCACCTGCCCCAGATAAAATTGCTGGGCATGCACCTCGGGGGGGAGGCTTTCGGGCTGGGGCTGGCCATGAAAGACCACCACCTGCACGTTCCAGCCCTTGGCCTGCGCGGCGGCGGCCATCAGGCTCGGCAGCGGCCCACCGCCTGCGAGAATGGTGAGTGTAGGGCTCATTATCTTACTCCTCGGCAAAGCCCGTGATGCCGCGTTGGCTACCCAGCACGAAGGCGGCCAGCGATTTGACATCGGCCTGCTTCGCACTGCGCTGTAATTTACGGGCGCGTTCCTGCAGCGAAAGCGCTGTGCCGTCGCTCGCTACAAATAAATAATCGTAGGCTTCTTCCAGCTGGCGCAGCAGCGCATTTTCAAACCCGCGCCGACGGAGCCCAATGAGATTCAACCCCTTCAAGTTCGCGCGCTTGCCCGCCACACTGGCGTAGGGGGGGACGTCTTGATCCACCGCCGTGTGCCCGCCCACAATCGCAAACTGGCCAATCCGTACCCGCTGGTGAATGCCGCTGAGGCCACCGATATTCACGTCATCGGCCAGCTCCACATGCCCCGCCAATTGAGCGTAGTTGGCCACAATGCAGCGGTCGCCCACCAGGCAATCGTGGGCCACATGGCTGCCTGCCATAAATAAATTATCGCTCCCCACCACTGTTGTGCCACCACCCAAGGCGGTGCCCACGTGCATGGTCACGCCTTCCCGAATATCGTTGTTATCGCCAATCAGTAAGGTGGTTTTTTCACCTTTAAATTTGCGGTCGGGGCTCGGTTGGCCAAGGCTTGCGAAGGGGTAGACAATGTTATCCTTGCCCAGGGTTGTTGCGCCCGTAATCACCACGTGGCTGACCAGCTTGGTGCCTGCGCCGAGCACCACGCCGGCACCCACTGTGCAGAAGGGACCCACACTCACTCCCGCCGCCAACTTGGCGCCTGATTCTACCACTGCGGTAGGGTGAACGCTGGGTTTTGCCGCAGCTTTGGCGGCAGCTTTTTTAAGTGTCATCGGGGCAAAACTTTCGCGGTAAAATTGGCTTCACACACCAAGGTTTCGCCCACATGGGCGGTGGCTGAAAATTGCAGAAAACCCATTTTTTCGCGCAGCTTCTGCACGTGTAAAATCACGGTCTGGTCGGGTTCCACGGGGGCCTGCCAGCTCAATTCGTTCACTTTGGAAAAGCGGTAGGCCACCTGGTCGGCCCGCAGCAGTTTATTCAGGCTGGTGTGGAGGGCGGCAGCCTGGGCCATGGCCTCCAGAATAATCACGCCAGGTAAAATGGGGTGGCCAGGAAAATGGCCCTGAAAGAAAAATTCATCGGCGCGAAACAGGCGCGTGGCGGTCAGCCGTTCGGCATCGGCTTCGTGTACGCGATCAATCAGCAACATGGGTGCCCGGTGTGGGATCCATTCTGCCACGGCCTCTGGGGTGGTGGGCAAGTTTTGCATTAGTAAACCTCGCCAACAAAGGCTTCGGGCATGAACGGGTTGGCGCTATCGGGACCGATGGGCAAGGCCGTTTTGGTGGTTGCGGGTTTGGCTTGCGCAGGGGTTTCAGGCTTGGCTGCCGCAGATACTGGCCGCGTGCCACGCTTCACGCTTAACGCCAGCGCCGCCATTTGCTGGCGCCATTGCTGGATCGGCACCGCCGGCACGCCTGCCACCACGCTGCCCGGCGCTTCAATGGTTTTGGTCACTGCACTCTTGGCCGCCACCATACATTTGGCGGCAATGCTTAAATGCCCCGCCACCCCAACCTGCCCACCCAGCACGCACCAATCGCCAATGGTGGTGCTGCCGGCAATCCCGCTTTGTGCGGCAATCCGCACGCCGCGGCCTAAGGCTACGTTATGGGCAATCTGCACTTGTTTATCCAGTTTGGTATCATCGCCGATGGTGGTGTCGTTCAAAGCGCCTGCATCGATGGTGCTGTTGGCGCCAATTTCCACGCGGTTACCAATTGTTACGCGGCCCAGATGCGGGATTTTAATCAGCTCATCGGCCGCTTGGGCAAAGCCAAAACCATCTTGGCCAATCCGTACCCCGCTATGAATTAAGCAATCGGCGCCCACACTGCAGCGTTCCAGCGTTGCATGGGCGCCAACCTTGCTGCCTTTGCCAATCACCACGCCTGCGCCAATCACCGCATGGGCGCCAATGTGGGCGCCTTCACCCACCTGAGCGTTGGCATAAACCACCGCGTAGGGTTCGATGCG
Source organism: Alphaproteobacteria bacterium (assembly GCA_027483385.1). Lineage (GTDB taxonomy): Bacteria > Pseudomonadota > Alphaproteobacteria > UBA2136 > UBA6156 > JADCGN01. Next base: position 3,243 of record JAIXUT010000136.1, read on the forward strand.
CGCCGTGGGATGAATGCTGGCCGAGCTGCTGACCACCGCAAACTGCGAAACCCCTGCAACCAAAGGGCTGACCGGGTAAAACGCATGCAATGCGCGGGCGTAAGCTACGTAAGGCTGTGGGCAGATAATCGCAATGGTGGTGGCAGGGAGTAGTTGGGCATCGGCCTGGCGCACCAACACGGCGCCCGCTTTGGTGGCCTGGGCCATGGTCTTGTAACCCGAATTATCCAGGAAGCTTAAATCGGCAGCGGTGGCTTCATTTAACGGGCGAATGGCGGCAAGTTCCAACGCCCCGCCATTGGCTGGCACTGGCACCCCCAAACGGGCACAGAGTTCAGCCACCGTTTGCCGCACGGGCGCGTGCTCAGTCACAGCTTGGCGCTTTATTTATCCAGCAACGCATTGGTGCGGGTCAGCACGTCAGGGGTAATATCGGCCACGCTGGCGCCACTGAAAAATACCATGCCTTTGGGCAGCACCAAATCGAAGCCTTTATCTTTGGCCAGCTGGGCTACCGCACTGCGCAGGCCTTCACTGAGGCGCTGACGCTGTTGCTGGTTTTCCTTTTCCAAACCAGTCTGGATTTTCTCGGCCTGCTGGCGAAACGCGACCAGTTCCTTGGCAAATTGGGCCTGCGCTTCGCGGGCTTTTTCAGGCGTCATAATCGCAGCCTGCTGGCGCAACAACTGCTGCTTGGCCAGCAGGGGCTTTTCCAGCCCGTCAATCTCGGCGCGGGCAGCCGCCACGCGGCCTTCCATCACGCTGGCGGCGCGCTTGCTGGCGTTGGCTTTACCAATCACTTCGTTGGCATCGAACACGGCCACTTTCAGCTCGGCCCACACGGGTGCGGCCATCCCAAGCAGGGCGGTAACCAGAATAATTATTTTTTTCATGAGGTCATTTCTTTTGTTAAAGCTGGATTAAAACCGCGTCCCCACCGCAAAGCTGAAGATCTGGTCGCGGTCGCCATCGGCCTTGACCAAAGGCACCCCAAGCTGCAACCGCAGTGGCCCAATCGGGCTACGCCAGTTAAGCCCTGCCCCTGCCGTGATGCGGTAGGTCTGGTCGTCAATCACGCTGTTGTTGGTGCGGTCAAACTCGGTCACCACGCCGCCATCGGTAAACAGCACGCCTTTCACGCCAAGCTCGTTTAAGGCATTGGAAATCGGGAACACCAAGTCCACGTTATGCCCCACCATGTACTTGCCGCCCAAGGCGTCATCGGTGGCGCGGTCGCGCGGGCCAATCCCGCCGTATTCAAAGCCGCGCAGCATATCCTGCCCGCCGCCTTGGAAGTGCTCGTAAATTGGCAGCTCGTCGCCCAAGGGTTCAATCAGGCCCACACGGCCACCCAGCGTTAGCGCCCAATCTTCCCAGATGGAATAGGTATAGGCCCCGGTTAAGTTACCGCGCAGGTAGCTGGTATCAAGGCCAAAGCCCGCGTACTCCGCCCCTGCGGTAATACGCGTCCCACGGGTTGGGTTCAGGACGCTGTCACGGGTATCGTAGGCCCAGGTGTTGGCGAGCGAAAGCGCACTACGCTCACGTTCTTCCAGCTTCACAAACTGGTTGGCACTGGCACCCACGCCTTCAATTTTCGTTTGCTTAAGGCCCAAGCGCACATCGTTGCGGGCAAATTCGTTCAGCGGGAAACCCATGCGGAAGGCACCACCACTTACGGCCGTATCGTACCCGCTTTCATCCTGGAAGTCGGTACGGGTATTGAAGGCATCGGCACCCACGGCCAAGGGTTGGCCCATAAAATAGGGCTCGGTAAAGCTTAAGTTAAAGTTTTGCTGGCGCTGGCTTAAGGCGTAATCAATCCCCACTTCTTGCCCGCGACCCAAAAAGTTGCGCTCGCGCACGTTGGCGGTGGTGAGGAGGCCGTCGTAGGTGCTAAAGCCTGCGCCAATGTTAAATTCGCCCGTGCTTTGTTCTTTTACCTTCACGTTTAAATCCATACGGTCGGGCTGATCGGTTTCCGCACGGGCAATTTCTGCCTTTTCGAAAAAGCCCAAGTAGGTCAGGCGGTCTTGGCTGCGCTTCACCTTTTCGCTGCTAAACGCATCGCCTTCGGCCAGCCGCATTTCGCGCCGAATCACGTAGTCGCGCGTACGGGTATTGCCTTCAATGTTGATCCGATCCACGTAAACCCGTGGCCCTGGCGTAATGGCGTAGCTCACGTCCACGCGCCGCGCGGCTTCATCTTTTTGGTAACTTGGTTTTACATCCAGAAACGCAAAACCCTTGCTGCCCAAAGCATCAATCAGTTTATCGGTGGTGTCATCCACGCGCTTGGCATTAAACAGTTCGCCTGGCTTCATGGTCACCACGGGTTGCAGTGTATTGATATCCAACCCCTCGGCTTCGGCCTGCAGCGCCAACGTTACGTTGCCAAAATCGTACTGCGGGCCTTCAAACACAGTGTAGGTAATCACGAAATCTTTTTTGTCGCGGGAAAGTTCGGCCACTGCACTGGTAATTTGCACATCGGCGTAGCCGCGTTGCAGGTAAAAGCGGCGCAGTAGGTCGCGGTCTAGCTCTAGCCGCGCTGGGTCGTAGGCGGCATTGCCCGAAAGGAACCGCCACCAGGCGCTTTCCTTGGTGGCAATGACGGCATCGAGGTCGGCACTACTAAACCGCTGATTGCCCACAAAATTGATTTTGGCAATCTTGGTTTTTTCGCCTTCGGCAATGTTATAAATTACGTCAACACGGTTCTGGTCACGCTGAATCAGTTGCGCATTAATTTGCGTGGTGAACCGCCCACGGGCGCGGTAGGCGGCCTGCAGCGCCTGCACATCGGCCTGTACTTTGGCGGGGCTGTAAATGGCGCGAGGCTTTAGCTGGGTCAGCTCTTCTAACCGCTTGGCATCCACATCCTCGTTTCCTTCGAACACCACACGGTTCACCAGCGGGTTTTCCACCACCTTAACAGTCACCACCCCAGCGGCATCTTGCACCAGCTCCACATTGGCAAACAAGCCCGTGGCAAACAGGCTGCGCACGATGCTCCCCGTTTGCGCGTCATCGAAGCTTTCACCAACCTTAAACGGTAAGTAGCTGGTGATGGTGCTGTCCTCCACGCGCTCGGCGCCCACAACTTTTATTTCAGTCACGGGGGCAGCAAAGATAATCCCCATAAGGCCTGAAAAAAACACAATCAACGCGACGCGCAACATGCAAAAGGCTTCCTTTTATTATGCCAATACTACGAGGAGCCGACCGCTGGTGCAAGCCTTAAGGGCGTGCTTCAGTGCCCTCTGGCGCGGCAGTGGCAGGGGTTTCATCGACCCAGCCAAAGCGCTTAACGTCGTTGAAGGTGGAAAGCAACGCCAGCCCCACAATGGCGATAAAACCCACTCGAAAGGCCCACTCCTGCGCCATAGCACCCAGCGGCCGACCGCGCAGTTTTTCCAACACCAAAAAGACCAAATGGCCACCATCCAGCACTGGCAGCGGAAACAGGTTCACCACGCATAAATTGATGGAAATCAACGCCATCAAAATCAGCAGCGCATACACGCCACTGTGCGCGGTTTGGCTGGTGATATCGGCAATGCCCAAGGGGCCAGTCAGGTTTTCGGTGCCAATCGCCCCCGTAATCAGCTTCCAGAGCGATTTCACTGTCAGCACCGTAAACTCGGTCGATTTTTCAACCGCCCGCTGCAGGGCACTGAATGGGCCATGGGCCACCGTGTACATCGCCCCACTTGGCGTAATGCCAAGGCGGCCTACGGTGTGGGTGTCGCCAAAAATATCGGTATGGGTTTGTACCTTGGGGGTAAGTACCACGGTTTGTAGGCTGCTGGCGCGTTGCACCGTTAACTGCAACGGCGCGCCCGTGTTGGCTGAAATGGCCTGCAACAATTCTTCCCACCCTGCCACGGGCTGGCCATTGAGGGCCGTGATGACATCCTTGGGCTGCAAGATTGCGGTGGCGGGCATGTTGGGCATCACGCTGCCAATCTGGGCCTGTAGCCGTTGCTCACCCAACATAAACGCACCCCACAGCACCACTGCACCCAGCAGCAAATTCGCCAAGGGGCCCGCGAGAATTACGTACGCGCGCTGGGCAATGGATTTGCTCATGTAATGCCCGGCCAAGCGGCTGCTGGTACTGGCTTTTAAATCTTCCTGCCCGAGCATCTGCACATAGCCGCCCAAAGGCAACCAGCCAACTTTCCAGCGTGTGCCGTGGCTGTCTTCCCAGCTCGCCAAAGCCCGACCAAAACCCAAGCTAAACGCCAGCACCTTTATCCCTACGTGGCGCGCGGCCAAATAATGGCCGAGTTCGTGCACAAACACCAGCCCCGAAAGCAGCACAATAAACAGCACCACCGTGAAAGCCAGTTCACCACCTGGGATTTGTTGGGCCAGATTGGCGAGGCGGGCAAGAAGGTCGGGGGTAGGATTGGTCAACATGCCCTGCACCCTACGCTGAAGATTTTTAACTGAAAAGGCTTAAATTTATTGACACTTAGTATACATTAAGATTAATGATTTATTCAACTGACACATCGCCATTTAGGCCGCCCTGTGGGCGAGAATTCGGAGATATATCATGGGATTTCTTGACCTTGAGGATGAGGTTGGAACACAAATCTACATTAGTGCTCCAAAACCCCAACGTAAGTTCGTTGGGATTCCTCAAACCTCCACACACGAGGTTATTAAACAGTTAAAAGAACAAGAGGTTGGATTCAAACACACAAAAGATCCAAGCCAGCGTCCATTTATCTCAACCAATGAGAAATACGAATTTATCTGCTTACGCGTTGATGATCATCGATCCTGGAAAACTCGACTAAGCAATCTCATTCGCGCGAAACGAATCGGTTGCCCTGATTGCGCGAGGGTCGTCACAATCAAGAACCTTACGAAGCCGAAGCCGCCCCCTGAATAAGAGGAGGGCGGCTTCGGCCGTTTAAGCCTTCCCAAACCGCCGCTGGCGGGTGGTGAACCACTCTAAAGCCTCGTGCAGTGCGGCCGGAGTAAAATCGGGCCACAGGGTTGGGGTAAAATAGAGTTCGGTGTAGGCCAGTTGCCAGGGCATGAAGCCCGAGAGGCGCTGCTCGCCGCTGGTGCGGATGAGCAGGTCGGGGTTGGGGATGCCCGCAGTATCCAACGCCGCCGTCAGCGTTTCAGTCGTAATTTTTGTGCCAGCATCGGCCAAACGCTGGGTGGCCCGCAGCAGTTCATCATGGCCGCCGTAGTTTATCGCAATCAGCAGCACCGTGCCTGTATTACTGGCCGTCTCGGCGTCGGCCCGCTGTATAATTTCGCGTACTTTCTGGGGCAGCGGGCTGGTCGCGGTGTGGTCGCCCAAAAAACGCAGCCGAATGTTGTGGGCTTTCAGGCGGGCCAGTTCGTGGGTAAAATAAACTTCAAGCAACGCCATCAGGCCGCTCACCTCTTCGGCACTGCGGCCCCAGTTTTCGGTACTAAAGGCGTAAAAGCTGGCATAGGGCACTTGAAGCTTTACCAGTTCCTCCACCAACTTATTGAGACTTTCAACGCCGGCCTTATGGCCCGCCAAGCGCGGCAGCCCACGGGCGGTAGCCCAACGGCCATTGCCGTCCATGATAAAGGAAATATGGTTTGGAGGATTGTTCATGCGGTGGGCTGGGTGAAATTGTTGGGCTGATTCCTTCAACAGGGCATGGAGCGGAGGTGATTTTTTCGTTTCTTCGCCAGCCGAGCACCGCAAGCGTACATTTAAGTACGTGCGGAGCGGACGATCAGAAAAACGGAAAAAGCGCTCCGCCTCCGTGCCCTGTTAAACCGTCGTAATATCTTTTTCCTTAATCACCAGCAACTCATCGACCTGCTTCACGAAGCTTTCAATTTCCTTTTCCACTTCCGCACTTGCGCGCTTGGCGTCGTCTTCGCCCAGGCCTTCATCTTTTTCGGCCTTTTTAATTGCGTCCATGCCGTCGCGGCGGATGTTACGGATGGCGATACGGCTTTCCTCGGCGCTTTTCCGGGCCAGTTTCACCAATTCCTGGCGGCGTTGCTCGTTCAGTTCGGGCAGCGGCACGCGCACCAGCTGGCCGTCGGCAGCGGGGTTCAGGCCCAGGCCCGCATCCCGAATTGCCTTTTCCACCGCCGAAACCATGCCTTTATCCCATACGTTCACCGTCAGCAGTCGGGCTTCGGCGGCCGTGACCGTGCCGACTTGGTTGATGGGCATCTTGGCGCCATAAGCCTCCACTTCCACGTTATCGAGCAACGCGGGGCTGGCGCGGCCCGTGCGCAGCCCCGCAAATTCGTGCTTCAGCGCGGTGATTGCGCCGTTCAAGCGTTGGGTGAGGTCAGACATGTAAGTTCCCTTTATAAAGTGGCCGCACCATGCGCAGAGGTGCGGCTGGCGTCAAGCCCCAAGGTGGGGTAAGCTTGGGCACATGCAACGCCGCCGTGCCACTTCTTCAGTTCGTAACCGTGGCCCCCTTGCCAAACATCCTCGCGGTAAAACAGGCACCGCTTCCAAAGTCGCCAATCGTTACCAACCACCCACCGCCCCGCCAACCTTGGTGGCCGAAGTGGTGAACCTGGGCGCCCACCTGCGGGGCCGCGTGCTGCACCGCGAACTGGCGAGCCTGGAATGGCGCCTGCAGCTGCCCGCAGGGCTGGATGTGGCGGCAGGGCAATTTGTGCACGGCACCGCCCACCCCACCGAACGCGGCGTATTGGTGGTGCAAAGCCTCGTCCCCGCCACCATGGCCGCCACTGCCGCCGCAGTTGCCAACCACGCCTTGCCTGAAGGCTTTAGTACGGCCGAACTTAAGGCGGCAGAAAAGTTTCCTGCCTACCATTTTTCCAAACATGAAGCCCGCGAAGATTGGCGCGACCTGCCGTTCATCACTATCGACGGCGAAGATGCCCGCGATTTTGACGACGCCGTGTGGGCCAGCCCCACGAATGACGGCCACCACGTGCGCGTGGCGATTGCCGATGTGGCCTATTACATTGCTCCAGGTAGCGTGCTCGATGCTGCCGCGCGGGAACGTGGCAATAGCACCTACTTCCCCAACCGCGTGCTGCCGATGCTGCCCGAGCGCCTGAGCAACGACCTTTGCAGCCTTAACCCTACCACCGACAAACCCGTGCTGGCCGCCGAGCTGTGGTTAGACACGGCTGGCAACCTGAAGTCGTACCGCATCTGTCGCGCAATCATTCACTCCGTGCGCCGCTGCACCTATACCGAAATTGAGGCGCAGCTAAACGCCCTTGAGCCCCAGCGAAACCCAGTTTTAAGCCCCTTGCCCGCCGCCTTGTACCAGCCCGTGCAACACCTCCATGCTGCCTACCGAAGCCTGCTGCAGCAGCGCGATGAACGTGGCGCAATCAGCCTTGAAATTCCTGAGCTAAAACTTGAATTAGATGACAAAGGCATGGTGACGGGTGCCGCCCCGCGGCCGCGGTTGGTGGCCCACCAAATTATTGAAGAGCTGATGATTGCCGCGAACGTGGCTGCCGCCACGGCCCTGAGTACCGGCTGCGCCGATACCCGCCCCAAGGTGGCCCGCACCCACCAGGCGGCAGCGGGCATGTATCGCGTCCATGCGCCGCCCAGCAAGGAAAAGCTGGAAACCCTGCGCAGTGTGCTTACGCCCTTGGGCTTTACCGCACCGCCGCCGAATGCGCGGCCTGCGGCGTGGTCGGCACTGGCCCAGCGGGTGCAAACCCACCCCGCCGCACCCACGCTGCAACGGGCACTGCTGCAAGCCCAGATGCAGGCGCAGTACCGCACCGAAAACATCGGCCACTTTGGCCTGGCCTTGCCGCTTTACACCCATTTTACCAGCCCAATTCGGCGCTACGCCGATTTATTGGTGCACCGCGCGCTGCTGGCCATGATTGCCCACGAACCCCTTGAAAATCCGCACCTGGAAGCCACCTGTACGGCTATTAATTTATGCGAACGCCGCAGCCAGCAGGCCGAATGGGAAGCCCGTGACCGCATGTTGGCGGGGTTTTTGGCTACGCAGGTGGGGCAGCAGTTTACCGCTATTGTGACCAACGTGGCGCCGTTTGGCTGTTTTTTAAGCCTCGGCGCCACGGGGGCCGAAGCGCTGCTGCCCAAATGGAAATTGGCCGACTACGCCTACGTGGGAGGGCAAAACGCCTTCCGTAAACTGCGCGGCGGCAAAGGGCTGCTGCGGGTGGGTAGCCGCCTGCAGGTAAAACTGATTCAGGCCGACTTCGCGGCGGGGCGGCTGACTGTTGGCCTGCCTGGTGAAGAGGAATTCACCCCAGCATTCGCAGGCTTGACAGCGCGGCCAAAACGGCGCTAATAAACCATATAAATGTATCCCCCACGGGATACTTTTTTATGCCCACCAACAGGCTGAAGGAGCCCGCAATGGCCGACCAAATAACGCAAAATAATAAACAAAACCAAGGTGTAACCTTACAGGGCGCGATGAAATTTCTCCGCGAAGTACGCGGCGAACTGAACCGCGTTACCTGGCCGAGCGTGGCCGACACCCGTCGCATGACACTCATGGTCTTTGTGCTGGTCACCATCATTGCGCTGTTTTTGCTGGCCGTGGATTTGCTGATTGGCGCGGGGTTAAGCGCGCTGTTGGGCCTTAATTTATAATTTTAACAACGGAGCCTTATATCATGGCCAAGACCAAAGCCGAAAAAGCCACCGCCAAGCGCCTGAAGGCGCCTGCCACCAAAAGTGCTGCCAAAGCTGCTCCTAAAAGCGGCAAGAATAAAGCCGTTACTGCTGCAAAACCTGCTGCCAAGCCTACCGCCGCACGTAAACCCTTGGCCGTCAAAAAAACCGCCAAGGCCACCAAGCGCCCCAGCACCGGCAAGGCTGCCCCCAAAGGCAAGCAGGCCGAAACCCGGATTTTATGGCAGCCCCGTGAAGTGGTAGGCGCCAAATGGTATGTGGCACAAACCGCCAGTAACTACGAAAAGCGCGTGCAAACGCTCATTCGTGAAGCCGTGCTGCTGCAAGCCATGCAGCCCTTTGTGGAAGATGTGGTCATCCCCACCGAGCCCGTGATGGAAGTGAAAAAAGGCATTAAGGTGCAGGTGGATAAAAAGTTTTTCCCCGGCTACGTGCTCATTAAATGCAACCTGACCGACGCCGTCTGGCACCTCATTCGCTACACCGCGCACGTGTCGGGCTTTCTGGGCAGCGAACGCGGCAAAAAACCCTACCCGATTAGCGAAGCCGAAGCGCAAAGAATTCTTAACGTCATGGCCCACGGGGCGGAGAAGCCTAAAAATCTGGTGGCGTTCGAAGTGGGCGAAGCGGTACGCGTGAAGGAAGGCCCGTTTGCCAACTTCAGCGGTGCCGTGGAAGCAATTGATGACGAAAAAGAACGCCTCACGGTTTCTGTTTCCATCTTTGGCCGCAGCACACCGATTGAGCTGGACTATGGGCAGGTGGAGAAGGCTTAGTTAATAGATCGATCAAAACGGGCTCGGGCCCGTTTTTTATTGTTATGTTTATAATAATCCATTATAAATTGGATACCTAATTCTGCCTTTTCTCTTGGAGGACGTTAAATGCACTTCAGCTTCAAAACACTCTGCCCGCATTGCAAGCATGAATCTGAGGAGAGCGGATCTTGGAATCCACCTCTCTCAATGCAAGTCAAGCGTTGCGAAAAATGCAAAGAAGTCTTTGCATCTCGGCCAAATAGCTACGGTGACAGCAATATGGGGACACAAATATGCTTCAGATCTACGCCCGAAAACCCCTCTAAAGAAGTTTCTCCTGAGCTTATGGAGAAATTGCTGCAACACGAAGCCGAAGAGCGTAGCCAGGAAAAAACAAAAGTTTCAGCTAAACCTGGCGAACAGCTATATGTCTGGCGTGATGGGGTTTATGTTCCTGTCGCCTGAAATCGGCAAAAAATCTAAGGGAAGGCAGCTTTGTAAGGCTGCCTTTTCTGTTGTTTAAGGTAGGTTTTTTATGTTAACGATATTGTTATGCATACCCCCGTCCGCGTCCGCATCGCGCCTTCCCCCACGGGCGAGCCCCATATTGGCACCGCCTACACCGCACTGGTGAACGAAGCCTTTGCCAAACAGTATGGCGGCACCTTTGTGGTGCGCGTGGAAGATACTGACCAAGTGCGCAGCACGAAAGAAAGCGAAGACGCGATTTTTTCTAGCCTGAAATGGCTGGGCTTTGAGTGGCAAGAAGGCCCCGATATCGGCGGCCCCTACGGCCCCTACCGCCAGACCGAACGCCGCGAGATTTATAAAAAGTATGTGAATGACTTGCTGGAAAAAGGCCACGCGTTTGTGTGCTTTTGCACCCCCGAGCGCCTCGATACCATGCGGGCTATCCAGAAAAAGCTTGGTAAAAGCCCCAAATACGATGGCCAGTGCCTGAATTTAAGCAAAGAGGAAGTGGCGCAACGCATTGCTGCTGGCGAACCCCACGTGGTGCGGATGAAAGTGCCCACCGAGGGCGTGTGTACCTTCCACGATCACGTCTTTGGCGAGATTTCAATTCCCTACGCCGATGTGGATATGCAAGTGATTATGAAGGGTGACGGCCTGCCCACCTACCACCTGGCCGTGGTTGTGGATGACCATTTGATGAAAATTACGCACGTGATTCGCGGCGAGGAATGGCTTTCCTCCGTGCCCAAGCACATTTTATTGCATCAGTATTTTGGCTTTGCGGTGCCTGAATTCATGCACCTCCCCGTGCTGCGTAACCCCGACAGAACCAAGCTCAGTAAGCGCAAAAACCATACCAGCATTTCCTGGTTTGAACGCCAAGGCTACCTGCCTGTGGCGGTGCGCAACTTCCTGATGAGCTTCTTTGTGCAGGCCGCCGAAGGCGAGGAAGAAATGCTCACCAACGAAGAATTCTACGCCAAGTTTAAGCCCGAAAATATCAACCGCGCGGGCGCGGTGTTCGATTTGCAAAAGCTGGATTGGTTCAATGGCCGCTGGCTGCGCGAGCGCACCAGCGATGCCGATTTTTTGCAGCAGGTGCAAGCTTGGGCCACCCAGCGCGGCACACTGAAACAGGCACTTTTATTGGCCAAAACGCGCATTGGCAAGTTTGCCGACCTCCCCAGCCTGGTTGGCCCGCTGTTAAGTGGTAGCTTCACCCCCACTGCCGAGCAATTTGCGGGGCTGAAAACCACCCCCGCACAAACCGCCGCAATTTTAGCCGCCGCCTTGGAAATTGCCGAAAAATCGCCGCAGTTTACCGCCGAAGTGTTGTGGGAAAAACTGAAGGCGCTGGAAGAACCGCTGGGGGTAAAAGCCCGCCTGATTACCGCGCCGCTGTTCATCGCCATCGGTGGCAAAGCCCAAGGCCTACCGTTAACAGAAAGCATGGCCGTGCTCGGGCGCGCCCTGTGCCGCGACCGCTTGCGGGCGGCGTTGAATGTGTTTGCCGAAGCGAAGCCAGAGCAGGAGCCTGGGACCGATGACAAGCATCTTTAGTTTTCGTGTCGCCACACAAAACGATGTTAAGGCTTTAATCGATTTAAGCGTTGAAGCGTTTGGGGAAGGAACGCGTGAAATTGCGGAAGAAGAGTTTTTAACAATTGGCAAGGATGTCCGCTGCCCCTTGCATATGTTGGTTGCAACTGCTGAGGGGCGTATCGTAGGGATGGCCAGCTTATGCGAAAGCTATATTTACATCGATACATTTTGCATTGCTTGGGTGGCTGTTGCCAAGGAGTATCAAGGCAAGGGTATTGGCACCAAACTGATTCGTGAATGTATGGAATATGCAAAAACCCTTACCAAGCGCCAACATGGTTGTGTCATGTTAGTTTCTGCGGATAAAAATTTAACTTATTACGCGCAATTCGGTTTTAAGGGCCAAACGAAAATTCATCCATACATCAATGAAGATAGTGATAATACCATTTTAACTCACGTTTTTCAGAAATCTTTCCATGCTTAACCTCACCAATACCCTCACCCGCAAAAAGGAACTTTTTACACCACGCGACCCAAGCCGCGTGACCATGTACGTGTGCGGCATTACGCCCCAAGAAGCCCCGCACCTCGGCCATGGGCGCGGCTATGTGGTGACGGATATTCTCTTCCGCCTGCTGCGCCACACCTATGGTGAAAATAGTGTGGTGTACGTGCGCAACTACACCGATGTGGATGATAAAATTATCGAAAAGGCTGTGCAGATTGGTACCACGCCCGAAGCTGTCGCGAACGACAACATTGCCATCTTTCAGCAATGCATGAACGACTTGAATATTTTAACTCCTACCCACGAGCCGCGCATCACCACCTCGATGCCCGAAATTATTGCCTTCGTGCAAACGCTGTTGGATAAAAAAATTGCCTACACCACCCCCGAAGGCGACGTGTACTACGACCTGCAAAAACTCCCCGCCTGCGGCTGCGGCTACCACTACGGGCAACTTTCTAGCAAAAAGCCCGAAGACCTCATCATGGGCAGCCGGGTGGAGCCCAACCTAAGCAAGCGCAACGCGGGGGATTTTGCGCTGTGGAAAGCCGCCAAGCCCGACGAAATTTCATGGGCGACGCCTTGGGGCCGTGGCCGCCCGGGCTGGCATATTGAATGCAGCGCCATGAGCCTGGCCACCATTGGCCCGCAGATGGATATCCACGGCGGCGGCGAAGACCTGCAATTCCCCCATCACGAAAACGAGCTGGCACAAAACATCGGCGCGTTCAGCGAGCTTTATACCGATGCGGAAAATGGCTTCGCCAAGCTGTGGTTCCATTGGGCCTTCATTACGGTGAATGGCACCAAGATGAGCAAGAGCCTGGGCAATTTTACCTACCTCGACCACGCCATTGCCGCGCACGGCGCCGCCGCCATTCGCTATTGGTTGCTGCAAACCCATTACCGCAAGCCCGTGGATTATTCCGAAGACGCACTTAAGGCGGCCGCCAAGCCTGCCAAACGGCTGATGGCGGCGCTGAAAGAACCTGCTGCAGGCGCCCCTGCACCCGCGTTTCAGGAAAAATTCCTCAGTATGCTGAACGATGACCTGAACACTGCCAAAGCGCTGGCCGCGCTGAACACAGCACTCTCCGCCAACGAACTGGCCAACGTGCAGTGGGGGGCCAAGCTGCTCGGCTTCAAGGCCTAAGCAATGACGTTTGCCGAAGCCCTCGAAACCCTGCAGTTGCTCCCCGATTGGGAGAGCCGCTATGGTTTTTTAATCGAGCTGGCCAAGGTTCTGCCGCCGTTTCCTGAAGCTGCCAAAAACGAGGCCAATTTTGTGAAGGGCTGTACCGCGCAAGTGTGGATGACAGGGGAGTTTACCGAAGAAAAATTGCAGCTTAAGCTCGCCAGCGACGCGTTGATTGTGCAAGGCCTCCTCGCCCTGCTGTGGCTTGCGTTCAATGGCAAGTCCCGCGCCGAGATTACAGCGATTCACCTCCCCGAACTGCTGGCGCCAACGCACCTGCTCAATCACCTTTCTCCCAACCGCCGCAGCGGCTTTGCGGCCGTGACGTATAGGATTCAGGAATTAGGAACTAGGAACTAGGATTTTAGGTGATGCAAATTTTTTTACTCGCTTGCTTTCAAGCTTGCCTAGTTCCTAGTTCCTAGCTACCTAGTTCCATATGTTCACTTACACCCTCCCGCCCGAGCTGCTGGCCCACACCGCCGCCGAGCCGCGTGACAGCGCGAAGTTGTTGGTCTGGGATGGTGCGCCGCAAGATAAAATTTTCCATGAACTCCCCACCCTGTTAAGCGCGGGCGATGTGTTGGTGGTGAACAGCAGCCGCGTGATTCCCGCCCGCCTGTTCGCCACCCGTGGTGCCACGAAGATTGAACTGTTGCTGCATCGCCCACTAGGCGCCGACCTCACCCGTTGGCAGGTGCTGGCCAAGCCGCGCCGTAAGCTGAAATTAGGCGATGTACTTACTTTAGAAGGCGGTGCACAGGCCACTATTACGGGCCTTCCTGCAGGCTATGCCGAGCTTGAAATTCAACTCCCCGCCCAAGCGATTCCTGCCTACCTGGAAGCCCACGGCCACACCCCGCTGCCGCCCTATATTCAGGCCGAGGATTCCCCGCAAGTTCGCGCGCGCTACCAAAATGTTTACGCCTCGCAAACCCACCAAGGCAGCGTGGCCGCACCGACCGCGGGGCTGCATTTTACCCCTGAATTGCTCGCCACGCTTGAAGCACAAGGCATCGAACGCCATGACGTGGTGCTGCATGTGGGCGCGGGGACTTTCATGAACCCCACCCCCGAACAAGTGGCCGCCGGTGAATTGCACCCCGAGTGGGCGCATTTGTCCGCTAAAACCGCACAGGCAATTCTGGCCGCACAAACCCGCGGCAACAAGGTGGTGGCCGTGGGGACCACCGCCCTGCGCACGCTGGAAACCTGGGGGAAGCTCGGCCTCCCGCCAGCAGGCTTTACTGCCGATACCACCCTGTTCATTCAACCGGGCTTTGCGTTTAAGGTGGCCACGCACCTGATTACCAACTTCCATCTCCCTGGCAGCAGCCTCCTCATGCTGGTCGCGGCATTTATTGGCGAAGCGGCCCTGCCCAAACTCTATGCCCACGCGATTGCTCAGCGCTACCGTTTTTATAGCTTTGGCGATAGCAGCCTGCTGACACGAAAGAAATAACCATGACGCTGAAATTCACTCTGAAAAAAACCCACGGCAAGGCACGGCGCGGCGAACTGCACACCGCCCACGGCGTGATTCAGACCCCAATTTTTATGCCCGTGGGCACGGTGGGCACGGTGAAGGCGATGCGGCCAGATTTACTTAAAACCGAGCTCAAGGCCCAGATTATTCTGGGCAATACCTACCACCTGTTTTTGCGCCCAGGCCACGCCCGCATTCAGGCGGCGGGTGGTCTGCAAAAATTCATGAACTGGGATGGGCCGATTCTGACCGACAGCGGCGGCTTTCAGGTGTTTAGCCTCAGCAAGCTGCGCAAAATGAACGAAGAAGGTGTGGAATTTGCTTCACCCTACGATGGCAGCAAGCATTTTATTACGCCCGAATTTTCCACGCAAATCCAGCATGCCCTGAACGCCAACATTACCATGGCCTTCGATGAATGCACGCCGTTCCCCTGCACCGAAGCCGAAGCCCGCACTAGCATGGAGCTTTCCATGCGCTGGGCCAAACGTAGCCGCAACGCCTTCATTCAACGCGAGGGCTTCGGCCAATTCGGGATTCAGCAAGGCAGCCTCTTTCCAAACCTACGTAAAGAAAGCACCGAAAAGTTGTTAGAAATCGGCTTTGAAGGCTACGCGATTGGCGGGCTGGCGGTGGGTGAAAGCAGCGAGGAACTGCACCACGCCGCCGCCATGGCAGCCGAGTTACTACCGCATGACAAACCCCGTTATTTAATGGGCGTAGGCTACCCGAGCGACCTCATCAAGGCGGTGTTGGCGGGCATTGATATGTTCGATTGCGTGCTGCCCACCCGCAATGCCCGCAACGGTATGGCGTTCATTCAATCGGCGGAACTGGGCGGGGTGCTGAAAATTAACCATGCCGCGTATAAGGCCGACGATAGCGCTTTAGACCCAACCTGTACCTGCCACACCTGCACGAATTATAGCCGCAGCTACCTGCACCATCTGCACAAGGAAGATGAAATTCTGGGGCACATGCTGCTCACGCACCACAACCTGCATTTTTACCTGAATCTGATGCAGCAACTGCGCGACGCAATTGAAGCTGGCACGATTGACAGCGTCGCCAAGGATTTACTGGCGCAGGTGCGCTAAGTTGCAGCGTCATAAATAGTTTTTAGTATTCGCTAGGCGGAGTTGATTTACTTGATTTTTGCCGACCGAGCACCGTAAGCATACTTTTCAGTATGTGCGGAGCGGAGGGCTAGAAAAGCAAGTAAAGCAACCCGTCTAGTAGAATAATGAAAGCTATTTAACCCAGTTCAAGCGCCAGCTGGTGCCCAACGGGTTGGTAAAGCTGACGGCAAAATTCATGCCTGTTTGCGGCGGCAGGGTGGTGGTGACCAAGCTTACAGTTTGGAAATCCTGCACCGCGTTGTTGGCATCTACCAGGCTTGCCTGCAACACGGGCAATGCGTGTGGCAGGCCAGTGGTGTTCGCCACCTGCCCCAAAATGGTTAAAATTCGGGTGTTGCTGATGATCTCGGTCTGGGCTTGCACCTGATGCAGCACCACACCCGCAGGGGCGGCCACAGGGGTTGGTAAGGCCGTGGCTGGAGCCTGAAACAACGGTACCGTGGGGGCTGCGGCAGGGGGCTGCAAACGCTGCCAGAGCGCCACCACCGCACTGGCTAACCCCACCAAGGCAATGGTAAACGCCAGCGTGAGCCATTTTTGCTCGCCCAAAATATAGGGCTGCCAGCTTGGCGGCCGTTGGATAAGCTCCTCCAGCCGCACCACAGGTGCTGCGGAAATTTCTGCAACTGGGGCAGAATGTGCAATGGGGTCTGTGCTTGGGGTTGCTGCGCTTGAGGAATCGGGCGATGCATCTTCGGGCGGGCTTGGCACTTGGGGCGAATCTAAGGTCTCTTGCGCGGGTGCCTCGGCAGGCGTTTCAGGCGCGGGCCGCGGCACCAGCCACAGGTGCCCGCAGCTGGCACACTTAAGCTTGCGGCCCTTCGGCCCAATCTTGGCCAAAGGCACCGCGTAGCCTGCCCCGCACTTGGGGCATGCCACCTGCACAGTTGCCGCATTGCCTGTCATGCATCCATGCTAGACGATTTCTGAATGTTCGGCTACATTCATGGCCTATCATGTCAGCAACTGCGGCACCCCCGATGTTTTCACTTTCAGGTGTGGGCTACCGCTATGGCCCCGCCATGCCGCTGGCTCTCAAAAACCTGAGCCTCACCGTGCCCCAGGGCAGCTTCCATTTGCTGACGGGCCCCAGTGGGGCAGGCAAAACTACGCTGTTTAATTTACTTACTTTGGCCATGTTGCCGACCGAAGGCAGCCTAACTTTTTTAGGTACCGACGTCGCCACCGCCAGCCGCGCCGAACGCGCCGCCTTGCGG
This sequence comes from Alphaproteobacteria bacterium, assembly GCA_027483385.1. Taxonomy (GTDB): domain Bacteria; phylum Pseudomonadota; class Alphaproteobacteria; order UBA2136; family UBA6156; genus JADCGN01. The sequence continues at coordinate 20,212 of JAIXUT010000136.1, forward strand.
CGCCAAATTGGCGTGGTGTGGCAGGATTTTCGGCTGCTGCCGCACCTCACAGTGCGGGAAAACATTTCCCTGCCATTGCAACTTCAAGGCACATTGGGCCAAGCCGAACACGACGCGATTGCCCAATTGCTGGGTTGGGTGGGCCTCGAAGCCCTGGCCGACCGCCCTGCGGGTGGCCTCTCGGGCGGCGAACAGCAGCGCACCGCCATCGCCCGTGCGGTGGTGCATCACCCCAAATTGCTGATTGCCGATGAACCCACGGGCAACGTGGATGCTGCGATGGCGCGGAAAATTTTGCACCTGTTTACCGAACTGCACAAACAGGGCACCACCATCGTGCTCGCCACCCACGATTCGGCCCTGATTGGCAGCAAACAGGCGCCCGTCCTTACCCTGGCACATGGAGAATTGGTGGCATGAACCGCACCCTCGCCCAAGCCCTGAACCTGCCGCGTACCCGCCTGTTTCGGGCACTGGGCATCATTGCCGCCCTGTTGGCCTGCACGATTGCCTTACTCGCCGCAGGCGCTGGCCTGCTGCAAAACCTTTATGGCAACTGGCAGCTACAAAAGGCCAACAGCATTTTGGTTTATCTGCCACCCGAAACCCCTGCCAGTGCCCTTTCGCCGCTCACCACCACCCTGCCAACTTTGGCAGGTGTGGCTGCGGTGCGGCAAATCCCGCAGGCCGAATTGCAGCAAAGCCTGGCGATGGTGCTGCCCGCCAACCTGCCCGCCAGCAGCCTGCCCTTGCCCGTAGTGGCTGAAGTGGTGCTGCAACGCGGCGCCAACCGAGCCCCAATTTTAAGCGCCTTGGCCCAAGCCTTCCCGCAGGCCGAGCTGGATGACCAGCAAACCTTGCTGAGCCGCGTGGCCGAAAGCGTGCGCGTGCTGCAGCTGGCGGCGGGTGGTTTGGGGTTAATTTTATTGGTGGTCTTGGGGCTGTTCATGGCCCTTACCTTGCGGGCAGGGTTGCTGGCCCAAGAGGCCGTGGTACGGCTGCTGTTGCAACTTGGCGCGACCGATGGGGCCCTGGCCCGGGCCATTACTGGGCAAACTCTGTGGCCCGTGGCATTGGGCACGGCCGTGGGTACGGCGGTGGCGGCCATGGTGCTACTGGCCAGTGCGGCTTGGCCTGCGGTGGCCGCGTATCACGGCGCGAACATTTGGCTTGCGGTGGTGCTCATGCCGCTGGTGTTGCCGTTGGTGGCGGCGGCAACAGCCTGGCTTGTCAGTTTAAAATTGCTGCGTCAGGCCTAACTTAAGTGCGCCTGCTGGCCAAATTATTTCTGGTGTTGGGCCTGCTCTATGGCCTGGGGCTGGCGGGGTTTGTGGCGCTGCTGCCAAGCCCTTTTACCACGCTGCCGCCAGGCCTGCAGGGCCTCGCCACCTTTACGGGTGGCGCTGGGCGCGTGGCCACCACATTGCGGTTGGTGCAGGCGGGCTTTGCGGGCCCGGTGCTGATCAGCGGTATTAACCCGCAAAGCCAGCTGGCCGAAATTGAAGAACTGACGGGCCTTGAAAGCCCCCTAGTCCCCGCGCAACGGCAGCAAATCATGCTCGATAGCGCCAGCACCACGCGCGAGAACCTTCTCAGTTTACAAATATGGGCCACCACCGCCAACCTGCAGCGGGTTGGGCTGATTACCAGCACCTACCACGCCGCGCGGGTGCGGGCCTTAGGCTGGTGGCTGGCGCCCGAACTTAACTTGGTGCTGCTGCCCGTCCAGCCCGAAGATACCAGCTTTCGGGTGCTGCTGCGCGAGTACCACAAGCTGCTGGCGGCCCCGATACTCCGTTAATCGTGGCTTAAGGTGCTGCCAGTTCGGCCGCAAGGGCTTCAGGCAAGCTGGGGTGCTGAAAGGTAAAACCGCTGTGCTGTAACTTGGCGCTGCTCACTGCACAGCTTTTTAGTAAAAGCTGTTCGCCCATTTCACCAAACATGAGTTTTATCATGAACGCGGGCATGGGCAAACAGGCTGGCCGCCGCAAGACGTGCCCAAGCGCTTTGGCCAAGGCCGCCTGCGGCACAGGGTGGGGTGCCACCAAATTCACGGGCCCCGATAGCGAAGGCATTAACAGGCAGTGCTGTAAGGCACGGGCCACGTCGGTGCGCGAAATCCAGCTGAGTACCTGCTTACCCGTACCCACTGGCCCACCTACACCTAGGTAAAACGCAGGCAGCATTTTGGCCAGTGCGCCACCGCTCTTGGCCAGCACCACCCCAATGCGGGCGTGCACCACGCGGACGCCCGCGGGGTAACTGCCAGCCTCCAGCACCTGGCAAATATGGGCGGGGAAGCCCGTGCCACGCGGGGCGTCTTCGGCGGCTGGTTGCCAGGTTTCGCCGTAGTGGCCAATCGCGCTGGCAATGATGACCACCGCAGGCGGCTTGGCCATGTGGGATAAAACCGTTTGTAAACCTTGCACGCCGGCGGCCCGTTCGGCCAGCATGGTGCGTTTAAAAGAATCGCTCCAGCGGGCGGCAATGTTGCGGCCCGCCAGGTGTACAACGGCGTCAACGCCATCCAGCACGTCCCAATCCAAGCCCGCGGAAGAACGCCCGACTTTGCGCACGGTGTGGCCCTGTTCCTGCAATAAGGCGACCAGAGCGCCACCAATCAGGCCACTGGCGCCACTGACTGCGACAATCACCGTTATTTACTTCTTAGATTTCATGTCGCGCTCCACCAGCACGTGGTCAATCAGGCCGTACTTTTTGGCCTCGGGCGCGGTCATGAAGTTATCGCGCTCAGTATCTTCGGCAATTTTGGCTTCGCTCTGGCCCGTATGGCCCGCCAAAATTTTGTTAATCATGTCGCGCGTACGCTTGATTTCTTCGGCCTGAATCAGAATATCGCTGGCCTGCCCCTGCGCCCCACCCAAGGGCTGGTGAATCATCACACGGCTGTTACTCAGGGCATAGCGCTTGCCCGCCGCCCCACCTGCCAGCAACAAGGCCCCCATGCTGGCGGCCTGGCCAATCACGATGGTCGAAACCGGGCACTTGATGTATTGCATGGTATCGTAAATCGCCATACCGGCGGTGACGACGCCGCCTGGTGAATTGATGTAAAAATTAATATCGGCCTCGGGGTTTTCGCTTTCCAAAAACAGCAGCTGAGCCACAATTAGGTTCGCCATATGCTCTTCCACTTGGCCGGTGCAAAAAATCACACGCTCCTTCAGTAGGCGGCTGTAAATATCGTAGGCCCGTTCGCCCCGGGCCGATTGCTCGACCACCATTGGCACCAGATTATTTTCGGGGCTGAAGAGATTTTTTACAAACATAGGGAGGTGCCTTTCGGGTTGGCGCTGATTGTTGTTGAACGGGTTGCCTGTGGCAGCACTTTAAGGGTAATGATGGCCCATCAGCAAGACTATGAGAGGCAACCAGTGATGAAAACCCGCCCACTTGGCACCACCGACCTGCACGTGTCCGAAATTTGTCTCGGCACCATGACCTGGGGCACCCAAAACACCGAGGCCGAGGCCTTTGCCCAAATGGATTACGCGCTTGGCGCCGGTGTTACCTTTTGGGATACCGCCGAAATGTACCCCACCAATCCCGTGAAGCTGGAAACTATGGGCGACAGCGAACGGATGATTGGCCGTTACTTTGCCCAGCGCCCGACCGTGCGCAACAGCGTGGTGCTGGCCAGTAAAATTACCGGCCCCGGGCGCTACAAACTGCGCGAGGAAAGCAACATTACCCCCACCACCTTGGCGCAGGCGCTAGAAGCCAGCCTGGAGCGCCTCAATACCGACTATCTCGATTTATACCAGCTGCATTGGCCAAACCGTGGCAATTACCACTGGAGCGGCCACTGGCATTACGCCGGCGTGGGCAGCGCGATAGTGCAGCAAAAAACCGAGCGGATTGAGGCCGACTTGCTGGCCATTTTAGAAACCCTCGATGGTTTTGTGAAAGCGGGGAAAATTCGACACTGGGGCCTAAGCAACGATAGCAGCTGGGGCACTATGAAGTATCTGCAGCTGGCCGAAAAGCACGGGCTCGCCAAGCCAGTTTCAATTCAAAACGAGTTTAACCTGACGTGCCGCCTGTTCGAGCCTGATCTGGCTGAAGTAAGCCTGCGTGAAAAGGTCGGGCTGCTGGCCTGGAGCCCGCTGGCGGGCGGCTTCTTAAGTGGCAAATATTACGGGGGAACGCGCCCCGCAGGCAGCCGCGCAGCCTTGGCGGGCTACAGCGGTGGCCAACGCCACACGCCGCAAGCGCAGGCAGCCGTGGATGCCTACACCGATCTCGCCCGTGTCCATGGCCTGGAGATGAGCCAAATGGCCATCGCCTTTACGCTGGCGATGCCCTTTACCACCAGCAGCATTATTGGTGCCACCACCATGGAGCAGCTGAAAAGCAACATTAGCGCCGCCGACTTAACCCTTTCCGCCGAAGTGCTGGCCGGGATTGCGGCAATTCATAAGCAGTACCCAATGCCGTATTAGTGAAAACCAATTTTGTGACTTCTCCATGTGTCATCCTGAGTGAAACGAAGGACCCAGGTCTTTTTCATGAGGCCAAGACCTGGGTCCTTCGCGTTGCTCAGGATGACAGGCTTTTTTTATATGTTTGGTTCGTTGTTTTGGTAAGCAGTCTCATTGCGTGCACCCCCCTTCAAAACATTCCCCCACACACTCCCACCCAAACCTTTGGCCCGTGGAATGTCAGCCAATGCACCATTTCAACCCGCGCAGCCGATGTTTGGGTAATCACCACAGGCAGCCTTACGTTTGGCGGCGAACTTGAGTTTCAGGCCCAGTTTACCCCGCCCTTGGTGCGGCCACCCTTTGCCACCATCAGCGGGCGGCCCATACCTGTGCGCATCGAAGGCGCCAACCGAACCTATAACCTATTCATCCCTTACAACCCCGAGAATGGGGCGCATTTTCTGCAAACTGGCAGCTTCATCACCCTTACTTACCAGCCACTGGGGCGTACCGACCTGCAAGATGTCAGCTTCCCAACGGCGCCTTTGATGCAGGCTTTGGGCGCCATTGCGGGCTGCCCGTAGGCATTTCCCCACTTTTTAGCCTTGACAGCCCCCGTACCGACGGCCTAAAGCAAAGTTATTCTTGGCAAAAGCCGATGCCAAGGCCGCGATATCCGCGCCGCCCGTGCACTGCATGAGGGGGCATCAACCTCGGCCTACCTTGAAAGTGACCTTATGTCCGAAACCCCCAAAACAGCTGCCGCTACCACCGAATTTGCCGTGGCCAACGAAACCTTGCAGGCCGCCTTCGATATCGATTTTGCCCGCCGCCTGGAAGATACCTTCACCGACGCCCACCCCGTGATTGGCAGCGTGGTGAAAGGCGTGATTGTGCACGTGGATTCCGAAGCCGTCAGCATCGATATTGGCCTCAAAACCGAAGGCCGTATTCCGCTGAAGGAATTTGAAGATTTTAACACGGGTGAAGTGAAGGTTGCCGTGGGCGACCTGGTAGATGTGTTTGTGGAAAACCTCGATGACCGCAAGGCCGAGGCCCGCCTCAGCCGCGAAAAGGCCCGCCGCGAGGAAGTGATGGGCGCGCTGGAAAACGCCCAAAAGGCCAACGAACCCGTGAAGGGCGTGATTTTTGGGAAAGTTAAAGGCGGTTTTATGGTAGATATGCAAGGCGTGCTGGGCTTCTTGCCTGGCAGCCAGCTCGATGCCAAGCCAATCACCGACGCCAACCCCTACATGTACACCCCGCTGGATTTTCAGGTGGTGAAAGTTGACCGCAAGCGCAACAACCTGATTGTAAGCCGCCGCGCCCTGACCGATGACGGCACGCTGGCCGACCGCGACAGCCTGCTCTCGGGCCTGAAAGAAGGCAGCCGCACCAAGGGCACCGTGAAGAACATTACCGACTACGGCGCTTTCCTGGATTTGGGCGGAATTGACGGGCTGCTGCACATCACCGACATTGCCTGGCACCGCATTGGCCACCCTTCCGAAGTGCTGAAAGTGGGCCAGATTGTTGACGTGGTCGTCACCCGCTTCGATGAAAAAACCCAGCGCGTCAGCTTGGGCATGAAGCAGCTGAACGATGATCCTTGGAAGACTGTCGATAAAACCTACCCCATCGGCGGCAAGGTGGAAGGCAAGATTACCAACCTGACCGACTACGGCGCCTTTGTGGAATTGGCGCCCGGCGTCGAAGGCCTCATCCACGTGACCGAAATGAGCTGGACCAAGAAAAATCTGCACCCCTCCCGCGTGGTGCAAAGCGGTCAGACTGTCACCATTCAGGTACTGGAAATCGACCGCGACAAGCGCCGCATTTCGCTTGGCCTGAAGCAATGCATGGAAAACCCTTGGGATGCCTTTACCCGTGCCAACAAGCAGGGCGATAAGGTGGAAGGCACCGTGCGTTCGATGACCGACTTTGGCCTGTTCGTGGCTTTAACCGAAGAGATCGACGGCCTGGTCCACGTGAGCGACATTGCTTGGGATAAGGCTGGCGAAGAAGCCCTGAACACCTTCAAAAAAGGCGACAAGGTAGAAGCCGTGATTCTCTCCATCGACACCGCCAAGGAGCGCGTGGCCCTGGGCATCAAGCAGCTGAGCGGTGAAGGCCCCGCCACCAGCAGCCAGACCGAAGGCAGCAGCCTGAAAAAGGGTGATGTCGTAATGGTGAAGGTGACTGACACCGACGCCGACAGCATCACGGTTTCCTTGGGTGGCAACGATGTCATCATCAAGGCCCGCGACCTGGGCGTTTCCAAGGCCGAACAAGACCCGAACAAGTTCAAGGAAGGTCAGGAAATTCAGGTCAAGGTCATTTCCACCATGGGCCGCAAGGTGGGGCTTTCCATCCGCGCCCTGGTGCAGGATGAAGAGCGCGCCGCGGTGGCCGAATACGCCAACCAATCGGAAGAAGGCGAAAGCGCCCTGGCCGCAGCCCTGAAGGCGGCTGGCGCCAAGAGCAAAACCAAAGCGAAAGCTGCGGACACGACTGAAGCCCCTGCTGCTGAAGCCGAGGCCGAGTCCGACGCCAAGCCCAAGAAGGCCGCCAAGAAAAAGGCTGAGTAATTTCAGCTTGTCTCTACCGCCCCACCTGGGGCGGTTTTTTTATTGCGCCTAGAATTATTTCGTTCAAAAGTATAAGGGTGGAAAGCTTGCTTGCCCCGGTCTTGGTTGTTTGCGAACGCACAGCAATGGGCTGGTGGGCCGAGCCGTTCAATGCGCTCAGCAGCCTTGCGTATGCTGCGGTGGCCATTTATTTTATCTGGCGTTGGCGCAACACCCTGCGCGAACAGGTTTGGTTGGCAAGCTTGCTCGGCCTCCTCTTGGCGGTCGGGGTGGCTAGCTTCGCCGCCCATACCTTTTCTGTGCGCCTCACGCATCTGCTTAATGGCGCCTTCACGGCCGCCTTTATGGCATTGGCGTTTTACTTATTGGCCACCCACGCCTTGCGGCTAACTATGTTGCACAGCCTTGGCCTTACAGCTGGTCTGTTGGCCCTCAGTGGGGCCCTTGGCAGCCTGGCGGGGATGTTGCATGCCCAGCAACAATTGGCCTACCTGCCAGCCTTAATCTTGCTGATGGTTGCGGGAGCAGCCGTGCCGCCGCCTGCCAAGTTTTGGCTGTGGGGGGCGGCGGCGGCCTTTGCCATTGGCCTGATTTTCCACGCCATCGACTTCCCCACCTGCGCCCTTACCCAAGGGGTTGGCACGCATTGGCTTTGGCACTTGGCCAACGATGTCCTCATGACCTGTTTGCTCTTGGCGTTGTACCAGCTCATGAAAGACCCACGCCATGCTTGAAGCGTTCTTTGCCCCTGTTGATAGATTCTGCGAACGCACCACCCCCTACGTCATGGGCCAGGAAGTATTGAACGACTGGACACATCTGGCTTTTTTTGCCGCCTGCTTCGTGGCCTGTTACGGGCTCTGGCGGCGTGGGCAGTTTCGGGGGCTACCCCGCGTGCTGGCGCTCTGGATTGGCGTGATTGGGGTGGCTTCAACCAGCCTGCACCTCTACCCGATTGGCCTGACGTACCTGGCCGATACCACCGCAATTGCCGTTTTCATGGCGCTTTATACTGCCTATGCACCGCAGGTGTTGCGGGGCTTTACGCCGCGGCAAGGGCTGCAATTCATGGGCGCCTTTTTACTGGCAACCGTGCTGTTTGGCCTGCCAAGCAAGCTGATGGGCCAGGAATATCTCACGCTCACGTTTCTCCCAAGCCTGGCATTCATGGTTTGGCTGGCCACCACCGCGCAGCCCGCCAAGCAACGGCGGTATTATGCAGCCGCCGCAGCAGCTTTTGCACTTTCCATGGCCGCCCACGCCGCCGACCTTCCCACCTGCGCCCTCACGCAGGGCCACGGTACGCATTGGCTTTGGCACCTGTGTAACGGCCTGATGCTGGGCTTACTGGTACTGGGTTTGCCTGTGGCAAAAGCTCGTTTAAGTCGCTAGAATAATTTCATGCATCCTCGCCGCAAAGTTATCCAGCAGCTTGGCACGTTTGCCGCCAGTGCGGCGCTTGTTGCTTTATACCCTTATGAAAGTATGGCCATGAAGCCGTCCGCCGCAGCCTTTGAAGTAACTAAAACCCCCGAGGAATGGCGCAAAATCCTTACGCCCGAACAGTACCGCGTGCTGCGCGACCACGGCACCGAACGCGCCGGCACCAGCCCCTTGAACCTTGAAAAACGCGCCGGGGTTTTTCATTGTGCCGGCTGCCAGCTGCCGGTGTTCAGCAGCGCCACCAAGTTTGAAAGCGGCACAGGCTGGCCCAGTTTTTTTCAGCCGCTTGATGGCGCCATCGGCACGCGGGCCGACAACGGCTTTTTTATGCGCCGCACCGAAGTGCACTGCCGCCGCTGTGGCGGGCATTTGGGGCATGTGTTTGATGACGGCCCCCCGCCCACTGGCTTGCGCTATTGCCTGAATGGCATGGCCCTCAGTTTTACGCCATCTGCCCCCTAGATTTTTCCCCCAAGCTGGGCTAAAGCTGAAGCATGGCCGAACTTTCTCCATCCTTCAGCTTTCAGGTACTCACCCCCGCGCAGCAAATGGCGGCAGGCGAAGCCACCTACGCCCAAATCCCGGGCGCCAGTGGCAGTTTTGGCGTGCTGGCAGGCCACGCACCCTTGGTAAGTTTGCTGGCCCACAACAAACCCCTGATTCTTACCTTGCCCGATGGCAGCACCCAAACCTTTCGCGTGCAAGGCGGCGTGGCCGAAGTTACCCCTGGCGGCCTCACCATTCTGGCCGAAGCCGCGACCCAAGGTTAAGCCGTTGGCACGCGCTGCCCCGCGGCCAAAGGCTGCGGCAACAACCCCGCTGGTGCTGGCCCCGCTGGTGCTAGATTTCGACGGCACCCTGCAGCACGATGACCTTTCCAAACTGGCACTGAAGTGGCTCTGGCGCACGGCCCCGCTGCAAGCTGGCATGGTGGTTTTACAAGGGGTTTTTTGGGGCAAGCCTGCTGCCAAACTGGCGTTGGAAGACGCTGCCTTTCGGCAAAATTTTATGCCCAAATTGCGCTGGAATCGGCCCCTGATTCAAGCGGCCAAAGCCAGCAAGCAGCCCATTTTGGTGGCCACTGGCAGCCCCGAACGCTGGGTGGCCGCGCTGCTGGCCGAGGCGGGGATACACTGGCCCGTGCTCGGCACCACGGCACAGAGCGGGAATTTTATCAGTAAAACCAAAGCCAAGGCACTGGTTGCCAAATATGGTCATGGCGGCTTCGATTACGCCGGCAACAGCCGCGCCGACTTGGCCGTCTGGCAAGCCTGCCGCTATGCGTGGGTTGTGGATAGCAAGGGGAAACTCACCAAACGGGCCGCCAAACGGGCGGCGGTCAAGAAAGTCTTTTAAGCCATGCGCACAATGAATGACCGCCAACGCAAAGTGGCCAACGAAGTGCAGCAGCACGCGGCTTTGGCCCTGTTGCAAGGCCGCGTGCATAGCACGTTGCCGCTTACGCGTCTTACGGTTGTTGCCTGCTGGGTCAGTGCCGATTTACGCCTGGCACGGCTTTATATCGATGTGCCGCAAGAACTCGACAACGCCCAGACCTACGCCCGCGCCACCCACGAACTGGCCAAGCCGCTGCGGCATTTTCTGGCCACCCAGCTGCACCTTAAAAATGTGCCAGCTTTGTCATTTCACCCACGCGAGGTTTAACTACTAAATAACCTCGGCAGCCCGCAGCACCTTGTGCATTAATGTTGGCAATGGCGGCAAAGCAATAGGGCTAAACCGCTGGGCAGCGGGAATGTTACCTAACTCGCCAACCCGCACTTCCAAGGTGAGTTTAAAATGCGTGAAGGTGTGCTGAATGGTACCACCTTCACGCAGCACTTCAGGGAATTCTGGTATGGCTTGGGCAGGGGTTTTTGTGACCTCCCAGCCCGTATGCGGCACTTCCCACAGCCCCGCCAACAACCCCGTACTTGGGCGCTGGCGCAAGTACAGGTGCCCTTTGGAATCTTTCAAAACATAGGCCACACCGTATTTTTCAGGCAACTTGGCTTTGGCAAGTTTGATGGGGTAGGCGGTGGGTGTGCCTTGCGCGAAGGCTTGGCACCAGCCGTTCACGGGGCAGCTGGCGCACTGCGGCGTGGTGGGCGTGCACACGGTCGCACCTAACTCCATAATCGCGTTGGCATAGAGCCGCGGTGGCGCGCCATCCGCCAAGCTTGCCGCTGCTGTGCGTAAGCTTGGGCTGGTTGGCACCAGCGCTTGCGGCAAGGCCCTTACCCGCGCCACCACCCGCAATACGTTGCCGTCAACCACGGTGGTGGGGGTTTCATAGGCACAGGCCGCCACCACGGCGGCGGTGTAGGGGCCAACCCCAGGCAACTGCAGCAGGGCAGCTTCGGTGCGTGGAAATTCGCCCTGATAGTGATGGACTACCTGCTGGGCGCAGCGGTGCAGCAAATGGGCGCGGCGGTAGTAGCCAAGGCCTTGCCAGAGGTGCAGGATTTCATTTAACGGCGCCGCCGCCAAGGCCTGCACGGTTGGGAATTTTGCCAGAAACCGCGCATAGTACGGCAGTACCGCCGCCACCGTGGTTTGCTGCAGCATAATTTCGGCCAGCCAGAGGCGGTAGGGGTCGGCCGTTTCGCGCCAGGGCAACGGGCGGTGGCCCTGTTGGTACCAGCGCACCAACAATTCCTGAAAGCTTGGCTTGGCGGCAGGTGGCATTGGCGTTACCATGGCCTTATGCAACACTCAACGCAACCCGAAATTTCTCGCAGGCGGCGCACCACCGCCGTGGGCGGGCTGCTGCGCGAGGTGCTGGCCCCCGCCGCCGCCAAGCAGGGGATTTTGCTGGCCCAACTGCTGCCCTATTGGCCGAGCATCTGCCCGCTGTTGGCGGCCCATGCAGTGCCCGAAAGCGTACGGGCGGGGACGCTTACCTTGGCCACCACCACCAGCAGCGTGCAGCGCGAACTGCACTTTCTGGCCCCGAGCATCATTGAAGGAGTGAACGCCATTTTGGGCTATGCGGCCATTACCAGCGTCAAGGCCATGGTGCGCGGCGAAACGCGTGGCATGGCTGGAGCGCCTGGTAAGGCCCCCAAGCTTACCGCGCCCCTACCACCCAGCCGCGCGCTCACTGACAAAGCCGCCAAGGCCTGCCAAACTATCAACGATGATGATTTACGCACCGCACTGGCCAAGCTGGGCGCGGTGGCGCTAAAAGGTTCATAATGAAAGATTGGTTCATGGCTCTTGCTCCGCGTACCCGCTTGGTTCTAAGCGTTTCGGTTGGTTTGGTTTTGGTTGCTGCCGCCAGCTTAAGTTTTGCCGAAGGCTGGTTCAGTGGCCTGTTTGGCAGCAAAGCTTCCCCCGCGGCTGCCGCGCCTGCGGCCCTGCCCGTGGCCCAAAATTTAGGCGCCAAACCCACCCGCGCCGAAGCCCTGCAAATCCAGTCCACCGACCGCGTGCTGGGCCAGTTCGCCGCACCCGTTACGATTATTGAATACGCCAGCATGACCTGCGGCCACTGCGCCGAGTTTAAAACCGCCACCATGCCAAGCGTAAAAAAGGAATGGATTGAGACCGGCAAAGCCAAATATGTGCTGCGCGATCTTCCCTGGGACCCATTGGCCCTGGGCATGAGTGCGGTGGCCCGATGCGTGCCTGCCGAGCAATTCTACCCGCTTAGCGATGCCTTGTTTGCGGCCCAAAAACGGATTGTCACCAGCGGCAACCCACTGCCCGAAATTAACGCAGTCGCCGCCATGGCAGGCCTCAACGAGGCTGCGGTGCAGGCCTGCATCCGCGATGAAGCCAAGCAGCAGGAAATTCTGCGCAGCAAGGAAATTGCCCTGCATGTGCTGGAAGTTAAGGGCACCCCCGCCATCTTTGTGAACGGCGAACTGGTGCCAGGCGCGGTGAAATACAGCGTACTGAAGCCAACCCTTGAAAGCGCCTATGCCAAAGCGACACAAGCTGCCACCCCAGCCAAGTAAACCCAATCTTGGCGCGGCCAGCCACTTGGTGGCCTATGTGCTGGGTGGCGGGTTATTGGGCTTTGGCTTTGATTGGCTGCTGGGCAGCCTGCCGTGGGGCATGATTGGTGGAATTTTAGTGGGTTTTGCCGCCTGGATTTATCTACTCATGCAGGCCGAAGCACAGGTTGACGAACCCGCCAAGCCACGCTAAAAGCCACATATTATGGCGCTTAACCCTCTCCAGCAGTTTGAAGTGCAGGCCTTGGTGCCGCTGCACATTATGGGGTTTGATCTCTCCATCACCAATCAGGTGGTCTGGACTGGCATTGCCACTGCGGCAATTCTCACTCTGTTTTTAAGCGTGATGGGCCGCATGGCCCTCGTGCCAGGCCGCTGGCAAAGTGTGGTGGAGATGTCGGTCGAATTCATTCGCGACCTAACTGTGGGCACCGCGGGCAAAGAAGCACTGCCGTTTTTACCGCTCATTTTAAGCATATTCCTGTTCATTGCGGGCTTGAATCTGGCGGGGATGATCCCCACCAGCTTCACCGCCACCAGCCAAATTACCACCACCGTGCTGATGGGCCTGAGTGTCTTTTTACTGGTCATTGGGGTTGGGGTGTACAAGCAAGGCCTGCACTTTTTTGCGATGTTCCTGCCGCACGGCACGCCGCTGTGGTTGGCACCGCTGATTGTGGTACTGGAAATTATCACCTTCTTGGCCCGCCCCTTAACTTTGGCGGTGCGGTTGGCCGCCAACATGGTGGCTGGCCACGTACTGCTTAAACTCTTCGCGGGCTTTTGCGTCATGTTGCTTGGGCTGGCAGGCCTTGAAAGCAGCGCCCTCAGCTTCAGCGACCTTAATTTGCTGACCGGCCCGATTGCGCTGCTCACGCTGCTCATGCTGGTGGTCTTCACGGCACTGGAAGTATTTGTGGCGCTGTTGCAGGCCTATGTGTTCACGCTGCTCACGGTGGTGTACCTCAAGGATGCCTTGCACGGGCACTAAAAATTTGTTAAACGCCAGTACCAGAATCAACCGAACCAAAGGATAAAACCACGATGGAACCCCAAGTTATTCAAGCCGCCACCGATCTTTCCATGCTCAAGGCCATTGGTGCGGGGATTGCCGCGCTGGGCGTACTGGGCGCAGGGATTGGTCTGGGGCTGATGTTCGGTAAATTTTTTGAAGCAGTGGCCCGTCAGCCTTCGGCCGAACCCGTGATGCGTGCCCAGCTGGTGGTCGGGATGGCCCTGGCCGAAGCGACCGCAATTTTCGCGCTGGTGGTGGCCCTGCTGATTATCTTTGTTGCCTAGGTAGCAGCTTCTTACAGCAATGGAACTTTTTGTTCTCACTTACCTGCAAAGCCAGTACTTCTGGACAAGCCTGGCGTTCCTCATTCTGCTGGCGGTGATGTACCGCGTGGTGGTGCCAAGCGTGCTGGCGACTTTAGACGCCCGCGCGGCCAAAATTGCGAGTGACCTCGACGCTGCCCGCACCACCCGCACCGAAGCTGAAGAAAGCCTGGCTGCCTACGCCGCCAAAATTGCTCTGGCCAAAAAAGAAGCGGCTGAACTGTTAAGCCAAGCCCGCGCCGAAGCCGAAGCCCTGACCAAACAACGCCTGGCCCAGGCCGACGAAGAGCTAGCCCGCAAGACCGAGCTGGCCAAACAACAGATTGACGCCAGCAAGGCTGAAGCGCTTCGCGAAGTTCGTACGGAAGTGGCCAAAATGGCCGTAAATATTGCTGAAAAATTGCTCGGCCAGACAGTCGACGCCAAATTGGCCAACACCCTGACCGACAAAGCCCTGACCAAAGGTTTCGACGCATAAACCGTCAGGTTTTAAAGTTCCCCCCGCCCCAGGGCGGGTTTTTTTATGCTAGTATCTAGCTATGTCTGCAGCCGCCCCTTTGCCCCTGATTGTTTGTATGAAGTGGGGCACGCGTTATGGCGCCGACTACGCCAACCGCCTGTACCGGGCCGTGGCACGGGGCATGGCAGGCGTGCCCTTTCAGCTGGTGTGCTTCACCGATGATTTTACCGGTTTGCTGCCCCAGATTGACGCCCGCTCATTGCCCGCGTTTGCGGGTGTGGCGTTACACCTGGCCAACAAGCCGTGGCGTAAACTAAGCCTCTGGCGCGCCGATCTGGACGCCGATTTGCTGGGTCGGCAGGCCCTGGTACTCGATCTCGATTTGGTGATTACCGGTAACCTGATGCCCTTTTTTACGCATGCCCCCGCTTGCCCGTTTGTGGTCTGGCGCAACCCGACCAAGCCCACCAGCGGAGTGGGCAACACCAGCGTGTTTCGCTTTTTGGTGGGCAGCCACCCGGAAATTTGTGACCGCTTTTTGGCGAACCCCGAACAAGTCTGGCAGCAGGAATTCCGCATCGAGCAGGAATTAATTGCCGCGCGGATGGGCGACGGCACCGCCACCCGCAGCACCGCCCTCAGTGCCGCCGCCAAGGCCGATCCGTTCTATGCAGGCTTAAATGTCATGGAATACTGGCCGCAGGGCTGGGTGGTGAGTTTTAAGGAAGACTTACTGCCGGGCTGGCCGCAGCGCCTGTGGCAGCCGGTGCCACTGCCAGAAGCGGCCAAAATTGTGGTCTTTCACGGCAAGCCCGACCCCGACGAGGCCGCGCTGGGCCACTGGCCCGCGCCCTGGTACAAGCGGCTGTATAAAACCATCCGGCCGGTTGGCTGGATTGGGCAATTTTGGGGCTAGTTTTTGTGTTTTTGATTGTCTTTCAATTGGAAATCCATAATTGTTGTTAGGCTAAGTTCGCTACATATATTTTTCGTAACCTGCTTCGTGGAGGGGGAACATGCCTGAACTATCATTAGTTTCTGGACTTGATTTGCCAACCATCGATGGTGAACTCAAAGCCAATGGGTTTATTTTCAATAATCCCGAACATGCCCAACAGGTTCTGCTCACCCAAGCCTATAACTATGGGTATCATCAGGATCAAGATGGGCGATTTTATTTTGGTGTCTATCTCAAGTCTTCGCCTCAGCATAAAAAGGTGGATAAAATATTGACCTTAAATATGCTCGTTCCACCAATCTCGGCACGTTTGCACAAGGAAACTGCTACCGCGTGGCAGGCCGCTCAACCGATCTGTGCGGCCGAAGCTTGCCTTGGGTTTTTGCAACTTGGTTGGGGAAACCAAAGGGCCGAAGTATTACGTCGAGGTGTTAAGTTCGATACGCAAGATTGGCTGACAATCCAGCATGAAATCCTGCGCGCTGGGCCATGCAAACTGTATGTTTCAGTGGAATCGGTGCCGCAGTCTGGGCGCAT
>JAIXUT010000089.1 GCA_027483385.1 Alphaproteobacteria bacterium
CATTTACTTCGGTGCTGTTTGGGTAACTGTTGCGTTTGCGCGTGATCGCCCCAATGAGGATCACTGTGATGATCACCAGGAACAGCACCCAATAGATGCGGTCGTAACGAAGATTTGGCAAACGCAGGTTTAACATGGTTCAGGTGGTGAACTAATTGTTTTTTGCCTCAAAAAGGCGTTTAATCGGTGCAATATAGGTGTCGATATCGCCTGCCCCCATGGTCAATAGGATGGCAGCCGGGTGGTCGTTCAGGTAGTTCATTAAGGCGGTTTTGGCCAATAATATCTTTTTGGGTTGCTTCATTTGATCAAAAATCAAGGAGGATGTGACCCCTGGGATCGGTTGTTCGCGTGCCGGGTAAATATCCAGCAGGATTACCTCATCTAAACGGTCGAGCGCCGCCGCAAACCCATCGGCAAAATCGCGGGTGCGGCTGTACAAATGCGGCTGAAAAATGCCGGTTACTTTGCGATCCGGAAACAGCATTTTTGCTGCACCAATCACCGCTTCTAATTCGGCCGGGTGGTGGGCATAATCGTCGATGTACACTTGATCCGGACTCCGGAAAATAAACTCGAAGCGGCGTTTTACCCCCCGGAATCCTGCCAGCGCATCGGGCAAACTGGGCGTAAATCCACCCGCCAGCAAGGTCACCGCAATGGCCGCCGTGGCATTTTCCACATTGTGCTTTCCGGGATAATCGAGCCGCAATTCATCCCAATGCATGATGCTGGAGCGCAGCCCAAAGGCCATTTGCCCGTTTTCAACCCGTACGTTGTATGCTTCAAAATCGCCCTGATCAATGCCGAAAGTAAATACTTTGCGTCCGCTGGCACGTAATTCCTCGGCAATTGCATCCAAAGGCAAGCCATGTTTATACAACAGCGTACCACCCGGTTTAATTTGGCGGATAAACTGTTCGTAAGATGCTACGACGGCTTCTTCGGTGCCGTAAATATCCAAATGGTCGGGGTCGATGGAATTGATGACCGCGATTTCAGGATATAATTGCAAAAAACTCCGGTCGTATTCATCTGCTTCTGCTACCACCCAATCTTCGGTGCCTTCCACGAAATTGGAGCGAAAATTGGCCGAAATACCGCCCAAAAAGGCAGATGCATCGACGCCACAGGTGCGCAAAAGATACGCCGCCATGGTGGTCGTAGTGGTTTTTCCGTGGGTGCCCGCAATGGCGATACAACGCTTGCCTTTGCTGATAATCCCCAACACTTCCGCACGTTTTTTGATCGGATAACCGTGTTCGATGAACCAATTAAGCTCCTGATGGTCTTTTGGCACAGCGGGGGTCCAAACCACCAAATCTACATCGCCAGGAATTAGGCTTGGATCGTCTTCATAGTGAATCCACATGCCTTCCATCGCCAATTCTTTGCACAAGTCGGACTCTGTACGGTCATAACCATACACTTCCGCGCCTTGCAGGTGAAAAAAGCGGGCCAGTGCCGACATGCCGATGCCGCCAATACCGATAAAATAGATCCGATGGATATCGCTCAGGTTCATGCTGTTGTTTATTGTTTAATGAGTTCGAGGGTTTCCTTTTGTCCACCTCGATTCATTTCAAAGTTCAAGTGGGTTCCATCCGCAGTGATTAAACGCACCATTATTTCTTTTTTCCCTTCGGCTTGGGTGTATAATTTGTCTTTTTCCGTGCGCCAAACACCCGAATCGCCCTGTTCTCCAAATTTGGAGGTGTAGGTACCATCTTCTCTAAATTCAAAACTTACCTTTTTGGCATCCAAATCAGATGGTTTATCAAAAATCAACCATTTTTCGCCCTGCCATTTGCCAAAAAGGGCCGGGTTTTTATCATTTGCCTTTTGGCAAGCCATAAAACCGCAAAGAAGGATGCATACTAAAAGTGCGTTGCGCATGGGTTATGTTGTTTTAAATGGTGTTATGACGGTTTGTTTTGATTGCGTTTGGGTTTTGCTTCGTATTGTTTTTCAGCAAGTTTTAACACGGAAAGTGCAATTGCTTCGGCGGCTTTCGGCCGGCTCAATTGATGAATGGATTCGGCCAAACCAAAACCGAGCGCTTCGTTTTCGAGGATCATATAGGCTTCCGGCAGCATTTTTTCACTGGCGTCGACATCACGTACAATTCGAGCGGCGCCTTTTTCAACCAAGGCCAATGCGTTTTTGGTTTGATGGTCTTCGGCAACATTGGGCGAAGGAACCAAAATTGCGGGTTTCCCAACCATACACAACTCACTGATACTCAGCGCACCCGCACGCGAAATAACTACATCCGCTGCGGCATATAACAAGTCCATTCGATCAATAAATGCCCGGATTTGTACATTGGGCAATTGCGCGGTTTCGCAATTATTGAATTCAAATTCGTAAAAACGGCCACATTGCCACAAAATTTGCACGTTCGGGTGCGCGGCAATCAACTCAGTATTTTCACGCATGGCATTGTTGAGTGTTCGTGCGCCCAAACTTCCGCCGATGATTATAATGGTCTTCTTAGCAGGGTCCAGTTCGTAGTAAGCCAGTGCTTCGGCGCGTTTTCCCTCGGTGTGCATAAAATCGGATCGAACCGGGTTGCCGGTAAAAATGATTTTATCTTCCGGGAAATAGGCTTGCATGTGGTCATAAGCCACACATATCGCTTTTGCTTTCCGTGCCAGCAGTTTGTTGGTTACGCCTGCGTACGAGTTTTGTTCCTGGATTAAAGTTGGGATGCCCGCGTTTTGGGCAGCCCGCATAACCGGTCCGGATGCATAACCGCCGGTACCCACCACCACGTGGGGTTTAAATTTTCGGATAATTCTGCTTGCTTTGATCGCACTGCCAAAAAGTTTGAACGGAAACGAAACGTTTCGGCTGATACTCGTCCATGACATACCCCGGTGAAAACCAGCGATATTAAGTCCTTCGATGGGATAACCTGCTTTGGGCACCCGTTCCATTTCCATTTTTCCATTGGCACC
>JAIXUT010000163.1 GCA_027483385.1 Alphaproteobacteria bacterium
AATGCTAAGATCAAGGCATTTCGATCATCTTCCCGAGGTGTCAGGGATATTCCATTCTTCTTATTTAGATTGACGAAATTATATGCTTAGCTTCCCCAAGAATTCAGCTTGAGCCCTTTTTTGGTACTAGATTTTTTTATCCTTTTCAGTTGAAAAAATATGCTTTATGAAAGGCATTTTCCCAATCCGTTTATTTGATATTCCAATCCGTTCATCTTCCTGCCTGTTTTTCTGAATTGGCCTAAATATTGATTTCTGAGAAATAACAACGAACTGAAATTTTGGTGTCGTTCTTATAATTTTTTCTTAATCAACTTCAGTTATCTATGGTCACGTTTTACAAAAACTCGCGCTTTGCTGTCATGCTAGCAGGGCTGCTGCTTTCACAACCGTGTTTGCTCAACAGCAAACTCTCGAAAACAACCAAATCTGTATGGACCTGGTCGTGGGGCGTTTATCAATGCGGGCAATACTGGTTTGTGCCTTCTTTGTACGGCTGCCGATGGTGCCAACATCATTGATGGCAACTTAACCAACTTTGCTACCTTAACCACAGGCATCAGCCTGATAGGTTCAGGGTCGGCGGTTTCGGTAAAAGATTCTCTCCAGTATTATCCTGCTGGTAATACGGTTGGGTTTGTGGTGGGAAGCAACGCTACCCTTTTGGATGTAAATATCCTCAACAACATCCAAATCAGAACCTACCGCAACGGAACCCTCGTGCAAACAGCTACTTTTAACAGCGGTGCTGGGCTTTTGAAGGCAACGGCCCTTGGAGTAGGCACTGGTAAGCAAATCTTGAGCTTCACTACCACGAGTGATTTTGATGAAGTGCAACTTTTTGCTGCTAGTGGTTTCTTAGGTTTGCTTTCTTCTTTGGATGTATACTACGCATTTGAAGGACCTGCTTCTTGTCCACTAGACTGCGTCAATGCCTTGGTAGGTGCTGATGCTTCTGGAGTTACGTCTGGGTCAGAAGGGGGATTGCTTTGTGTTGGGGTATCTAACCCTAATAACGCAATCAATGCTGATTCAACCGATGCGGCGCAATTAAATATTGTAGCGGTAGTGTTATGTTCAGCTTATTTACAGGTTGCACTGGCTAATACAGTTAATCCTACTCCTGGTGATGTATACGCGGGTTTTGTGGTACAACAAGGGGCTGGTCTTTTGGATGCCAATGTATTGGGTAATATTACCGTCACTACTTATTTGGGGAGCAACACAACTCCAGTTCAGACAATCTCAGGAGGCTCTTTACTTACGGCTTCCTTATTGGGTGGTACGCGTGTACAACTTGGATTTAAAGTAACGCAGCCTTTTGATAAAATCAGAATTTCAGGTGGCGGCTTATTATCCGTAGCCTAGGACCTGAATGTGTACTATGCCTTTACAAAAACAGACAGCGATGCCGATGGAATGTTGGATTGTATGGACAAATGTTCGGGAAATGACTTGCTAGACACTGACGGTGACGGTATTCCTAACTTCTGCGATCAAAACATAGATGACTTGAACGTGCTAAAACCGTAAACAACGACAGCGTAGCCGTAGGTACCGATGTTACATTTCCTGTTACGGTAAATCGTCAGGCCGATTCAACGGGCTTTGAAGCACCTACGGGCTTAAAAATCACAGATTTACTTCCAGTAGGTCTTACATACGTAAGCCATACGGCTCCTACGGGAACTTTTTATGACCCAATTACCGGAATCTGGAATGTAGGTAGTGCATTGAGCGGAGCTACCACTAGCCTTGCTTTAAGTATCACGGCTAGTGCGGATTCAAGCGGAGTTTTATCAAATATTGCAGAAGTACTTTCGGTCAATGAAGGTGACCCAGACTCAACCCCAGGCAACGATACAGGTGGTGGTGGAGATGACGATATTGCAAGTGCCTGCGTATCTGTGCCTGTGTATTTATGCCCTGGTTCGTCGATTTCATTGTCGGCACCCTCAGGTTCTACCTCTTATCAGTGGTATCGTAATGGTACGTTGATTGCTGGTGCTACCGATTCTACCTATGTTGTAACCGAATCAGGAAGCTACACTTTCACCAGTTCGTCGGTGGGTGTCTGTGTGTCGGGTAACTGTTGCCCAGTGGTTGTTATTTACAGAACATTGGTGACCGATGCAGGGGCAGATCCCGCTCCAGTTTGCGAAGGTACTACAGTTGAGTTGACTGGAAGCGGTGCTGGTGTAGGAGGAACGTACCTCTGGAGCACAGGAGCAACTACGGCTTCTATCTCAGTAACCCCAACGACTACAACCACTTACTACCTGACAGTTACTTCAGTAGATGGATGCGTTGATACTGATACAGTAGTAGTAACTGTAAATCCAAAACCTTTGCTTGGCTCAGTAATCGCATTGTGTAACAACGCAGGTACAACGGATAATCCTAATGACGATACCTTCACCTTTACTCTAAACCCCGAAGGTGGTAGCAATACAACGTATACTGTTAGCGGAGTTACACCAACTGGTCCTTTCAACTACGGAACACCTCAAGTTTTCGGACCTTTCCTTGCTAGCACAGGCAACAAAGTAATTACCATTACTGATGCAAATACATGCTCGACAACCATTACGGTGGTAGCTCCAGTAGGTGGCTGTTCAAACTGTCCTCCAACGCCTGTCTGTGTACCAGTAACGGTGAAAAAGCTTCAATAGCTTAAAAAAGCTGTTTGATACAAGGAGAACAGCGCTACTTAATTTCTAAGTATAAAATAGCCTTCTTGGGATAGAAGGCTATTTTTTTTATACCAATAAAATTATTTTATTTGTAATATAATCCATAAATAGCATTTGACTCGTATATAATTTACGAGCATAGTTTTGTTATAAATATAATCATCCGTACTGATGATTTACAGTTTACATCTTTTGGTCGTTTTTATTAGCCTAATCTGTATGTGCCTGTG
The DNA here is from genome assembly GCA_027483385.1 of Alphaproteobacteria bacterium. GTDB lineage: Bacteria > Pseudomonadota > Alphaproteobacteria > UBA2136 > UBA6156 > JADCGN01. Next base: position 2,924 of record JAIXUT010000163.1, read on the forward strand.
TATCAGGATTAATACAGGTTCTTTCTTGCGTTATTTGGGTGTTTTTTTTCTACTTATTTCAATAACTGAATTTTTACAGTTTACCATACCAGAACAATTGCGGGCGTCATCTTTTTTTTTAGTAGTGCCCGAAACATTGAGATTAGTTATTCCGGTTATGGTCGTTGGGTATGTTCGGGCGTCGCTTGGATTCAAGAATCATCTGTATTCTAAGTGGCTTTTGATTCCTGCCTTTTTGCATTTAAAAGTGTTTTCTTATTTATATATAGCGGGTGGGGTATCGGCTTCCGATTTCATCAATGGGGCATTTCAGATGAGTACTTCGGTGGCGGTAGGAATTTACAGCGCACTCATTGGATTGTTTCTTTTTCAATTCTTGTCAAAAAACTATGCCCGTTTGTCACGTTCTATGCATCCAACTACCTCAATATGGCTGAAAAGCATCGTTGGGTTCTTATTGTTTCAATCCGTAATGGCATTTTCAGAGGTAGGGATTCGATATATTTTTGGAGAGAATTCGGTTCAACTTAAGTTTTATGAATTATTTGGGCAAATAGGTCTTCTAATTTGGTGTTTGGGTATGATTTTTTTAATCATAAGATCACCTTTTGTATTGGATGAGTTTGTGCCCGATGTTCACGTTTCTTATTGGGAGGACGAGCGTATGGTGGAGCCAGAAACTAGGGTGGAAAATCACAATCACTACGAGCAAATATCTCCTAAAAAGGAAATACCAGCGGACGTAAGAATGAAATATATAGAAAAAATTCGGGAAGAATTGGAGGTAAATGAGTTGTTTCTTGACTCTAAGCTTACCCTAGGGAGTCTAGCCAAGAAGATAAGCATCAGCCCCCACCAGCTTTCTTATATCATCAATAATGAATGGAAAATGAATTTCAACGAGTTTGTTAATTCATACAGGATTAACAAAGCTCAAACACTCTTAAAAAATATTGAGTATCAAAGTGCCACCATTTTTGCAATTGGAATAGACTCTGGGTTTAATTCTGAATCATCCTTCTATACAGCATTCAAAAAAGCGACGGG
>JAIXUT010000213.1 GCA_027483385.1 Alphaproteobacteria bacterium
GCCTTGAAGCCCTGCCACCCCATGAGAATTACCAAATCATTACCGCCCGCGCCTTTGCTCCTCTCCCCCGTTTGTTAACTTTAAGTCGGCCTTTTTTGGCGGTTGATGGCCGATGGTTGTTGCTTAAAGGTGAGGCAGTTGACGAAGAATTAAGGAGTTGTGAAACACTGTTTCCCATGACAACACAGCGATGGCCGAGTATAGTCTCTTCATCGAGCGGACAGCGGGGATGGGTACTTGAGATAAGACCTGCCACATCCGGAAAGTAATTGGCTGACGGAATTGTTTCCCGCTGTTGCACGGGGAACGCCTTAAAAAGAGGCAGCCTGTTGTCGTTTGGTTTAACGCTGATAAGGGAAAGTTTAGCGATGCCTGCCCGGATTATTGCCCTAAGCAACCAAAAAGGTGGTGTGGGGAAAACCACAACTGCAATTAATTTGGCCACCGCCCTCGCGGCCTGCGGTAACCGTGTGTTGGTGATCGACTTCGACCCCCAAGGCAACACCACCACGGGGTTCGGAATTGATAAGCGTGGCTTGCAGCACAGCAGCTATAGCCTGCTGATGGCGGAAAGTACGTTGGCCGAAGCGGTGCTGACGACCCAAGTGCCTAACCTGCACTTGGTGGCCAGCACCATCCACCTTTCGGGCGCCGAGGTTGAATTGGTCCCAATTATGGCGCGTGAAAACCGGCTGCGTGATGCCCTCGTTGCTGCCCACGACCAATATGATTATGTGTTTATCGATTGCCCCCCTTCTCTCGGGCTTCTCACCATTAATGCGTTGGTCGCGGCGACCGACATCATTATTCCGCTGCAGTGCGAGTTTTTTGCCATGGAAGGCATTTCGCAATTGTTTAAAACCTTCGAATTGGTGCGCAAGAGCCTTAACCCCAATCTGCAAGTGCTAGGTGTGCTGCTTACCATGTACGACAAACGCAACAATCTGGCCCAAGCTGTCGAGCGCGATGTGCGCGAACACTTAACGGATCGGGTTTTTGAAACCGTCATTCCTCGCAACGTGCGGCTTTCCGAAGCTCCAAGTCACGGTGCCCCTGGGCTGATTTACGATGTGAAATCTCCTGGCAGTCAGGCCTATATTCGCCTCGCTGCCGAACTGATGCAGCGCTTGGCCCTGCCGGCGGTGCCTGCTGTAACCCAAGATGCCGCCTAATACTTTTTAATCTTAATGTCTCAAGAAGGAGTTATCCCATGAACGACACCGCCGCCGCTTCCACCCCAACCTCCCCCGAAACCATTGTTCCCACCGAAATACTGACCGATGCCAAGTTGGCTGAACCGAAGCCGGCGGAAGTAAAGCCAGTGATGGCGGGGGTTAGCCTCCCGATGAATGCTAAGCCTCGGGGTTTGGGGCGCGGGCTTTCCGCTTTGCTCGATGATACAGCTGTAGCCGCCCTGGCTGCCACCCCGGTTGGGCAGGTGGCGGCGGCGGCACCAAAGCCCGAAACCATGCTGCCCCTTACCGCGCTGATTCCTTCTTCTGTGCAGCCGCGTCGGCAATTCGATGAAACGCTGCTTGAGGCACTGGCCAGCAGCATTAAAGCCCAAGGCGTGCTTCAACCCCTTCTGGTGCGGCCAGGGAAAATGCAGGGTGTGTACGAAATTATTGGCGGTGAACGCCGCTGGCGCGCGGCCAAATTGGCGGGATTGACCGAAGTGCCAGTGATTGTGCGCGAGCTGGAAGATCAGCGTGCGCTGGAAGTGGCACTGGTTGAAAACGTTCAACGTGCCGACCTTAACCCGCTGGAAGAAGCCGCGGGGTACCAGCGTTTGGTGGCTGAGTTTAACTACACCCACGAAGATATGGCGCGCGTGACCGGCAAGAGCCGCAGCCACATTACCAACTTGCTGCGCCTCTTGGGGTTGAATGACAAAATTAAGGATTGCGTGAACAATGGCCTATTAACCATGGGCCACGCCCGCGCGTTGCTTTCGCTCGGCGAAGACCCAGAATTGCAACTGCGGGCGGCGAATAAGGTGATAAAAAACCAGCTTTCGGTCCGCGAAACGGAAGATTTGGTACGGAACCTGGTGCGCCCGAACCAACCCATGCGCAGCCGCCGTTCCTCTGATCCTAAAATTTCGGCACTGGAACAACTGATGCAAGACCGTGTCGGCTTAAAGGTCAGTATTCGCCAGAAAGAACCCAACAGTGGCGGCAGTGTACGGATTTTCTTCGATAATGTGGATGAACTGAGCGTGCTGCTGAAACGCATCGGCAACCAGGCGGCGTTGGCCGCTGCTGTTGCCGCCGCCGATAACGAAACAACAGCCTCTTCAATTACTTAGACTATAGGTAAACATTTACTTTTGTCAGTTATTTTCCCATTCACGGGTGGGAGTATTGCGGGACAACTATGGGGATAAATTCTATCCTCAGCCTGTATGTACACAAAAAATTGGCAACGAAGCTTCCAAAGGCTTATTCCTTGGTAAGCGGTAAATACCTACCTACCGAGTAACATAATACCCATCTGTGGATAGCATCATGCGCATGGGCGTAAGGGGCCCTTCAGCGCCCACTTTGCCAGCACCATGCAGCGTGTCCTGCCTTACGCTTGCTTGACTTTTTCCTTTCGCTGCTTATCCTAGGCCCACTGCTGAGGTTGGGTTTGGCGGCATGCTTGCAGGCTTTGGAAAGATGCAAACCTGTGCAACGCCGCCACACCCCACGCAGTCAACCCCGCTAAGGGCCTTGCCAACGGTGCATGAGCTGAACATTCTGCTCTCAACCCCGCGGCGGCAAGTCTGCAATGGCTTTAGGTCGCGGTTAACAACAAAGGATAGGGATAACATGAAAAAGACCCTTCTGGCGACGAGCGCTCTGGCTCTAATCGCCGCCACTGCAGGTGCGGTGGATGTAGAAATGTACGGTCAGGTTAATAAGGCGGTTTTAGGTTACAACGATGGCCGCGACACCGATGTCGTGATTGTCGACAACGAATTCAGCACCACCCGTATGGGCCTGAAAGGTGCACAAGCTCTGGATAACGGTCTGACCGCCAGCGCCTTGTTCGAATTCGAAGCCTCCGACAACAACAGCCAACAGTTCGTACAAGGTTCGGCTGCTGGTAACACCGGTACCCAAACCACCCCAACCAACAGCAATGCCACCTTTAATCAGCGCCAAGCCCGCGTTGGTGTAAGCGGTAACTTTGGTGGTGTGTACGTAGGTAAGCAAAGCGTTGCCACCGATGGTGTGCTCGGTGCCGACCTCGCGGGTGCCCAAGACGTACTCGGCCAAGATGTTTCTAGTATTGGTGGTGGTCTGCGTTTCCGCACCACGGCAGCTGGTAACCCCTTCTTTGGCGGTGTAGGTAACACTGTTACAGCCATGACCACCGGCTTTGCCGATGAGCGTGCCAACAGCATCCGCTACGACAGCCCGATCTTTGCCGGTATTCAAGGTCGTGCCAGCATCCAACAGGGTGGTGATATGGACCTAAGTGCCTTCTACGATGGCGCCATGGGCGACTTCAAAGTGGCTGGTGCCGCTGGTGTACAGTTTAACAACGATGCCGTTGGCGGGGTTGTTGGAACTGGTGCAGGTGCTCCACAAAACAACGCGCTGGAAAGCGAATATGGTGCAAGCGTCAGCGTGGCCCACGCCACTGGTCTGGCTGCTACCGTTGCCTACAGCACCCAAACGTTGGATAACAAAACCGCAGGCGCCAACGAAGGTGAAACCCTCTACGGTAAAGTGGGCTACGCCTGGGATGCGTTTGAAGTGGCTGGCGACTACAGCACCAGCGAAAACTACCGCAGCCGCACAGGGAATGACGAGCTGACCGCCTTCGGTCTGGCTGGTCAGTACAACCTGGGCCACGGTGTGAGCGTTGCCGGTCTGTACCGTAACTTCGAAGCCGAAGTGACTGGTGCTAACCTGGAAAGCATCGACCTTTACGGCGTGAACATGCGCGTAAAGTTCTAGTTCTCTAGAATCGACGACAAATGAAGGCTCCTACGGGAGCCTTTTTTATTATGCGTAGTCAGTAGTATAGCAAAGCCTATTATTAAGTAAATCCATAAAAGTGTCATTCAGAGCGTAGCGAAGAATCCAGGTCTTCTTTAAGTGTGTAAGACCTGGATTCTTCGGCTAAAGCCTCTGAATGACAAGTTTTTTTACATTTGTAACAAGTGTTTATAGGCTTCGCTATATAAAATTAAACCCCGCCATCGCGGGGTCCATTTTTGCTACCGCGCACTCGGGAACGGATTGGGCGCCCGCCGCTGCATCCCGCCATCTTCCTGCGCGCCCTGATTGACCAGGTTTGGTTTGCCTTCTGGTGTGGGGCTGACAATCACCAAATAATCGTGGACCTGCGCAACACCTGGGGTGGTGCGCAGCAGGTGCAGCACGTTGTTGCGTTCGGCCGCGCTAGCCACACTGCCCAGCGCATACACATGGTTGTTCACCACACTGACTTGGTAATTCAAGGGGTAAACCCCCTTGGTACCAATCAGGCGCGGCTTAATCTGGGTTGCAATCCAAGCATCCTTGGCCCGTTGGGCGGTGGTGTAGGCGTCACCCACAAACAATTCATTATACACTTTCCGCACGCCCGTGGTGCCCTGCACCAAGGCAATCACCTGCTCGCCCTCGGCGCGAGTGGGCACCACGCCCGTCACCAGCACATCGCTGTAAAACACATCGGTGCCGATATCGCCCAAAAACTGGTAGCTCTTGCTGGCCAGGGCAGCCTTGATGCGCAGCTTGGTGTCGGTATCGGCGGCCACCTGCCCGGCCGGGCGGGTTTGCAGGCCCACGTAGCCGGCGGCTGCTCCTGCACCGAGCACCAGCGGCATTTGGCAGGCACTTAATACCAGGCCCGATGCCAAAATTGTGGAAAGCCAGAGAATCCGCATGATGTATTCTTTCTTTGGCCCAATTAAGCCAAAGTTAGGCCGCTTAATCAAGCGGCACTGCCCAGCAGCGCACCAGCGGCCAGCGTGGCGTAACCTGCACCAGCATCAGCCGCACGGCAAGATTGGGGCAACGCGCGGCCCAAAAGGCCGCCTGCTGGCGCAAACGGCGGCGCTGGGTGGGGCTGATAAGCTGCTCGGAGCGTAGCGGCCGCCACCGCGTCTTCACTTCCACTAGCAGCAAGGAATTGCCCCGCCGCAGCACCAAGTCGGTCTGCACGGCCTCAAAGCGGGGGCGCGCGACCGGCCACCAGCCCTGCAGCATCAAGGAGGCCAGTGCAAAGCCTTCGCCCAGCTTGCCTAAGGCAGCGCGTTGTAACGGGGGCGGCTTGACGCGCCCCTGCCCTTCCCGCACGCTACTGCCCATGTCGTTCAAATTCCTCACGTTGGCACTCTGCACCACCGCGCTCGTTGTTGGCAACGCCTCTTATAATTTGGCCTATGCCCAGTTCAGCCAGCCTGCCGCCCCTGTGGCCGCCCCCAAGGCTGCGGAAACTTCGGCCAGCCAAGGTAGCCTGCAGGCTGCTGCCCAATTGCTCCCACAACGGCGTTTTACCGAAGCCGTGGCCGCCCTGCGCCCCATGGTAAACAGTACCAACCCCGCCACCCGCGCCCAAAGCCGTTACCTGTTGGCCTATGCCTTAGATGGCCTCGGCGACCCGACCCAGGCCCTGCAAGTGCTGGAAGGGACTCTCACCGATGATACTCCGCTGGGGCGGGCCATCGGCCAGCTGCGCGGGCAACTGCTGTTGCAGGCCGCTGAGCGCGCCCTGATGAGCGGCGCCACCGACCGTGCTGCCACGTTTTTAAGCGACTACGAACGTCTTTCCGTGCAGCCCGATAAAACCCGCTACAATCGGCTGCGCGACGCCTTAAACCCACCCGCCGAACGCACCAGCCTGCCACCTCTGCGGGTGGGCGTGATTTTGCCGCAAACAGGCCCCTTGGCCGCACCGGGCACCGATTTGCTCCGTGCCCTGCAGCTGGGTTTGCCCGAATTCACTGCGGGCAATCGGCGCGTCGAGCTGGTGGTACAAAATGCCACCACCCCCGCCGAAGCCGCCAGCGCCGCGACCTTTTTAAAAGCCCAGAACGTGGCCGTGGTGCTGGGGCCGCTGCTGGCCAACCAGGTGGCAGGCGTGCGTGAAAAGCTGGGCAGCACGCCCTTGTTAACCTTCAGCAGCGACGCCGAGGTGCTTGGCCCGCAAACCCATACCCTGAACTTCTTGCCCGCCCAGCAAGCCAGTGCGGTGGCCGTGGCCGCAATGGCGTCTGGCAATACCGCCAAAATCGGGGCCTTGGTGCCGCAAGGGGCTTATGGCGAAGCCACCCTGGCCGGGCTAAAAACCGCCCTGCAAGCACGGGGTGCCGAACCCGTCGTCATCAGTTTTTATAACCCTGCAGAAACCGATATCGGCAGCAGTATCCGTAACCTTGGCAAGGGTTTCAATGCCTTGCTGCTGCCCGCCCAAGCCCGCAACCTGCCCCTGATTGCCGCCCAGCTGGCGTATTACGACCTTGATAGGGGCGTGCAGCTGCTCGGCACGGCGCTGTGGCAGGATGACGCCAGCGGGGCTGCGGGCAGCAGCGCGTTGCTGGCACCCAGTGCCAGCGCCCTGCGCGGCAGCCTGTTTGCGGCCCCGGCCCGTAACCCGGCCTTTGTGGCCAGTTTTACCCAAGCCTTTGGCGCCGCCCCCCACCCGCTGGCTGCCTTGGGGTACGATACCGCCGCCATTCTGGCCCAACTGGCCGCCGAAAACTCTCGCAGTGGCAATGCGATAAGCCAGATTTTATTACGCCCGGAAGGTTTTTATGCCCCTGGCGGCTTTGCCAAGTTTACCACCAATGGCCAGACCGTCCGCAGCCTGGCGCTGACGGAAATCGGCAATGGCCAGTTTACCGAACGCCAGCCCGCCTTGGCGCTGGCGCCACTGCCGCTGCCCAATCCGCTCATTCCCGAGGCGGGTGCCCGCAGCTGGTGGTAGGCAGTTGCATGAAGAACCTCTGTCATTCAGAGCGGAGCGAAGAATCCAGGTCTTTGAAAAGTCCTAAAGACCTGGATTCTTCGGCCAAGGCCTCTGAATGACACAAAGTGAAGCCCCAACCCACATTCCTTGGGAGGAAAGCTTAAGCGCGGGCTTCAAACACCAAATCCCGCTCCATATGTGGCGCCGTCACGTGTAAATCCAGGTAAGGCGCCAGCGCCAAGCGTTCGCCCGCCTGCCAACGCGCCAGCAGGCTTTCGGGTGAAATGCTCCCTGCCAGGTTGGCCACCTCGCTCTGCACCTTGTTGCACGGGTTGTTAAAAATTTTTGGCGCGGCAAAGCATAACCCTTGGCGTCCCATAAAGGCGGGGGCAAAGCGCATCAAGGCCCCTTCAAAGCTGTTGGGAGCCTTGTAGGCTGCTGTTCGGGCCATCACACACACTTCGGCGGTTGAAAAAAGGTGCCCGTCGACGCTCATCGGGTAGCTCCACTCATTCCACTGCTCACCCCAGGTAAAGCTTAGCATCTCGCCAGCCCCAGGCCTAAACTGGGGTGGCTGCTGGGCCTGCGCCGAGGTGTAGCTGTAGTTTAAGGTCGGCGCCAAGCGCAGCGAAGGCACCGCCGTATCCACGGGCAACGCCGCAAAGGCTGCCATATCGGTGGGCCGAATGAACACAATATCATCCACTAAAAAGAACACCTTCGGTGTGGTAAGCCCCGCCAAAACCCCTTCCAAAGTGGGCCGAAAGCGCTCCTCGGCCACCCAGGTTACCTGCGGGTACAGGGCGGCCACTTCGGCGTAGGCGGCTTTAAAAGCTTCGCCTTTGGCGCCGTATTGCACAATCAGCGGCACCGGGTTTTGCGCCAAGGTAAAATAGCTGCGCAACAGCAGTTCCAGCTGGACGGGGCGATTGAACGAGAAGATAATCCCAGTTGCTTGGCCCGTCGCTTCAGGCGCCTTGTTCTTCATGGGCGTATCAAACCCCCGCCGCATTGCTTCTGCGGCGCTGGCTTCGGCCAGTAAGGCCGCCAGCAAGGCTTGGTCTTCAATCACTGCGGCAGTCTTCCGCACCGAAAGGCCAAATCGCCCAGCACCTTGTTGAATGAGATGAATGAGGCGGTTTTTAAGCACGTACATGGCAGGCACCCTAAAGGAAAAAACGAATGTAACGCAAGAGAATGGTGGTCTGGGTCAGAAACGTAGTACCTGACCACGTTGCTGCCGCAGGCAATTCATGGTGGTCTGGGTCAGAATCGAACTGACGACACAAGGATTTTCAATCCTTTGCTCTACCGACTGAGCTACCAGACCAACCTGATGCCAGCTTTTAAAGGCGATAAACCTAAAGCGCAAGGTTTTTTGCTTGGCAACGCTGATAAATGAGGTATACATACCGTAAATCACCCCTTTTCACTCTTACGGCCTGTGTGGCTAAGGAGAATTCCGATGAAAGTCGTTTACTTTGGCCCTGTTGCTAAACACTTGAATGACATCAAGGGACTACAAGTTATCACGGTCCCCGCAATTCAGGGGTGGGCAATGAAGGTGAAGGTCGTCGAGCCTGATGCTGCGTTACTCCAGCCTGGCAACCAGGTTTCGATGGCAGCGACCGCCATCCGGAATCTGTTGCGTGATGTGCCTAACGCCCCGCCCATAGTTTGTGTGGCGCCTGCCGAAGACGCCGAAGCCCTGTTGGCGGCTGGTGCTCAGCAGGTGTTGCAAGATACTGTGGCTGTGCGTGAGGCGCTATTTCGTCAACAGGTTGCAATACAAGCGCAACCAAGCCCTCGCTTACGCGCTGTTCAACCAACTCCGCGTAAAATCAGAATAACCCAACAGTGGAGTAAAGGCGCAGAACCTATTGTCTTTGAATGGGAAGGAGAAAAATATACAACTATTCCTCTTCCTGTATCTCAGCGACAGATTCTTGAGGCATTTCTTTCAATTCCTGGTAAGGAGTGGTCATACAAAGATCTAAAGGAACTAACTAAACTTGTGAACCCGACTGCGACTATCGCCGTGCTAATGCCGAAGCTAGAGCCAATCGGCTTTGAAATAAAATGGAAATTAGTTGGTAGAGGCTTTTTGTACCAGTTAGTCCGCTTGGCTATTCACAGAAACGAATAAAAAGGGCGCCTGTGGGCGCTCTTCAACTTTCTACACCCCTAAGCCCAACAACGCCCGCCCCAGCACATGATTCCCAGGCAACAGCCCACTGCGGGCCAGAGTCAGGGCTTCCAGCGCCCGTTCATTCATCTGGCTTAAGCGGGCGGGCGGGTAGCGCCGCGCAGCCAGCAAAAAGGCCTGCTTGGCGGCGGGGGGCAGCATCGCTTTGCCGCACTGGCTTAAAATGGCGTCATCGGCGGCGCCTTCGGCCCGCAAAGCTTGGGCCAAGGCAGTTTTTTTCAGTTCCCCTACCACCAGCATCATTGCGCCGTTCAGGTCTTCGCCCGACTCCTGCAGCTGCTGCAGCAGGGTATCGAGTTTTGCCGTATTCTGGCTTAGTACCGCTTCGGCCAGCAACAGCACCCCGCTGGGCGTGGCGCCACAAAGCGAGGCCTGCACGTGGGCTTCCGTGATGGGCAATTCGGCGCCGGCGTAGCACACCAGCTTTTCTAATTCGCGCCGTGCCAACTCGCGGTCGGCCCCCAAACCTGCCGCCAGGGTCTGAATGGCACTGGGGGTGGCCGTGGCGCCCAGCCGCACCAGCTCGGCTTTTAAAAAGCTTTCCAGGTCACGGCCGCTGTCGGTAAAGAAGCGCACCGCAAGCCCTGCTGGCAGCCCTTCTACGGCCTTCACCAACGCATGTTTTTTATCCAGGTGCCCAGGCACGGGCAGCAACAGGGTCAGCCCACTTAAGGGGTGCTGCAGGGTGGCGGCCACGGCTTCGGTCAGTTTTTTAATCTCGTCGGCCCGCTCGGTGCCCGAAATCCCCTTCACCCACACCAGTTTATGCGGGCTGGTGAAGGACAGCGTCAGGCAGGCATCGGTCAGGCGGCTGGGCTCATTCACCAAGTCGGTCAGCGTCAGGGTTTCCACGCCAAACGGGTCGGCCAAATCCAGCCCTGTTACTTTCGCCACCTGGGTGGCCACCTGCTGGGCCGCTTGCCGAATGGCCCCCGCGTCATCGCCCCACAACACCACCACCAGTGGGGCTGGGCCCTGCAGAGTTTCGGCCAGTTTGTTGGCATATATTGCAACCATGGCCCTCCCCCCTTAGTTCCTCGCAACCTAGTTCCTAGTTCCTGATTCGGTGCGCTGCCAGAGCGTAATCCGCCGCGCAATACTTTCGGCCAGGCTGCGGGCGGCAATCTGGCGGGCAAAGGCCTTGCCGCTTTCGGTACTAAACGGGTTGTTTTCCACATTATACGCCGCCACCGAACTAAGCCCCACTTCCAGCAGCGTCTCGCCGGCCGCATCAGTCAGGGTAGTTTTGCCCGTTAACACAATTTGGGCGCGGCGCACCACGGCGGTGCGCTCCAGCGCCAGTGCGGTGGTGGTTTCGGTAATTTCCACCGTCAGCACTGCGCCAGTGGTGTTGGGGAAGCTCTGGGCCAGCCGTTGCCGCACTTCTTGGGCCACCAGCCGCTGGCCGGGCTGAATTTCCACCTCGGCCATCGCCACCGCACCAATTTGTACGGGCGCCAGTGGGCTGCCCGCCACCGGGGCATACAGTGGGGTATAACCGCAGGAGGCGAGGAAAATGGAAAGGGGCAGGAGGAAGATGGAGGGGCGCATAGCCAAACCTTAAAAGCAAAATTTTCAAATAGCCAGAGGGCTTGCAAAGGTTTCCGCTACGCCCCACATCATAAGCAACATCATTGCCGTTTCAGAATCCTCTGAACGGCTTCCGCAGCGGCCCTCCGTGCGGGGGCCTTTCTTGAGGACTAAGACAATGACAACTTTTCCACAAATAGCGACGAAGTGCCCTTTCACTTTGGCGGAAATCTTCAACGAATGGTTTGAACCACTCGTTGACCGAACAGGTCAAGGAACCGAAGGTTTTTATACAGAGGATGGCACCGACCAGGCAAAAAACTTCATGGACGGCAAGGGGCTGCAATCCATCGCGATTGAGGACGCCAAGAAAGCCATCGCAGCCAAGTGTGGCTACGACAATATCCGCGATCTCGGCTTGGAGCATGAAGTTGGGGCAGCGTGGAAAGCCAACCCCTACGAGATCATGTTCTATTGCGAGTTGCAGGGGAAAATGTTCGTATTTTGAACATCACTGTTTTATGCGTGAGATTGGCCCCAATTGGGGCCTTTCTTACATTTACGCCCCCACCAAATTCACCAACCGCCCCGGCACGTACACTTCCTTCAGCACTGGCCCGCTCAACCATTCCTGCACTTCGGGCGCGGCTTTGGCCAAGGCAATGGCAGAGTCCTTGGCAATATCGTGCGGCACCACCAGCTTGGCGCGCACCTTGCCATTCACCTGCACCACCAGCGTAATTTCTTCGGCTTGGGCCAAGGCGGGATTAAAGGTCGGCCAGTCAGTGGCATGCAGCGGCGTAGAGTTGCCCAGCATGGCCCACAGTTCCTCGGTGATATGCGGGCACGCGGGGTTCAGCAACCGCAGCAGCGTTGCCACCCCTTCCCGCACCAAGGCGGGCTGGGCAGCGCTATCGGCCGCTTGCAGGGCGTTGGTCAGCTCCATGCAGGCCGCCACCATGGTGTTATACTGAAAGCGTTCAATATCGGCGCTAACTTTGGCAATGGTGCTATGGAGCTTCTGCTGCAGGGCGCGGTCGGGGGCTGCCGTTTGCGTGGTGGGCAACTCCGCCGCCACCTGCGCCAAGGCCCAGACTCGGTTCAGAAACCGCCACGCCCCTTCAATCGCGGCCTCGCTCCATTCCAAATCGCGTTCAGGCGGCGCGGTAAAGAGCATATAGAGCCGCAACGTATCGGCGCCGTATTTCGCGAGCAGACCATCGGGGCTATCGCCGTTATTTTTGCTTTTGCTAATCTTTTCCATTGGGAGGATTTTCACCTCAGCCCCCGTGGCGCGTTCAAAGGCAGCCTTGACCCCATCGGCATCCCGTAATTCCACTTCACGCGGGTACAGGTAGCGCCCATCGGCCGCTTGGTAGGTGTTGCCCACCACCATGCCGTGGCAAAGCAACGCCTTAAACGGTTCATCGCCTACGGGGTAGCCGCAGTCGCGCAGCGCCTTGGTAAAGAAGCGCGCGTATAGCAGGTGCAGCACGGCGTGCTCAATCCCGCCGATATACTGGTCAACGCCGCCGCCGGCCATCCAGTAGCCCACCGCCGCTTTATCCAGCGGCTCTTTGGTGTAGGGGCACAAATACCGCAGGTAATACCAAGAACTATCCATAAAGGTATCCATGGTGTCGGTCTCGCGTTCGGCCGCGCCGCCGCAGGTGGGGCACGTGGTCTGCTTCCAAGTGGGGTGGTTGGCCAGCGGGTTGCCGCTGCCGGTAAACTCAACGTCTTCAGGGAGTTGAATCGGCAAGGTTTCCCGTGGCGCCGCCACCACGCCGCATTTTGGGCAATGAATAAACGGAATCGGGCAGCCCCAATACCGCTGGCGGCTCACACCCCAGTCGCGCAGGCGCCACTGGGTTTTGCCTTTACCAATGCCCAGCTGTTCCATTTCGGCAATCACCGCCTGAATCGCGGCGTCGCTTGTTAGGCCATCCCATTTGCCGCTGTTGATCAGCGTGCCTTTAGGCGCGTAAGGCTTGCCCTCTTCCACCCCAGGGCCAGTTACCACGGGCCGAATGGGCAGGTTGTACTTGGTGGCAAAGGCGTGGTCGCGTTCATCATGTGCGGGGGCCGATTTAATCGCCCCCGTGCCGTAAGTCGCCAGCACAAAATTGCCAATCCAGACGGGCATGGCCTCGTTCGTAAACGGGTGGATGGCCTTGTAGGGTGTGGGGTAGCCCTTCTTTTCGGCGCGGTCCACAATCTCCTGCGCGGTACCCATGGCTTTGGCTTCCGCAATGAAGGCGGCGGCTTTGGGGTCGGTTTGGGCCAGCAGCGCCGAATATTCGTGTTCAGGCGAAAGCACCGCAAAGCTGGTGCCCATGATGGTATCGGGCCGCGTGGTGTACACCTGCAGCTTGGCGTCGGCAGGCAGCCCCTCGCCCGTGAGTTTGAAATAAAATTCAACGCCGTAGCTCTTGCCCAACCAGTTTTCCTGCATGGTCTTTACGCGCTGGGGCCAGTTGGGGAGCTTATCCAAGTCGGCCAACAATTGGTCGGCATACTTGGTAATGGCCAGGCACCATTGCGGCATTTTACGGCGCTCGACGGGGGCACCACTACGCCAGCCCTTGCCATCCACCACTTGTTCATTCGCCAGCACGGTCTGGTCGATCGGGTCCCAGTTCACCAGCGCCTCGCCGCGGTACACAAGGCCTTTATCAAACATATCTAAAAACAACGCCTGCTGCGGGCCGTAGTAGCTGGGCAGGCAGCTCGTGACCTCCTTGCTCCAGTCGTAGCTCCAGCCAAACTGCCGCATGATTTTTTTCATTTCGGCGATGTTATTCAATGTCCACTGCTTGGGGTGCGTTTTCCGCTTCATCGCCGCGTTTTCGGCGGGCAGGCCAAAGGCATCCCAGCCCATCGGGTGCATCACGTTAAAGCCCTTGGCGCGCTTGTAGCGGGCAAGTACATCCCCTAAAGTATAATTCCGCACATGGCCCATATGCAGCTGGCCCGAGGGGTAAGGCAGCATTTCCAGGACGTAGTACTTGGGTTTCGCACCGCCCGCTTCGGCTTTGAAAACATTGGGTTTAAACCAGGTTTCTTGCCATTTGGCTTCAATGGCTTGCGGGGCATATTTGGGGGTGGATGTTGTATTCATAGGGGCAAACTTTACGGGAATATGGGGGAAAAACAAGGGTGAAAAGCAAAGAACCCCCCGCAATTTGGCTAGGGGTTCCTAGTTTCGTAGATGTGCTTTCAACGATCTTCGGCCATCACCGTGTTGGCGAATGTACGAATCCTGCTGAGAGCTGCACGACACTCTTGCTCGTTGCCAGAATCAAGAGCTTTCAGGGCCTGATCGACTTGATTGTGCAAGAAAGTTGGCAGACTGGTCTCAGGAGCGTTCTCCGCACGTTTTTTTGCTACGGTTTGCGTAATCTTAAAAATACCGAATGTCGGCATTGTCTTTTCTCCTGCAAGCAGGGCCAAAAAAGCGCCCCACGGGCGGTTCTGGCCCGAGGGTGAATGTTTCTCGGCACATGCCGATTATGTACACAATACAGAGTAAGAGTCTTATTTGCAAGGGAAAGGTAAAACTTTAACGAAAGGGCTAAAACAATTGGCGGAGGAATCAGCCTAATTGTTAATCTATAATCTTACAAATAAACAACATAATATTTTTATGTATTAGTAATTGCCCCCAGATTTGCCACCATTTGTACTGCTTTTTATCAGACTTCGTTAGACACCCCCCTCCCTCTACAAACTATAAAAAACGACATAATTGTTAAGAAAAAGAAGGGGATTACTCACTACGCCTGCCATCGTATTTGCAGCCAAGCGCCAATATTTCTAATACTTGCCTGTTCTTATCAGGCATATCACGCGCTAAAGCGTAATCAAACTGGCTGCAATCCTGCTTAGAAAGAGTTGCAGGCATTAAGCCTTTAGCATACCATGTAATTCCTAAAAAAACACCTGTAATACAAGCAAACAAACATAATATTAACAATAACATAGTATATAGTTCGGTCACACGACCAGACTTTACCTTAATGTTCTGAAAAGATTTGACTTCATTTAAATCAGAAAGTTTAAGTTTCCCGATAAGTAATAATATGCACCACATAAAAAACTGGATAGCATAACCAAAACCACTAAAATTGGGGACTATGCCCATCCAGTTATTAACAATATCCATGCAATTTGTGTAATAACTTTGAATAAGTAAAAATGGTAAACTAATCAAAAATATAAAATGGTTTATACCTTCAGCTGGTAAGTACTCTAGTTTTACAAAATGAAGAGCTAAAAAGAATACCGCCACAAATGGCGCGAGAACTAGACCAAGCAAACCTGCGCCTGATACTAAACCCAACATAGAGGCTAAAGTTTTAAAAACACGATTAAGCATAAAGCCCCCTCCATTACATGGTTGGGCCAAACTAAAGGAGACTGGGAAGCTGATAAGCCGCTCAACAGAACGGCGCAGCTATTCCAGCCAAAGCCGTGTTTTATTTACTGCCTTCCCAGTCACGGGGTGGCAGCACATCGCGGCTGTGCATGGGCCGCTGTTGAACGGGGTTATCAGGCCCCAGCCTGCTTTACAGGCCACAGGCATCTTACGGGATTATTTCATATCAGCAAAGGCCTTAAGCCAAACAAAATAAGGGCGTACTTAGCCCTGCTAAGGCTAAGAAAACGAGGGTTTACCAACCTTTGGTTGCCAATACCCCCCTATGCAAGGGGCTTGGTTTATATTGTCTACCAAGCCACAAACATTTCATTAAGTGTATGAAATACTTCTCTCATTTTCTCCAAGAAATGAGAGATTATACCCCCTTACAAAGGGGGGTATATAAGCACTCTCTGCCAAGAGATGTGCTAAGTTATTGATTTACCATTTATATACGTAGTATATAAATAACGTTAACGTTAACGTTAGCGTTAATATACCCCCTTTAGGGGGTATTAATATTATTATTTTCTTTTAAGAAAATAATATAACGTTAAAGATGACGAAGACTTAATGTCTTCGTTATCGTTCGTTTACGTGAGTAAACGATTAACGTTAGCAGCGTTAATAACGTAAACTAGCGCCCTACCTCCGCGCAGCCCCCACCAAGGGGGCAAGGGCTACGCCGAGTGATAACCCAAAAATACCCCTACCTTCACACAGACACCCAAAACTGATGACCCTACCCCTGTTAAGTATAGCGTTAAAACGCTTTAATAGAGACTTTAATGCTCTTTTGGAGGGTGGCATCATAAGTGGCTCATCTGTAAAATTCTGGCCAAATAGAGAGGGGTATTTTACACCTTGCTAACTCACCATACGGGCAGCACTAACCCTCGCCGTCATCCAAGCCTCAACTTCAGCACGCAGCCACGCCGTGGTGCGGGGGCCAAGTTTAAATGGTTTGGGAAAGCTAGGGTCTGTTTTGGTTTTAGCCCAAACTGTGCTCTTACCTAGGCGGGTGAGCGCACTTACTTCCCAGATACGCAAGCATTGCATATCTGTATTCTCGTTGTTATTTGTCATCCTGACAAACTCCCTTTGGTTGTTAAAAAATCCAAACAAATACTTTGCTTAGACATTTAAAACCTTACCAAGGTGGGTTGAGACAACCTAAGGCCTGTCAAGGGTCTTTTTTAAATGATGTAAATAATTTTTACGAATAGTATGGGCCGATAACCTGAAGCTTATTTTACCTTGAAGCTTCGTGTCTTCGTCACCAAAAACAGCGAGATTGAGTTTTAACGATGAGGGGTGCTCATACCTAGCGGCCAAAGCCGCACTCAGTAGCCTAGATTGGGCATAGTCTGAAAGCTTGAGGAAGCTCTGTCTTTCGGCAGAAGTGATAAAAGTATCATAGGCTTCCTTCAGTCTAGCTAGGCGTTCTGCGAAGCGCTGCTCTAGCTCCTTAATTGCAAGCTGACGCGCATAAGGTAAATGTGGCTGCTGTAAGGGTTTTTGCGGCATAATAAAAGCCTAGGCTGTTTGGCGCATTGTGCGGGCAGCACCTACCTGTGCCTGTTTGTCTAAATAGTCACCCCAAGCCTGCATCATACCCGTGCGTTGTTCCAAGAATTGCGCCCTATCATAGGCCGTTCTAATTTTGTCTTTCTTGGCATGTGCCAGCTGCACATCAATCACAGCGTAATCGTAACCTAAATCCTCTTGCAGAGCACTAGCGGCCAAGGCTCTAAAGCCGTGGCCTGTCATCTTGCCTTTATAACCCATGCTGGCTAAAGCCTGTAAAATCGTATTATTGCTCATATGCTTGCGTGGGTTATTCATGGCAGGGAAAACATATTCTCTATGGCCCGTGAAGGCTTGAATATCCTTTAAAATGCTAATTGCTTGGCGACACAGGGGCACAACGTGCTCACGCCGCATTTTCATACGCTCCGCAGGGATTACCCACAAGCCAGCATTAAAATCAAACTCAGCCCATTTAGCCTCTATTAGCTCACTGGTTCTCACGAACGTAAACATTAATAAGCGCATGGCAAGGCGGGTAAGAGGGTAAAGCCTTACGTGAGGGTTGTTCATGCTTACCAAAAAGCTTGGCAGCTCTTTAGGCTCAATTGCAGAGTGTTGACCGCGTACATACTTGGCTAACACATCGCGGGCTTCAAAATCCTTCACAGGGTTGCGGTCAGCATACCCATGCGACACGGCATACCTAAAAACCTCTGCACAGCTCTGTTTAAGCCGCCGCGCCAGCTCATGCGCCCCACGGGCTTCAACCCGTTGTAAAACCGCTATCACGTCAGCAGCAGTAATGCTGTTCAAGGGCTTATGGCCTAAAGTGGGCAATATATCGTTTTCAAAGCGCCCCCAAGTAAACTTGGCCGTGCGGGCAGCAATACCTTGAGACTTATGGGCAAACCAAAGCTTAGCAACCGCTGCAAAGGTGTTCTCATGAGCCCGTTTAGCCAATTCACGGGCAGATTGACGTACAGCATTAGGGTCTAGCCCTTGGCTGACCTGTTTATGAGCCGCTAGATGCTTCTCACGAGCCTCAGCAAGCGGCGTTTCAGGGTATTCACCAAGCACCATGCGTTTTTCTTTGCCCAGAAAGCGGTACTTATACCGCCAATGCTTTTTGCCGTTTGGATAAACCTCTAGGTAAAGGCCACGGCTGTCACTGAGCTTATAAGACTTTTCCTTAGGTTTGGCGCTCTTACACTCAATATCAGTAAGCGACATGGGGGCAAATCCTTTCTTAAAGCGGGGGCAAGCCCCCAAGTTTGCCCCCAATTACCCCTAGATATGGGTAGATGAAAGCAGAAAGCTTAAGACGCAAACACTGCACTAAAGCTTACCTTTTCAAGGATATTTAAGATTAACAGAGATGGCAATAGATAATTAATTGGCTGGGGAGGAAGGGATCGAACCCTCGAATGGCTGGACCAAAACCAGCTGCCTTACCGCTTGGCGACTCCCCAACCGTTTGCGGTGTGCACCAGGGCCGCACCGCAGGCGGCAAATTGCATAACCCCCCTGCCCTTGTCAACGCTTCTGGTGTGCATAGTCACAAAAAGGGGCTCTCCCGAGCCCCCATGAAAGTAGTGAATCTACTGGCTGGCTTGGTCGCGCACCCGTAGGGCGCGGGCTTTGGTCAGGATGGTATCTTCCAGCGCGCGGGCACTGGCATCATCGCTGGGCACATCGGCCCACACCCCGCCTTTGCCTTGCGTTTGCTTGAACAACGTGACCTGCAGGGCACTGGCTTGCAGTTTTTTACCTAATATCAGCACGTTGGCACGGATGCGCTCGGTGGGTGTGGTGGGATCACTGGCCCAGTCGGTGGCAATCACGCCGCCGGCGCTGTCGGCAGTTTTAATCGGCATAAAGCTGAGCGTTTCCAGACTGGCGCGCCAGAGATAGGTATTCACCCCCAGGCTGGCCGCACCGCTGCCTTCTTCCCCTGGCCCGCGCTTAAAGCCGGCCAGAATATTTCCGCTCTCACCGCTAAATAACCCAGGGCCTTTGATGTTATCGGTGGGGTTAATTTCAGCGGGCTTCACGTTGGCGCCACTGCAGCCAGCCAATAAAAGAGCTGTTAACATAAACGCATACACAATGCGATTTTCTCGCGATTTCATCAGGTTTTATCCTTATTTGCTTTATATCTAAGCCGATTCGGCAAACCGCGTAAAGCCGCATGATTGTCATTTCAGCGCCTTTAGCTCGGGTTTGGTAAGCTTTAGGTTAAAAACACTCTTAAAACCGCGATAAATGAGGGCCAATTTTACGCTATGAAACGCCGTGGAACGGGATTATAAAAGTTTCAGTGAAACACCGCCGCCTTTCACACGGGTGGCCTTAAAGCCCTTGCGTTGTCTGCAGAGCCGCCAAGAGAAGCTTCACGGATTTCATAAGCGTTGTTAGAGTTTTGCTGGATTTTTGAGAATGTACCTGGCGTTGCCTGTCAATATTTTTTTAAGTGCGCATGGAAGCTGTTTTTAACCCGAAACTTTCCTTTGTCACAGCTGATGAGGCCCAAAATGACTGTGAAAAATAGTTTCATTTTAACCCATAGGTTTTTTAAAGTGCCGCATTATGCCTTGAATGAAATTTAAGTAAGTAACTACCGACATTTCATTGATTATAATTCAAGAAGTTAAACGGCCATCATATTGTGCATCGCAGCATAAATAATTTCATCGCAAACACATCGGCGAAAATCTTGTTTTATGAGCAAAATGAGGAGCTTGAGGTGATGCATTTATGCACTAAGCTCATCGGAGTGTATGCGTACCCCCACCTCTCGGCCCAGAATCCGTTCCGGCTTCAGCAGACGTCCAAGCAGGGCATCGAGCCTGCTCCAGCCTTCTGGCGTAACCCTCCAACGCGTGCCTAAAGGCGTTATGCAGCTCTCCATCCATCCCATATCGGAAAAATCTTTAAATTCAGTCATATCGATGACATGGCCCCAAACGGCTGCACCGTAAGTTTTCTCCAGATCAGTAATATCGATTCCCTCAGAAAGGCGTAAACCGGCAAATAGACGCTCCTGAATGGCTCTGCTGGGATTTAGCGGTTCAAAGCTTAGAAAATGTTGCCCTTCACCAGGCCGATGTGCCAAATAGGCCTCGGGTGTCTTGCGGGTCGTGGTGGCGATACGCTGTCCACCCGTTAACGTGATGCGTCCATGGGCCCCTGCCCCAACCCCCAAATAGTCTTCGCCGCGCCATACGCCCAAATTATGCCGACACCGACTCTCGGGCTGAGCAAAATTCGAGATCTCGTAGTTTTCGTAACCAAAACCACCGAGCACTGCTTGGGTCGCCTCAAAAAAGTTCGCTTCGGTGTCGTTACTCACGGGTTTCCACTCGCCCCGCCGAACTTGCCCCCAAAACGCCGTATTACGTTCAATTGTTAACTGGTAAGCAGCAAGATGCGTTAAACCCTGTCTAGCAAGCGATTTAAGCAACTCTTCATAATCTTTGATACTTTGTCCTGGCAGGCCATAAATAACGTCCGCATTAACCTGTTTAAAAATCCGCAGTGCAGCATCGAGCGTGGCGCGGGCGCCAGCTGCATGATGGGTCCGCCCCAAAAATGCGAGCCAGTCATCGCGTAAGCCCTGGACGCCGATACTTACCCGATTAATCCCAACATCGCGGAGCTCTTGAAAGTAACCTTGGCCATAATCTTCCAGAAAGCTTGTAGGATTGCATTCCAGCGTCAGTTCGCATTCTGGTGAAAGCGGAGCACTCCTTTTAATGGCATGAATAATTGATGCAATTTCAGCTGGCTCCATCAGGCTTGGCGTCCCACCCCCAAAAAAGATGCTGGCAATAGAACGTTGACCAAGCGACTGATCACGCCACCAATGAATTTCATCAATCACGTGGCGTATGTAGCGTGCCCGCAACTCTGGGCCTAATCCTCCCTCAGGCTCCGCATGACTGTTAAAATCACAATATGGGCATTTAGCTTTGCACCAGGGCCAATGCACATAGATATGAAGGGGCCTTAAGCTTGCCATCAAGAGCGACTATTCTGCAACGCCCAGTTTAAAAAGGCTTGAATGGCCCGACCGCGATGCCCCGCCCCTTTTACCTGAGCCAGCCCCAAAAGTTCAATCCGTTGCGCATTGGTAAGGGTTTCGCCATCTTGAATAAAAACTGGGTCGTAGGTCAATCCTGCGGTTCCTTCCGCGTCCGTCGCAATCGAACCATGATCAACTCCTTTAAAAAGCAGGGTTGGCTGATTGGGCCGCGCCAGGGCCAAAACACAGCGTAGCTCGGCCTGTCGATTGACGACATTCTTCATGGCAGCCAGTAGCTTGGCTGTACCGCCATAGGTTGCTGTATCAACACCCAAAACTTGGGGTAAGGCCTCTACAAACAACCCGGAGTCATCGGCCAATGCCCAACAATTGAGGGCCCGCGATACATGCTCGGCCTTAAGCGTGGCATTGCTTTCGAGCGTGGCACCATCTTTAGACGTTTCTTCGGCAGGCAGGCTTAAACCAGTTTGCTTGAGGTTTTGCAGATGCCAATGCAGTGGGCCAAGTAACGCCTCAAATTCCTTAATTTTTCCCAAATTGGCAGTGGCCAGAGCAAGAACATGAACAGCTTGTGATGACCCGGGTATTATCATGTTCGTTTTACGTGATATAATCCACGCGCAGTCAAGTAATGAAACATGTGAAAGAGGAAATTTTTACAGACTGTGATATAAATGAGAATTTTTTAATTTAAGTAAGTACTTATTTAAATCGCGAAGCTATTATAATAATAGGATTATAAAGCTGCTTGCAAAACTTGGCGTTGCAACTCAAACAATTCAGTGAGGCCTTGTTGTGCCAGTTGTTGCATGCTGCTGAGTTCAGCGGCAGTGATCGGTCGCTGCTCGGCACTGATCTGCATTTCAACCCATTGGCCCGCGCCCGACATCACAAAATTGCCATCGGCCACGGTGCTGGAATCTTCCGCATAATCCATATCAAGGATGACCCCTGCCGGGGTGAGACCGCAGGAAATAGCGGCCACTTGGTCGCGTAAAACAGGCTGTTGGGTTTTTAGGGCGCGTCGCGCCCCCAGCTCCTGAACGGCCAGTGCAGCCGCAACGTAAGCCCCTGTAATGGCTGCGGTGCGCGTTCCGCCATCGGCAATCAGCACGTCGCAATCAAGCCATAATGTGTAGCCATCCAGGGCTTTAAAATCGGTAACGGCCCGCAGGCTGCGGCCAATCAGTCGCTGAATTTCGATTGTGCGACCTTCCTGTTTGCCTTTGCCGGCTTCTCGATCTTTGCGGTCGTGGGTCGCCCTAGGCAGCATGCCGTACTCGGCTGTTAGCCATCCCTGGCCTTTCCCTCGCAGCCAGGCTGGAACTTTATCTTGTACCGAGGCAGTACAGAGAACTTCCGTACGACCAAATTTAATCAGACAGCTCCCCTCTGCATAGGGGTTGATTCCGGTACTTATCTCAATCGTTCTGAGTTCATGCGCCTTACGGTCGTTTAGTCGCTGAATCATTTCGGGCATGTCAGGTCTTTCATTTAGGTTTTCTTAAGCCAGCATA
>JAIXUT010000223.1 GCA_027483385.1 Alphaproteobacteria bacterium
CTGCTGCCTTTTCGCCAAACATTGCGCGCAGCAGTTTTTCTTCCGGCGTCATCGGGCTTTCGCCTTTGGGCGTAATTTTGCCCACCAGAATATCGCCAGGACCAACTTCTGCGCCCACGGCCACAATTCCCGCCTCATCCACGTGGCGCAGGTTTTCTTCGCCCACGTTCGGAATATCGCGGGTGATTTCTTCGCTGCCCAGTTTGGTATCGCGCGCCATGACCTCAAATTCATCGATGTGAATCGAGGTAAAGATATCGTCGCGCACGATGCGTTCACTGATTAAAATACTATCTTCAAAGTTATAACCATTCCACGGCATGAAGGCCACCAGCACGTTACGTCCCAGCGCCAGTTCGCCCAGGTCGGTACTGGCGCCATCGGCCAACACGTCGCCCTTTTCAACCTTATCACCCACGTTCACCAGGGGCTTTTGGTTCAGGCAGCTGCTTTGGTTGGAACGTTGGAACTTCACCAGACGGTAAATATCCACGCCGCTACCCGTTTCAGCGCCTTCGGTGGCACGTACCACAATCCGGCTGGCATCCACACTTTCGACAACACCTGCACGGCGGGCCGAGGTGACGACCCCACTGTCGCGCGCCACAGTCGCTTCCATCCCAGTCCCGACCAGCGGGGCATCGGTACGGACCAACGGCACGGCTTGGCGCTGCATGTTACTACCCATCAAGGCGCGGTTGGCGTCATCGTGTTCAAGGAACGGAATCAAGGCCGCGGCAACGCTCACCACCTGCTTGGGCGAAACGTCCATGCAGGTCACGTCTTCGCGTGGCATCAGCAGGGTTTCACCCGCCTTGCGGCTGGTTACGAAGTCTTCGGTCAGGTTGCCCTTGGCATCCACTTTGCTGTTGGCCTGGGCCACCACTTCGCGGCCTTCTTCAAGGGCACTCATGTAGCGTACTTCGTCGGTCAGCTTGCCGCCCTTCACCATGCGGTACGGGGTTTCAATGAAGCCGTATTTGTTAATCCGGGCGTAGCTGGCCAGGCTGTTGATCAGACCAATATTCGGGCCTTCTGGCGTTTCAACCGGGCAAATCCGGCCGTAGTGGGTGGCGTGCACGTCGCGCACTTCAAAACCCGCACGTTCACGGGTAAGGCCACCTGGCCCCAAGGCCGAAAGACGCCGCTTGTGGGTCACTTCGCTCAGTGGGTTGGTTTGATCCATAAACTGAGAAAGCTGGCTGCCGGCAAAGAACTCGCGCAGGGCGGCGGAAAGCGGGCGGCTGTTAATCAGGTCATTCGGCACCATCTGGCCAATTTCGGTGCTGCCCATGCGTTCCTTCACGGCACGTTCCATGCGCAGCAGGCCAACCCGCACTTGGTTTTCCATCAGTTCACCCACCAACCGCACGCGGCGGTTGCCGAGGTGGTCGATGTCATCAATCGGCTCGTGGCCATCCCGGATTTTGGTCAGGGCGCGGAGGGTTTCCACAATATCTTGCTGCTCGAGCGTCCGCACGTCATCGCTGGTTTTCAGGCCAAAGCGGGCATTCAACTTCATCCGGCCCACAGCTGAGAGGTCGAACTTGTCGCTGTCGGCAAACAGGCCCTTAAATAATTTCGTGCTGGTTTCCACGGTGGGGGGTTCGCCAGGGCGCATGACTTTGTAAATTTCCACCAGCGCTTCTTCGGGGCTGTTGGTTTTGTCAATGTTCAGGGTATTGCGGATGTAGGCGCCAACGTTCAGGTGGTCGATTTTCAGAATCCGAAACTCTTTCAGGCCCATTTTTTCCACGGTGGCCAGTACGGCATCGGTAATTTCGCTGCCAGCATCGAACAGCACTTCGCCGGTGTCGGCGTCAATCAAGGCCGTGGCCAAAAAGCGGCCGTGTAGTTCGGCGGGGGTTTGCGCCACAAACTTTACGCCTGCTTCGGTGGCCTGTTTAATCTGGCGGCGCGTAGGCTTTTTGCCTGCTTCAAACACTACTTTTTTCTTATCAGCATCAATGAGGTCGTCGTTCAGCTTCACGCCTTCGTAAAACATCGGCTCAAAGGCCAGCGCGTAGGTGGCGTTCAACTCGTAGGTTTCGATAATCTTTTTCGCCTTCACCACCTTCTTTTTGGCGGGTGCAATATCTTCAGAATCCTCAGCGGTTTCGCCGTCAATCAGGGCCACGGCGGTTTTGGCCTTGGTGGCAGCCTTGGCCGATTTGGCGGGCGCTTTTTTGGCCCCGGCCTTCGCCGGGGTTTCAGCTTCCGCCTCAACCTTTGGCTTGGCTTTGCCAGCGGTCACACGCACGGCCACGCTGTCGTAGTAGGTATCAATAATTTGCTGGGTGCTCATGCCTAACGCGCGCAGCAGCACGGTGGCGGGGATTTTGCGCTTTCTATCGATGCGCACGTACATGTTATCTTTGTGGTCGAATTCAAAATCCAGCCAGCTGCCGCGCACGGGAATAATGCGGCCCGTGAACAACAGCTTGCCGCTGCTGTGGGTGGTGCCGTCATCGTGACTGAAGAACACGCCCGGGCTGCGCTGCATTTGGCTCACCACCACGCGTTCGGTGCCGTTCACCACAAAGGTGCCGTTGGGCGTCATCAGCGGCACGTCGGCCAGGTAAACTTCTTGCTCTTTAATATCCTTGATGCTGCGGGCGCCCGTGGCGTGGTCAACGTCCCAGACGGTTAAGCGCAGTGTCACGCGGCAGGGTGCGGCAAAGGTGAGGTCGCGGGTACGGCATTCATCGATATCAAATTTTGGGTCTTCCAAGCGGTAGCCAAGGTAATCCAGCTCGGCAATCCCGGCGTTGTCCTTCATCGGGAAGATGCTGTTGAAGGCGCCATCGAGGGTATAAAACGTGTTTTTGCTGGTGCGCTTTTCAGCCAAAAACAGGTCGTAGCTGCCTTGCTGCAGTTCGAGCAGGTCGGGGATGCTGGCGATCGAGCTTAAGCGGCCAAAATTACGCCGAATGCGCTTGCGGGCGGTGAGCGACAGAGTGCCAGAAGTTTGCGTTTGCATGAAATATCCCCTTTGAACCTGTTTTTGCAGTGATAATTGGTTCGGCCCCTGAAGCTGGGCACGAGGGTGGCCACAAAGATGGCATCGTGTGCCTGAAGGCGCACAATAAACTGCTTGTAGGCGGAAGCTGTGCGGGCGTCAAGGCTTATGCCAGAGTTTTTCACGTTATGAAAGGAACACTACCTTGATGCGTTAATGATAAAAGCGCCGCCGAAGTTTATGGCCTCGGCGGCGTTCTCGATTTTCACAGCCTTACTTCGCGGCGGCGGCGGTTAGCATTGGCCGTGTCAGCATGGGGTGGCCCGCATCCAACTGATTGGCACGGGCCACTAGCTGGGTCAGCGGCCCCGAAGGCAAGGCGTAGGTCGTCAGGTGGCCTGCGGCTTCAGGGGCTGCATGGGTCAGGGCGTTCTGGAAACACGCCGTAACGTCAGGCGTCCCCAACTTGGCACAGCCTTCCCGCAGCCGCTTGGCTGCCAGTTGCAGCGGCAAGTCGGCCGAACCTTCGGCTTTGGCCAACCACACCCGGCCATGGGCCAAGAAGGCACGCCGTTCGTCGGGCGTAAACTTCAGGCTTTGGGCGTGGGCCTGCAAAACCTGTACGGCGCGGGGGTCGTGCGGGCGGCTGGCCACGAGGTCGGCCAAGCCTTCGACGTGCCGAATCCGCGCCAGCCGCAGATTGTTCAGCAGCGTGTAATGCTGCGCACGTTCGGCGGGCGAGAAGGCGGCGTAGTCGGTATTGAAGGCGGCTGCATAGGTCAGCAGCATACCTTCAAGGTTGCGCTTGGCTTCGGCGTAGGGCGTGGTGGTTGCCCACCAGCTGGCCTGCATGGCCTTGGGCTTCAGGCTTTCGGCCTGCTGCACGGCGTCGTACGTCAGTTGGCTGCTGCCGCAACCGCAGCCACCAGCGAACGCGACATTGGCCGAGGCTCCCATCAACACGATGAGGGCGAATTTCTTCAGAGATTTCATGGGTCACTCCATGGGTTGAGGGGAAACTACGAGGTCTACAAACGTATTAAACTCAAGTAACCAAGGCCTAGCAGTTACGGCAACCCTCAAGTGGCTTTTCAGTGCCTGATTTTTGCCCTAGTGTGGCGCGATGGCCGAACTTCCGTCAGCTTTGCGTAACCCCGTGGTGCAAGTATGTTTGCAATGCGGCAGCACGGTGCGCGATGCCGAGGGCTGCAAACTCCCCAATCCTGCCGCTCTGGCCTTGGCCGAAAGCCTGCAAGAGCCTGCCCAAGCGTTGGGCGTACGCGTGCAATTGGTGCGCTGCTTTGGCCATTGCACTGCGCCCACCGCCTGGGGGGTACGGGCCGAAAACGGCTGGGGCTACACCTTTGCCCCCGCGCCCGAAAACCATAAGGATATTTTAACCTTTGTACAAACCTGGTTAAGCGCCGACCGATTTGGGTTGGTGCCAAAAAAAGAGATGCCCGAAAGCGTGAAAGCGGGCCTGAAAAGCCGCCTGCCCTCGCCCGATTACGACCCACATTTGTAAATAAAACAAGGATCCATGATGGCCGCTCAGTGAGAGACCTTTTGAGGTGAGGTGATTTTTTTGATTTCTGCAAGCTGCCAAATTCGCTTAATTGGCGCAAGCGTACAATTAAGTACGTGCGGAGCGGAAGATCAGGAAAGCAAAAAAAGCGCCCGCCTCAAAAGGTCGATAGGCTAGTTTTCCGAGAAGCTTTTAATGGCTTTCGACCGCGTCGGATGCTTCAGCTTTTTCAGGGCTTTGGCTTCGATTTGCCGAATCCGTTCACGCGTCACGTTAAACTGCTGGCCCACCTCTTCCAAGGTGTGGTCGGTGCCCATGCCAATCCCGAAGCGCATCCGCAGCACGCGCTCTTCACGCGGGGTTAAGCCCGCCAGAATTTTGGTCACGTTATCGCGCAGGCTGCTTTGGGTCGCGGCATCGAGCGGCATCACGGCGTTGTGGTCTTCAATGAAATCGCCCAGCGTGGAATCTTCCTCGTCGCCCACGGGGGTTTCGAGGCTCATCGGTTCCTTGGCAATTTTTTGCACCTTCCGCACTTTATCCACGGGCATCTGCAGCTTCTTGGCCAGCTCTTCGGGAGTCGGTTCGCGGCCCAACTCATTCATCATTTGCCGCTGGGTGCGGTTCATTTTATTAATTGTTTCAATCATATGCACTGGAATACGGATGGTACGGGCCTGGTCGGCAATGCTGCGGGTAATCGCTTGCCGAATCCACCAGGTGGCGTAGGTGCTGAACTTGTAGCCACGGCGGTACTCAAATTTATCCACGGCTTTCATGAGGCCAATGTTGCCTTCTTGAATGAGGTCGAGGAACTGCAGCCCACGGTTGACGTACTTTTTGGCAATCGAAATCACCAGCCGCAGGTTGGCTTCTACCATTTCCTTTTTCGCCACACTGGCTTCGCGCTCGCCTTTGCGGGTGGTGGCGGCAACCTGCTTGAACTCGGCCAAGGTCAGGCCATAGGGCTTGGCAGTTTGGGCCAGCTCGGCGGCCATTTTAATGAATTTATCGGTGACTTCTTCCAGCTTTTTAGCGGCTTTTTTATCTTTTTTCGCCAGGTTTGCCATCACGCCTGCAGGGTCATCTTCGTGGCCTACGTAGGCTTCGAGGTACGCCATGCGGTTGGCGCCGGTCTTTTCGGTGGCCAGGCGCATCAGCTCGCCTTCTTGCTTGGTGATGCTGCGCGAAAGCTCGAACATCGGCTGCATCAGTTCATCCACGCGGTTGTTGGTGAGCGGGATTTCGCGCATTATCGGCTTCATGCTATCAATCAGCTCGGTGCGCTGCTTGGTCAGTTTGGGGTCAATTTTTTTGCCCAGGCCCGCCATCCGCTTGGTTTCAAGCTTTTGCAGCTGCTCGACCATCGGCTTAAGCTTGCCAAACAGTTCAATCAGTTTCGGCATCAGTTGCGCTTCCATGGCCGCCAGGCTCATGATTTCGTTTTCTTCTTCATCGGCTTCAGTGGCGGGCACTTCGGTGCCGTCTTCGGCCACTTCCACCAGTTTTTCAGTCTTTTCGGCGCTCGCGCTTTCGCCCAGTGCCACACTGGCCACGACACTGGTGCCACCATCATCAATTATTTCTTCGCCTTCCTTGGCGTTTAATACCGCTTCACTTTGCGCC
>JAIXUT010000217.1 GCA_027483385.1 Alphaproteobacteria bacterium
GGGATGGTTTCGAGCGCGCCCGAGCGTGCGCGTAGTTGCGGGTACGTGCTCGCGACGGCAAAATAATTGTTGCCAAATGGTTTGCTACCGGCTTCCAAGTGGCAGTTTTGGCAATTCATCCCATTGATGCTTGCCGGGCGCACCAGCCCATAGGCCCCAAAATAATCCTGGGTATTGCGAATCAAATCGGCCCCGTAGGCAATCAATGTGGCCTGCGCATCTGTTTCAGCCAGGCGGTGGTCGGGCGCTTCCCACATTTTACTTTTATCAAAAGTGGGCAGTAACTGCGCGCGCAAGGCTGCAATTTGCTGTTTTTGAGCAGATTGTGTTGCGAACCAAGCACCTGCGCCGCCCAGGCAAAGCAACAAAACACAACACAGCAACAACGCGTGCATGCGTTGCAGGCCGAGCAGTTCGCGTTTGTATTGTACTTGTAAGTTCGTTTCGGCCAGGATATTGCGTCGCAGAAACTGTACAGTCGCCAGCACCACGCAAATACCTGCTACCAGGGCTGCGATGACCAAACCTAGTACCGTGAAATACAGGGAATTGCCCATACGATTAGCGAACCGTTTTTTTCCCTTTTGCCAACCAGTCGTTCATACCGCCTGTGTAATCGTACACGGTTTTGAAGCCTAATTTGGTCATTTGCGCAGCGGCGCGCGGACTGCGGCCACCGGCGGCACAATACACGATTACGGGTTTTTCTTTGTCGAGGGTAGCAAGTTGTGCCTGAAAATCGGGACTGTTGAAATTCATGTTCACAGCGCCCTCTATTTTGCCGGTATTTTGAACCTCGCCGGGTGTACGGACATCCAACAATTGCACCGTTTTATCGGTTTTCAACATGGTTTCTGTTTGATCGGCGTTGAGTTTGCTTTGTGCTTGGGTACTTTGGGTGCAAGCAAATCCCAGCAAGAGGGTGGTAAAAAGCAAAAAAGTACGCATAAAGGTCAAAATTTGAAAAAATTGGATCAGGTAGTGTCGGGCAATGAAATAGAAATCATTTGGGGCATTAGTGGGGCAGTCGCTCGCGCACATACCCGTACACCCAGGTGCCCGCGATGGCCGACAGTAAGGTAACACCCACGGCTAAAAATCCGGCGCCGATTTGGGCAAAAAGTGGTCCGGGACAGGCTCCGGTAATGGCCCAACCAAAACCGAAGAGCAAGCCGCCATAAATCTGGCCCTTGTTGAACGACTTATTATGCAGTTCAATCGGCTCGCCGTACATGGTTTTGATCTTAAAACGCTTGATGATTTGGATGGAAATTGCGCCCACGACCACCGCAACGCCAATCACGCCGTACATGTGAAACGACTGAAAACGGAACATTTCCTGAATGCGGAACCAGGAAACGATCTCGGCTTTGATAAAGGTGATGCCAAATAAAATACCGATCAGGGCATATTTAATATTATGGTACCAAGGTTCGACTAGGTGCGAATCATTGACACACATCTCATCCAGCGAGCGCACTTCAAAATCGGTGTTGGTTTCTATCGTGGGTGGTGTATCTACTATTTGAGACATGGTTGTTTGCTTTTGAACAGTGATGGATGGTTTTGGATGCCTGGCTTAAAACAATTTAAAAAGCAAGGGTAACCCAAAATGCGTCATAAGAAACCCGCCCGCCATAAATGAAATGGTGGCAATGAGGGAAGGTAATTGCAGGTTCGACAAACCACTGATGGCATGTCCGCTGGTGCAACCGCCGCCGTAACGGGTTCCAAATCCGATCAAAAAACCGCCAAAAACCATAAAAATCAAACCTTTTATGGTAAATATTTGATCTACACCAAAAAGATCGGCAGGCATCATCGCAGAAAAATCCTGTACCCCCAAGGCTTGTAAATCCCGTTGGGTAGCGGCCGCCACTTGAAACGGTGCCGGGTCTTTTAAAAAATTGGCAGCAATGACCGCTCCAAGGATGGCACCGCCGATAAAAAACAGGTTCCAAGCCTCTTTTTTCCAATCGTATTTAAAAAAAGGAATGTTGGCGGGAAAACAAGCCGCGCAAATGTGGCGCAGGTTGGAGGAGATGCCAAAAACTCGATTGCCTAAAAGCAGGAGCGTGGGCACGGTGAGGCCAATTAGTACACCTGCGACCGACCAATGCCAGGGTTGGGAGAGAAATTGTAACATGACAGAGCGATTTAAAATGTTTAGGCTGTGTTTTTGGGTGAAAACAGAACTTACGCTTTGCGTTGAATGTCAAAGAATACCAGTTTGAGGCATGTTCAAATGTCCCTACAAACCTAAACGGCTACTTAAGCCGGATGATGCAAATATGGTATTTTTTCAGACAACTGTATCTACTTAATTTCTTCAAAATGTACGGGTTGTTCTGGTACATTTGTTTGAGTCGCGGCACGGGGCGCACAGGCTGTGCCACAACACCCAATGTTGAACCAGGCCTGATACCCAAAAAAAACACCAAAAGGCAAGAGTATCCAATCTGCTGTACCAAAGGCCATATAAAAAGCCCACAAAGCCATGCCAGCCCGCATCACGCGCATAAAATCCCAATTTTTTAGCATTTTCATTGTTTGAATGAATGATACTGCAAAGGTGGGGGATGGTGGGGTTATTCCCTTGGAAGATTCGGGGGAATGATGGGACTTTTCAATGATTTGGGGTACCGTTGGGGCGGCGCTCGCCGCCGCCCATTTACCGCCGGGCGTTTACTGGCCCCCGTTCGTCCTGGCCCCCGTCCGTCCTGGCGGACGGACGGGGGCGGGCACCGGTAAACGGTGCCCCTACAGGTCGGACATTTGCTCGA
>JAIXUT010000080.1 GCA_027483385.1 Alphaproteobacteria bacterium
ATTAAGTTGAGGAGCTTATCACTGAAGCTGCGACAAGATAAGAAATTCAGAACTACTACTCAAGTTGTCATCGGTATTCAATAGCGCCGGCGCAATCACGTGATTTTAGGACAAGACAACAAGTCTTGCATAGATGTAAATTTTAAGGTAAAATTTACAATCTATTTCAGCATATGACAGAATACCAAATTAGAGCATTAGCATTGGGTTTGAAATTTAAATACAGCTTTTTCCTGAATGCCTAAAAAAGGTACAATTTAAATACTTATATCTAATATTATTAAATTAAGTATTTGGGACTTATATTGAGTGGTTTTAATTGCAATTAATTAACATCAACACGCTAAAACACTTCTACCTATGAGATTAAAATATGTACTTTTTTTACTTGTTTCTTGGCTAAGTACAACTTCTTTGTATTCACAAGTGACAACGGCTTCAATGAATGGTTCCATAACGGATGACAAAGGAGAACCTCTTTTTGGGGCAACCGTAGTGGCCAAGCATGTACCTTCCGGTACTCAATATGGTGTCGTTACTATTAACGACGGACGTTTTACAATTCCCAACATGCGCGTTGGCGGACCTTACGAGGTGGTGATATCTTACTTAGGTTTTAAAGGCGAGAAATACGAAGGAATCAACCTCCAACTCGGCCAAAAATTTGTATTGAATTCAAAATTGAAAAGTGACGCTTCCACCTTGCAGGAAGTAGTCATTAAGGCAGACCCTATTTTGAATAGTACACGTACGGGAGCAGCTCTGAACATTGACAATACTCAGCTGCAAACACTCCCTACCATTTCGCGCTCTGCATCCGATTATACCCGCCTGACGCCTTTGGCAGCTGAGGGCGGCTCGTTTGGAGGCCGCAACAGTCAGTACAACAATTACTCGTTGGACGGTGCCATATTCAACAACCCCTTTGGATTAGATGCCGCCACTCCCGGCGGGCAGACGGATGCGCAGGCCGTGTCATTGGATGCCATTGACCAAATTCAGGTATCCATTGCTCCGTATGACGTAACTCAGGCAGGCTTTACGGGAGCTTCCATCAACGCCGTCACTAAATCAGGGACAAACAAATTTACGGGAACCGCTTTTGCGTTTTTTCGTAACAAAAGCATGATTGGCATTAAAGTAAAAGATACTGAAGTAACCCGCGGTGATTTGAGTGCCTTACAGACAGGTTTTGCTCTAGGCGGCCCCATCATAAAAGACAAATTGTTTTTCTTTGCCAACTTCGAATTAGAACGTCGTTCCGATTTAGGGTCCTATTTTCTGGCGAATCGAGGTACGGCAGGGGACAACGTTTCGCGCGTTTTAGCGGCTGATTTAAACAATGTTTCCAACTTGCTGCGTCAAACCTATAACTATGAAACTGGACCTTACGAGAATTATAAACACAATGCCAACAACCAAAAAGGGTTATTTAAACTGGATTGGAACATCAACCAAAACCACAAACTCTCAGCCACTGTCAATTTTTTGGACGCCTTCAAAGACAAACCTGCCAATCCATCCGCCATTGGTCGTCGCGGACCGGATGCGATTACACTGCAATATTATAATTCGGGCTACCGCATCAACAACAAGATCTTGTCGGGCATTGTAGATTTAAAATCTCAATTCGGAAGTAAGTTTTCAAACAAATTACAAGTTGGCTTTGCCGAATTTCACGACACACGTGACCCTTTTTCTGCGCCTTTTCCAGTCCTGAACTTTGCCAAAGATGGAGTACGCTACATTGTGGCCGGACACGAGCCGTTTTCAATCAATAATCGCCTCGACCAGCGGGTATTTCAGTTTACCGACAATTTCAATATCTACGCTGGGAAACATACGCTAACCTTCGGTACAAGCCTCGAACGGTTTAGTTTTGATAACTCCTTTAACCTGACGGGCTATGGCGCACGGGTATTTTTTGGCCCTGGTGAGCCTATCGAAACCGCTGCTAATTTCATAAACTCCGCAGGTTTTGCCAAAGAAGTAGCCGATGCGCGTACCGCCTTTACCAACAATAATGCCAACGGAACGTGGGCATTGGCGCAAACAACGTTGGGGCAATGGGCGCTGTATGGTCAGGATGAATTTTCAGCTAATGACAAGTTGACTTTGACCTACGGTTTGCGGTTAGATATGCCGCTCTACTTCAATACGGCCCAACGCGTGGAAGAAAACATTGCCCGTTATGGTGGACTATTGGACAAAGGAGGCGCTTATGCGCCTGATATTCAGTACTACAATGGCGATGCCCAACCCGTAAAACTGAGCAGTACGACTTTGCCTAAGCAAAAACCCCTGTTCTCGCCCCGAATTGGCTTCAATTATGACGTCAAAGGCGACCGTTCGAAGCAATTGCGCGGAGGCTCCGGATTATTTACTGGTCGTTTCCCATTTGTTTGGATTGGAAATCAGGTAGCCAATCCAGCCTTTTTCTTCTATTGTGTGACGGACCCTAATTTTAAATTCCCACAGGTTTGGCGGACAAACTTGGGCTATGACCATAAGTTCAAGTCAGGCTGGTTGGTATCAGCCGATGTGATTTATACCAAAGATGTCAACGCTGTGATGGTTCAAAACTGGGGATTAAAAACACCTTCGGGTCGTTTGCAGGGAGCAGATACCCGTCCTATTTATTTGGCGGCCGATCGTGCTCAGATTTTTGGAGGTGCAACCAATGCGTATGTATTCACCAACAACAATTTAGGAAGTACATTTAACCTACAATTGCAAGCCGAAAAGACGTGGGCAAATGGGTTGTTTGTCAAAGGGGGCTACAACTTTTTGGACGCCAAAGACGGTGCTTCCACGACCGTTGAGATCTCCTCTGACGTCTATGATTTAAACCCTGCCGATGTACAAAATTCAAACCGTCCGATTCTCGGGCCTTCTCCTTTCGGTAATCGTCACCGTTTTGTGGGCGTATTGGCAAAAAAATATGTGTACGGCGGTGGTAAATGGGCGACTAATTTCTCGTTGTTTGCCGAATATGTGCAGGGCAATCGTTACAGTTTTACTTATTCGGGAGATATTAATAACGACGGAGGTACCAACAACGATTTATTGTTCATTCCTACCGATGCTCAGATCGACCAAATGAAGTTTTCGGGCGCTGCTGCCGAGCAATCTGCGCAACGCTCGGGTTTGAAATCGTATATTGCACAGGATGATTATTTGAGCAGTCGTCGCGGGCAATATGCCGAAAAATTTGCTTCGCTGAATCCGTGGTATTCCAAATGGGATTTACGGATTTTGCAGGATTATAATTTGCCCAATAAAAACGTGATTCAGTTGAGCGTTGACGTATTGAACCTTGGAAATTTAATCAGCCCCAATTGGGGTGTTCGTCAGTTGGCCTCTTCCACTCGATTGGCTCAGCCACTTGGGGTAAGCGTTGAAAATGGGGTGCCTACCTACAGTTTTGACGCGTCTCAAAAACAAACCTATTTCAATGATTTTACCTTAAATTCGCGTTGGCAGATTCAGGTAGGTTTGCGTTATCGCTTTTAATTATTTTCTTTGTTTCTGACACCGCAAAAAATCCCTGCCTCACGACAGGGATTTTTTGTATAGTTATGCATTAACAAATTCAGCACTTAAATCGCGGGGTCGGCAGGGGTATTGGCTCCGTTGTTATCTCGTTCAACCAATGGATAAGGGTAAAAAGTACGATTACGCTCGATTTGAGAAGCGGTATTGCCAGCAACTGGGGCCAAACGATTGAAACGTCGACTGTCTTCTAATCTCAATCCCGACAGGTACAGTTCAATACTACGCTGACGATAAATTTCGGTCAAAATAGCGTCGGCCGTGTTGGCACCTGCATACTCAGGCAATGCTGCCCCAATTCCCCACGCATCGGTGGTTTTGGTTAGGACTGCGTTCAGAGCGGTTGTGGCAGCCGCTAAATCATTTAGACGGGCACTCGCCTCGGCACGAATCAACAACATTTCTCCTGGCAAATACACCGGAATGCCAGCGTTGTTGGCGGTAAAGAAGCTGGCGCGACCTAGATTTACCCCTCCTACTGGTACCCCAGCGGGATTAGACAAATAAAATGCCAATCGTTTGTCGGTGGCTATTGGGCGTAATGCTTCAGGCAAGCCCAATGTAGCATTCAAGGGTTCGGTC
>JAIXUT010000048.1 GCA_027483385.1 Alphaproteobacteria bacterium
AATGTAAAATTAACGGGAATAAAAGTACAAAAGAGCTCTTTTTCGCCTCCTGGAAGTACCGCTGAAAACTACATCATCTACCCACAATTTATAGACCCTGCTGCCTTTGGCAATAGCTATCGGTTTATACAAACCCGAAATGAAGAAAAAGATAAATCAATCATTGTTGCAAACGATAACATTGGCAATGGACTGCCTAATTCAAGGCCGATTTTGAGTCCAGACTTTGAAATCGTACTCGGTGATAATGTTACCTTAGAAATGCACTGCATTGATAAACCAATCTATGATTATTTCTTTTCGCTCAACTCAGTGCAGGGGAACGGCCCAGGAGGAGGCACCATTCCTACCAACCCTGTCACTAATATCAAAGGCGGCGCTTTGGGATATTTTTCGGCTCACACCCAACAGAAGATAAGTATAGAAGTAAAATGAACAATTGATTTAAAGGCCTTGATTTTTGATTGAGGTCTTTTTTCAAATCTTTTCGTGTCCACTTCAAACCCTATTTGTCCATTTCAGGTCCACACTCATTTCATAAGCTACAGATTTGAAGAAACTTTGAATCAGATACAGCACAATACTTACTGAGCATAACACTTCGATTTTAAAAGCAGTTTGACACAATGAAAAAATTAATTTTGATAATGTCATTTATATTCAGCCATTTGGAGCAGATCAACGCACAAAAAAGATTCGATAACTTAGAGGCTTTATTAGCATATTCAGATACCAGAAGTATCTCTGTTCAATCTAACCATATTCGTGTTTTACAAGCAAAAAAAACAAAATTAGCCGCCAAATTGGCCATAGCCGACCCCGTGGCAAGCATCAGCGGTAATTTTACCAACAACACTCGCCTGCCCGTCAATCTATTTCCCGCCGAGATTTTTGGTGGTCAAAAAGGGGAGTTTCGAGAAGTGCAAACGGGCGTGCAGTACAACACGGCATCCAACCAAAATCTGGACATTAAGCTACTCAATTTTGAAGGTTGGCAAAACTATAAACTGTCAGATATTAACATTCAGATTTCGGAAACAGAGAGCAGGCTGAACCTCAAAAATCTACACGAAAACATGGCCGCTATCTATTACAACATCATCCAACTCAATGCGCAATTGGAAAGCACCCAACAAAATTTATTGGTGGCCGATACGCTGCTGCAGGTGGCCGAGAACAAATACAAACAGGGCATCGTCAAGCAACAGGACGTAAACGACAGCCGGGTGAATAGGCTCAATATCAAGGAAAACATCAACCAAATTCAGCATTTGCTCAAACAAAACTACCTCTCATTGAAAATCCTGGCCGACATTCCAGATGCCGAAGAGGTTGAGATTACTGAAAAAGTTGCGACCAATTTCCCCATTACAAAACAAGACGTTCAACTCAACGACCTACTGATTCAGAGCAATCTGTTGAAAGAAAAGTATGCCTTGGAGTATATCGACAAAGCCAGGAAAAGCATGTATCCAACCTTGTCTTTTGTGGCCGGAAATTCCTTCAACCAATATAACAATGATTTTACGCTTTTTGGCGGGAAGTGGATCACCAGCAACTACGTTGGCATGAAACTCAACTTTGCCTTGCCCAATGCCAATACCATCAGTAATCGAACAAAAGCGTATTTTGATTATGAGTTGGCAAAGAAAAATACCCAACAGGCACAAATCACGGCCGATTTAACAACAAGGCAATTGGTCAATGATTTTGAAAAGGCTGTTTCGCAACTGCAAAGTCATGTCGATGTTCTTGAGATTCAGTAAGATACCTACGAGAAAAACAAAAACCTTTATTCAGAAGGACTTATCAGCATTGACCGAACATTGACCAGTTTCAATGCCATGCTCAACGCCCAATACAGCCTTATTTCTTCAAAGGTGAGTGTAATGCTCGCCCAATCAAAAATTGTTTTTAACAATAAAATCAGGTAACAATGAAAAGTAGATTGATAGTATGCATCGCACTTGTGGGTCTGTTGAGTGCTTGCGGCAAAAAAACCCAAGAAACCAAACCCATTCGTAAAGATGTAATCGAAACTGTCTTTGCTTCGGGCATTTTGGAAGCCAAAAATACCTACACCCTCAAAGCACAAACGGATGGCTATCTGTCAGCCGTCAATTTTGAAGAAGGCGACATCGTAAGTGCAGGTAAAATATTGGCCGTGGTGGACAATAAAGAGAGCGGTTTCAACTGGGAAAGTGCTGGAGAATTGTACAGCATTGCCCAAGCCAACACCCAAAGCAATGCCCCGGCTTTATTGCAGGCCCAAAATGACATCAACCTCAATAAACAAAAAATGGAGCAGGATCATGTGCAATGGCAACGCTATAAAAAGCTTTGGGAAAGCAACAGTATTGCCAAAATAGACCTTGAAAACAGCGAATTGCAATACAAAACTTCAAAGACCAATTATGAAAGCTCGCTCGAAAATTACAGGCAAATCAAGCAACAAGCCGAACAGCAAGTGATTAGCAATAGGGCATTGAAAGAAGTAAATACTGTGGTGTTGAGTAAAAATCAGATCAAAGCGCAAAAAAGCGGCAAAGTCTATAAAAAATACAAGCAGACAGGCGACTACGTTACCCGTGGCGAAGCCATTGCTTTGATTGGCGAGCCGGCCGATATTTATGCAAGGGTAAATGTGGATGAGAGCAACATTGGCAAAATCAAAGTTGGCCAAGAGGCATTGGTGCAACTCAATACCCACAAAGACAAAACCTACAAAGGTACAGTAGCCGAAATTTTGCCTGCTTTTGACGAAAGTACTCAGTCGTTTATCTGCAAAATCACTTTCAATGAAGCCCTTGACTTTTCTATTGTAAACACCCAATTACAATGCAATATTACGGTGGCTACCGCCAAGAACGCCCTATTGATACCTAGAAATTTCGTTGATTTTGGGGGATTTGTACAGGTAAAAGACAAGAAAGAAAAGGTAAAGATTACGATCAAATTTGCCGGCAGTGATTGGGTACAGGTACTGAGCGGAATTACGGATAGTACGATTTTAATCACAGAAAATATTGAAGCTAACGAAACAGTCACTTCTGAAGTAGGGTCACAATTAAAGCCGTAGAATGAAAAAGAACATCAATATAGACATTGCTTTTACACATATTTATACGAGGAAAAAGCAAACCATGGTAGCTGCATTGGGAGTAGCTATTGGAGTAGGCATGTATTTATTCATGAATTCGTTGGACGCTGGTTTCAGCAAATATTCCACTGACGAAATATTCAAAAATAATGCCCACATAAAAATTTATAAAAATGATGAAATAAGCAAACCTTTGACTACAGATGATAGCTCAGGTTTGCGAGTTATTATCAATCCCCAGATTACTACTTTATCAAAAAAAATCATCAATCCAGAGGCATTGTTAGCTGCGGTAAAAAGCCAACCCTACGTTACAAACGCTATTGCTCAAGTAAATTTTGATGCATATTATAACCGAGGCAAAGCCCAAATAAAAGGTACGGGGAACGGAGTGAACATGATAGAATATGCACAAATGTTTAATACCGATAAATATATGGTGGCAGGTAACACCGAAGCATTACAGGGTAACCTCAACGGAATCATTATTGGCAGTGGCATTTCTGAAAAACTGAGTTTAGGTATAAATGATAACATAACCGTAACCTCTTCTTTCGGGATCGTAAAAGTGATGAAAATCGTGGGAATATTTATGACAGGCAGCAGCATGAATGACAACACCAAATCCTATGTGAACATAAGCACAGCACAGCAGTTTATAAAGGAAGGGCCCTCATTTGTGAGTACACTTTTCATCAATACCCGTGATGCCAATAACCCAGAGCCTTTTGTCCAGAAATTACAGCAATTGACTTCCTATACGGTAGAAGACTGGAAAACAAGCAATGCAGATGTTTTAAGTGGCAACAACACCCGTGAAACCATGATGGGAGCTATTTCAATGGCTATTTTAATTGTGGCTGGATTCGGAATTTACAATATTTTGAGTTCAACGATTATTCAAAAAATAAATGATATAGCCATACTTAAAGCCACAGGTTTTAATGGCAACGATGTAGTGAAAATATTTATTGTTGAGGCTATTATTATGGGAATAATCGGAACGGCGGTCGGTTTGCTTTTGGGCTCAGTTTTAATTGCCATCATGTCAAATATCTATATGGGTGGCCCGGTTGGCTATTTTCCCATTGGTTTTGAGCTGACACTTTTTATCAGAAGCTTTATTTTAGGTATGTTAATAACTCTTTGTGCCGGATATTTCCCTGCTCGCAAAGCCGCAAAAGTTGACCCCGTTGAAATTTTCAGAAAGTAGCACCTTCGACCCCTATCTTCTCTTTTAAAAAAAGATAGTTAAAAGACAGAAAATAAATGAATACATTGATAGAAAAAACCTCCATCGGGGGTTTGGAGGTTGTTTTAAGCACCCGAAATTTAGGAAAATACTTTTATGACCCCGTGAAATTTAAAGCTTTAGACAATGTCAGCTTTGATGCTTACGAAGGCGAGTTTCTGACCCTTGTGGGCAAAAGCGGCTCGGGCAAATCCACCCTTCTGTATTGCCTGAGTACGATGGACACCGTCTATGAAGGCGAATTGTACATCAAAGGTGAGAAAATAACGGGTAAAAAGCCCGATGAGTTGGCCGCTATTCGCAATGAAAATATCGGTTTCGTTTTTCAATTTCACTATCTGTTGCCCGAGTTTACGTGTTTAAAAAATGTAATGATCCCCGCTCGAAGATTGGGGAAATACGGCTACGAAGAAATAGAACATAAGGCTTATGAAAAACTCAAAATATTGGGTTTACAAGACCAGGCGCTTAAACCGGCTTCCAAGTTGAGCGGTGGTCAACAGCAAAGGGTAGCCATCGCCCGGGCGTTGATCAACGACCCCGCCATTCTGATGGGAGATGAGCCAACTGGAAATTTGGACAGTAAAAACTCCGCTGTTGTGTTTGATATTTTCAAAGAGATTTCGAGCCAATACGGCCAGACCATCATAGCCGTAACCCATGATAATGACTTCGCCAAAGCATCCGACAGAACCATAGAATTGGCCGACGGTAGGATAATCGATCAGGACAAAAAAGATTTTGAGTGAACCTTTCAGCATTCAGCCTTGTATGCGCCTAACACGGTATTTTCAGTAGTATCCGATTGATTAGGAGTGTTAATAGGGTGGTGTAGTCATTTGCTGTAGCTTATCGATACGAGCCGGTTGCGGTGTTTGTACTTCATGCGTATTTTAGGGCACCAGATGATTTGAACACCTTAATTTTTTTTATATAGTGCGGAAAGGCTTCTTCGCTGGTTTTTTTTAGGATGAGACACTCTAAGGCATGTTGATCCGGGACCGAATGACGAATCCTTAGCACCGCCCGGGTTAATCAGACGTTAGCATTAAACTTTCTCTAAGCGTTTTGATACTTATTTGCTAAAATATTGGAAAATATTGCCAATTCATCGGTATACAACTATGGCTAAAGCCCATTTCTTTGCATGAAATTAGTCTCCATTGTTTAACGTCCTGTCATTGAAAAAAAACAGAACGAATGTGCGTAATCGGAGATACATTGAGACAACCGCTGTGCGGAAGTAGTTCTAAATTAAAGATGCTGTTTAAAGTGTACAATAAAAGTAGATAGATGCCCTTGACAAATCAATCTCCGGCAAATTTTGTTGGGTATTGCTTCTTTTGTCGGCAAACAACACCTTATTGAGCAGACATTTTTGAATCACTCGACGACCAGTAATTTGTAACCTGAGCATGTTTCAACTGACCAATAAAATTGCGGTAATTACCGGCGGAGGAAGTGGTATCGGCAAAGCCATTTCCATTCTTTTTGCCCGCATGGGAGCTACCGTTCATATCTTTGAGCTTAATAGCGAGGCATCAAAAGAAGCCGTGAGGCAAATAACTTATAATGGAGGCCGGGCCTTTGCTCAAGTCTGTGATGTGACCAATCAACGTGAAGTGCTGACCGCGTTCAACAAGATCAAACATATCGACATTTTAGTCAATAATGCAGGAGTTGCGCACGTGGGCAAGGTGGAAACCCCCTCTGCGGAGGATTTTGACCGAATCCTGAACGTCAATGTCAGGGGAGTCTATAACTGCCTGTATGCGGCGGGTATTCATTTAGACCGTTCACTCAGTGAACCTTAAATCTTTACGATGAAAAATGCCAAATCGAATTATGTCATTCCTTTC
This sequence comes from Alphaproteobacteria bacterium, assembly GCA_027483385.1. Taxonomy (GTDB): domain Bacteria; phylum Pseudomonadota; class Alphaproteobacteria; order UBA2136; family UBA6156; genus JADCGN01. Next base: position 6,212 of record JAIXUT010000048.1, read on the forward strand.
GCTTTAGTGACAAGCCTTTTTTTTCTGTGGGGAATTTCAAATAACCTGACGGGTATCCTGATTCCGCACTTACGAAAAGCGCTTTTACTGACCAACACGCAGTCTACTTTTGTGGATACGGCCGTTTATTTGGCTTATTTTTTAGCGGCCATTCCGGCGGGATCAGTGCTGAAGCGCTTTGGTTATAAACATGGGATCATTACAGGGCTGTTGGTTTTCAGCGCAGGAGCGTTTTTGTTCATTCCCGCCGCCGATAGCCGCAGTTTCAGTCTCTTTCTGTTGGGGCTGTTTATCATCGGCTGTGGACTGACGATGCTCGAAACGGCGGCCAATCCGTACGCCACCAAACTCGGTGATCTCCAAGGAGCGACCGCTCGCCTCAATTTAGCCCAGTCCTTCAACGGTCTGGCGGCTTTTCTGGCTCCCATGATCGGTACGCTGTTTATTCTTTCGGGAAAAGAATACTCTGTGGCAGAACTTGCCGCCATGCAGGTGGCAGAAAAAATGGCCTATCTCACCGCCGAAGCTGCTTCCGTGAAAATGCCTTACCTGATTTTGGGCAGTTTTCTGCTGGTGCTGGCCGTGGTTTTTGCCGTGCTGAAATTCCCCGAATTTAAAGAAGAAACTGGCGGAGTATCTTCGGGCAGCATTGGCAAAGCCCTCAAATATAAGCACTTGGTTTGGGCTGTCACAGCCCAGTTCTTTTACGTGGGAGCCCAGGTCTGCGTAACGAGTTTTTTTATCAGAATGGCTGTTTCGGGCGGCGGAGTGGACGAGAAAACGGCAGGGTATTATCTCGGGGTATACGGTCTGCTGTTCATGTCAGGCAGGTTTATCGGAACAATCATTATGCGGTATATTCAACCCGCAACCCTTCTTTCCGTTTACGCCTTACTTTGTATACTTCTCAGCGGTGTGGCTATTTTTGCCGAAGGTAAAAACGTGGTACTGGCTTTGGGCGGTTTGGGATTTTTTATGTCGATCATGTTTCCGACGATATTTTCACTGGGTATCAAAGACCTGAACGAAAATACCAAACCCGCCTCTTCGCTAATTGTCATGTCTATCATTGGCGGGGCTATTTTTCCAGTAATCATGGGTAAGATTATTGACAACGCCGGTGATGATATTCAGAAAGGTTACGTTGTTCCTTTGCTGTGCTTTTTTATGGTTCTTTTTTTCGGCATGAAAGGCCATCAACCTAAAAACTCCATATAAATATGAAACGATTCTGCTTAGCTTTGGATTTAAAAGATGATGCCGGGCTGATCGCCGAATACGAACGGTTGCATCAGAATATTTGGCCTGAAATCTAAGCGTCTATCATTGATTCGGGTATTGTGAGCATGGAAATTTACCGTATCGGCGTTCGCCTGTTTATGATCATGGAAACCGCCGATGATTTTTCCTTTGAGGCAAAACCGAAAGCAGATGCCGAGAACCCGAAAGTCAGGGATTGGGAAGATTTTGTATGGTAATACCAACAGGCCTTACCGATGGCCAAAGAAGGAGAAAAATGGCTGATGATGACTAAAATTTTTGATCTGAAAAATAAATCATGACACCACTACAGTACAATACCGATTATCCGTCAGTTGATGACCTGATACGTATGGCCAAAAAGCGCGTTCCCCGCTTTGCCTTTGAATATTTGGACGGAGGCTGCAATGAGGATGTAAATCTGATCAAGAATACGGCAGAACTCCGGGAAGTGGAATTAAAACCCTACTACCTTTCCAAGCATACGGGCTCCACCCTTAAAACCGAACTTTTCGGACATATCTACGACGCTCCTTTCGGGATCGCTCCCATCGGATTACAGGGGTTGGTGTGGCCCAATGCCCCGGAAATATTGGCAAAAGCGGCTTTACAGCATAATATCCCCTTTATTTTAAGTACCGTTTCCACCGCTAGTATCGAGCGCATCGGTGAATTGACCGAAGGAAAGTTTTGGTTTCAGTTATACCATCCCAAAGAAGATACGTTACGGGACGACATCCTTGACAGAGCCGAAGCGGCAGGCTGCAAGGTACTTTGCGTCCTGTGCGATGTACCCAGTTTCGGGTTCCGCCCCCGCGACATTCGTAACGGCCTGGCGATGCCGCCCAAAATGTCTTTGACTAATTTTCTGCAGATTTTCGGTAGACCCGCCTGGGCCCTGAATACCCTCTATCATGGACAACCCGGTTTTGCCACCATGAAAAAATACATGCCCAAAGGCTTGAATATGAAAGCGCTGGGCGCTTATATGAATCAAACGTTTTCGGGACGGGTCAACGAAGCCAAAATCGCCGCCATCCGTGACCGATGGAAAGGAAAACTGGTACTGAAAGGAGTGGCAAGCGAGGAAGATTCCGAATTGGCCGTAAAACTAGGGATGGATGGTATCATTGTATCCAATCACGGAGGCCGCCAATTGGACGCTGCTCAATCGGCGATAAAATCGCTCCTGCCGATTGTTGAAAACTATAAGGGGAAAATCAAAATTATGATGGACAGTGGCGTTCGTTCGGGACCCGACGTAGCCCGTACCCTGGCAAGCGGAGCAGATTTTGCCTTTATGGGCCGCACCTTTATGTACGGGGTGGGTGCCCTGGGCAATGAAGGAGGCAACCATACCATCAGTATGCTGAAAGTGCAATTGCAGCAGGTAATGGATCAGATATGCTGTGAGCGGGTGGAGGATTTTCCGAATTTTTTGGTTTGAACACCGTAATCTGATTCTTTTATGGCCTTAATTATCACTGTTTGCGGACTTTTCCTACTGGTTTTATTCATTTCCTATTTTAAAGTTCATACTTTTTTAAGCTTTATTGTTGTCTCTTTGGGGGTTGGTCTGGCTTTGGAGATGCCACCACAGGCCATTCTGAAAGCCATACAGCAGGGAATGGGAAGTACGTTAGGATCGATTGTGTCCATTATTGCCCTGGGGGCAATGCTCGGAAAATTGGTTGCGCAAAGCGGGGCGGCACAGCGTATTTCGACCGAAATGGTGAAGTTTATCGGCACAGATTATGTACGCTGGGCGTTTATGATCACGGGTTTTATCGTAGGTTTACCTTTGTTTTATTCCGTGGGTTTTATGCTTCTGGCTCCATTGGTCATCACCTTTGCCTATCGTTTCAAACTCCCTGCCGTTTACATCGGGCTTCCCATGCTGGCCTCGCTTTCCGTAACGCAGGGGTATTTGCCCCCGCACCCTGCTCCCCTGGCGATTGTAAAGCAGTTTAATGCCGACTTGGGTTTAACCCTTTTTTACGGAATTTTGGTGGCCATTCCCGCCATTTTGGTTTCGGGGGCACTGTTCGGGGTAACGCTGCAAAAATATACAACCCTGCCCAATCCGGCTTTCGTTGCTTCCAATCTGCCTGAAGCGCAAATGCCTTCGCTGTTCAGCAGTCTTTTTTCCGTGTTATTACCCATTGGGTTAATCGGTGCAACGACTGTTCTTTCCTCCTTTCTGCCCGAAAATTCATTTCTTTTTGAGGCACTCGGTTTCATTGGCGACTCCACCGTAAGCATGTTTATTTCGGTATTGGCGGCTGTGTATCTGCTGGGTATCCGGCAAAACCGAAAAATGGCGGAGATAACGGCTCTTTTGGGAGATTCCATCAAAGATGTAGCCATGCTTTTTCTGATTTTTGGGGGAGCGGGAGCGCTGAAACAGGTCCTGACAGACGGCGGGGTCACCCAATCCATTGCCGAACAGATGCAATATTCGACGCTTCATCCGCTTATTTTGGGGTGGGGGATGGCCGCTGTCATTCGGGTGGCGGTAGGTTCATCCACCGTTTCAGGTATTACAACGGCTGGCTTTATGGCTCCTTTGCTATTCACAACTCAGACCGAACCCCACCTGATGGTGTTGAGCATCGGGGCGGGAAGCATGATGTTTTCGCACGTAAACGATGCCGGCTTCTGGCTTTTTCGGGAATACTTTCAACTATCCATGGCAGATACCCTCAAAACCTGGTCGGTGATGGAAACGCTGGTTTCGGTATCAGGTTTGTTAGGTGTGATGATGTTAAATACTATCATTGGTTGAAATTGAGCGACGGTCTTTACAAAGTTTAATTTTTTCCTACTTTTGTTGAATTTAATGCGACATTGAGGAATCCCTGATAAAGGTAACAATGACGGATGAAACCCTTTGGCAGGCGGTACGTGAAGGCAGTGAAACTGCCTTTGAGGCGTTGTATCGTCGGTATTTTCAGGTACTCTTCAGTTATGGAAAACGCATTTACCAAGACGAAGATGCGGTAAACGATGCCAATTAGGATCTGTTTGTGGATATTTGGCGCAGTCGTCATTCGTTAAGTCAGGCCCAATCGGTTAAATTTTATCTGATTCGTTCGCTTCGTCGAAAAATTCATCGCTCGCTCAAAGCCGATTTTCTCCATGGTGAAGAATGGGGAAAGGTATAAGAGTCGTTTTTACCGATGGAAGACTCACCGGAAACATTATTTACCCATGAAGAAGATACCCTGATTCAGTCAGAAAAGTTAACGGCCTGGTTGAGTCAATTACCCCCCGTCAAAAAGAGGCGCTTCTGCTTCGGTATTAACATAATTGTGAGTATTCAGAAATTGCCGACCTTCTTCATATCAAAGAACAAACCGCCCGCAACCTTGTTCAGAAAGCCCTTCTAATCCTTCGTAAACTGGCTATTTCCTTGATTATCATTGCCCTGCCGTTTTTTTTATGATTTTTTCAATTCAGGAGGTTGAAAACCTTCCTTATTGTCTCTTTCTA
>JAIXUT010000078.1 GCA_027483385.1 Alphaproteobacteria bacterium
GGTTTTTGGTCGGTCGGCTGGCCATTTACCAGATACATGAAGACTCCTTAAAATTTCAACTTTATGAGTTTAAACGAATCAATCAAGAATTGAAAGGCATATTTTACAGCGCCTTACCTACCCTCTTGCCAAGCCAAATTTGGCAGGCTATAAGGCACCCAACAAACAACCTCCCCCCCCTTCATGTCTGCTGCTCCTCTCACCTTCAAGGCAATTTTGTGTGTCAATGCATGTGTGTGGCTGGCGGCCCTCTGGTTTGCCCTATTTGCGCCTGCTGCCGCCGCCCAATCACCGAATAAAAGTTGGGATTACCCACCCTTTGGCGCCACCGACGTGGCCCTCTTTCAGGCCTTTGAACAAAGCTGCAGCAAGTTTACCAAATGGCCAAGCCACCGCCAGCTGCATAAAACCAATAAAATCTTTGGCACTGCAGGCCAGTGGGCCAGCATCTGCCGTGAAGGCATGGCCAAAGGTGCCAACGGCCTGGAATCATACCTAGAAGGCCGCTTGGCCAAAGTGCAGCTGAACCATAAGCCAGGTGGCCGCGACGAACACACCAACTATGCGGTAAAGTTTACCGGCTACTTCAAGCCCGTTTTAGAAGGCAGCAAGCGCCGCCACGGCCCTTACCAAACGCCGCTGGTGGCGAGGCCCAAGGATTTGGTGGTGTGCAACGGCAAAACCGGCCAGCGTCTGCCCAATGGCAGTTGCCGCAACCCCTACCCCACCCGCGCTGAAATTGAAAAAAATATTCAAAATTATAAAGTGTTGGTGTGGTTAAAAGACCCCGTTTCCGCGTTCTTTTTGCACGTGCAGGGCAGCGGCACAGTGGAACTCGATACCGGCGGCGTGATGCACGTAGGCTTTGCCGCCAAAAATGGCCACCCGTATGTGGCGATTGGCAAAACCCTGCGCGACCGTGGCCTGGTGAAAGCGCCCGTCACGGCCGATAAAATCCGGGATTACCTTGAAGCCCACCCCGATCAAGTGGACGAAGTGACCCACAGCAACCCGAGCTTTATTTTCTTTAGCGTTACCAAGGAAGAAGCCCCGGGCGCGATGGGCGTGAAGGTGACGGGCGGCCGCAGCTTGGCTGTCGACCGCGACTACATCCCGCTCGGCATTCCGGTCTTTGTCAAAACCACCAACACCTACGATGACAGCCCGTGGGAGCGCATGATGTTCGCCCAAGATGTCGGCAGCGCCATTCAAGGCCCGGTGCGTGGCGATATTTACTTTGGCCACGGCCCCTTGGCGGGTAAGCGCGCGGGGCGCCAGAACGCCAGCGGCAAATTATGGGCCATGGTGCCGAAAGAAAATGTGGGCATGCAAGCCGTGGTGGCCGAGGCTGACCCAATGCCGGCAGCAGAGGTTAAGCCTGCGGCGGCCCTTGCAGCAACCGCTGCCGCCGAACCCCCCGTGACGGGCCTGCTCGTGCCGATGGAACCTATCACCAGCCTCACACCCACACTGGTCCTGAACACATCGGAAGCTGCTGTTTCAGCGACGCAACCGATGCCCGAAATTCTGGGCGCGGGACTGTAATTTTTTTAAGCCGATTGATCTAAGCCGATTGAGTTGGCTTAGACTTACTTTAATTGCCCACCTAACACAGTAAACAATTCCACTGCCGCCGCATGGTTGGCCGCATTGGCTTGCGCCGCGCTGGCGCGCCCTTGGGCGGCCAAAATCTGGCTCCCTAACCATTCGGTTTTAGCGACGTCGCCCAATGTGTAACGCTGGGCATAGGCATCGGCACTCCGGGCGAGCGCGTAGGCCGCGTCGGTGGCACTCTGGGCGCTGGCCGCCGCGGTTTGGGCATTGGTAAAGGCATTGCTGGCTTCAGCGTAGACATTTAACACCACACTGCGGTAACTGGCCACGGCTTCATCGTAAAGGCCCCAGCTGCGTTGCAGGTTGGCGCGCAAGGCCCCGCCTTGGAAAATAGGGAGCGTCAGCACCGGCCCCAAGGCCCAGGTGCGCTGGCTCCAATCAAACAAATTCCCGGCCTCGTTGCCATTAAAGCCTGCATTGCCTTGCAACGAAATATTGGGCAAAAACGCCGCCCGCGCCACGCCAATATTGGCATTGGCAGCCGCCAGCTGGGCGGCGGCACTACCAACATCTGGGCGTGCCAACAATGCGGTGGCCGAAATGGTTTGCGGCACCCCAATCCGCGCTTTGGCCAGTTGGGCCAAGTCGGTTTCACTCACATCAATGGCTTGGGGGGCACGGCCAAGGAGGGTGTTGAGCGCATTTTCCAGCTCCACGCGCTGACGGGCAACTTCAAGGGCCTGGATGCGCAGATTTTGCAGAGTGGCGAAAATGGGTTGAGCCTGCGTAATCGGTAAATCGCCCGCGGTATAGCGTAACTGGGTCAGGCGGTTTTGTTCTTCGGCGGCAGCAATCGCCACGGCCCACGCCCGCTCGGCTTCGGTCGCCGCCAGTAACCCTAGGTAAGTTTGCGCCACACTGGCTTGCAATTGCAGCTGCGTATTGGCCAACTGCTGGCGACTGGCTTCGCGCAGGCCACTGGTCAGGGCCAGGCCGTTCCAGACACGGCCAAACACATCCAGGTTCTGGCTACCCGTTACGCCTGCATTCAGGCGGTTTTCAAGATTGCCTTGGCTGCCCTGCCCTTGCGCGCCTGGCGCATTGCGCACCCGCTGGCCGCTGGCACTAAGTGTAAGTTGCGGAAACAGCGCCGCGAGCGCACTACGGCTTTGGGCTTCGGCCTGCTTTAATCTGGCTTGCGCGATTTGCAAATTCGGGTTGCCGTTCAGCGCTTCCGTCAGCAGCGGCGTAAGCCCATCAAACCCGAGAGTTTGCAAATAGTCAGCGTTTGGTTCGGGCATTTTGGTAGGGTTCACCAACACCCAGCTGCCTACTGCTGTACTGGAAATAAACGGCAACTCAGGCGCCGCCAATATCTCGCCCGAAACCTGCGGCGTCAGCGCCGCTGTATCAAGGTCGGGGCGCAGCAACCCGCATCCCCCCAGGGCCGTGCTGGCCAAAGCGAGCAGAGCAAAACTACGCATGTTTTTTCCCGCCCTTTTTGGTACTTTCGGTTGGCGCACCAAGCTGCACAACGCTGCTGGCGTCGAAGGTGTCTTCGATGTGGTTTAAGGGTTTATTGTCGGAGAGTTTACGCAGCAAGACGTACAGCAGCGGGGTCAGGAAAATCCCCAGCAGCGTCAGGCCCAGCATGCCGCTAAACACCGTTACGCCAATCGCGCGGCGCATTTCAGCCCCCGCCCCGCTGGAAATCACGAGCGGAATCACCCCCATAATAAACGCAAAACTGGTCATCAAAATCGGCCGCAAACGCAGGCGACAGGCTTCCAGCGCGGCTTCTAACGTGCTGCGCCCCGCAATTTCCAGTTCCCGCGCAAACTCCACAATCAAAATGGCGTTTTTGCAGGCCAAGCCAATCAGTACAAATAAGCCAATTTGCGTGAAAATATTATTCTCGCCGTTCATAATCCAGAGCCCAAACAGCCCACACAGTACCGCCACCGGGGCAATCAAAATAATCGCCAGCGGCAGGATCAGGCTTTCGTACTGGGCGGCCAGCACCAAAAACACCAGCAAAATGCACAGCGCAAAAATGAGTGCCTCGGTGTTCCCTGCCAACTTTTGCTGGTAGGCCAACTCGGTATATTCAAAGGTAAAGCCTGGTGGCAGCGTTTCGGCCAGCACGCGTTCCA
>JAIXUT010000027.1 GCA_027483385.1 Alphaproteobacteria bacterium
CGCAGCCGAAGGCCCCAAGGTTGGCACCAATGCCGATTTGCTGGAAGCTGCCGCCGTGGCCGACGCCGACCCCGAAAGCAGCCCCGACGCCAGCGATGACGACGTGCTGGAGCTTACTCCTGCCGAACTGACGGCACCTGCAGCCCAGCCCGAAGTGGCCAAGGCCGCACCGCCTGTGGATGTGCAGGATATTTTAGGCGTCGCCACGTTGGCGCCCGAAGATTCTGCCGCCGATGAATTTGATAAGTTGCTGGCTGAAATCGGGCAGGAAAAACAACAACGCGCCGCCGCCGTGGAAGCACAAAAGGAAGCCTTGCTGGCCGAAATTGAACCACTGGGCAGCCCTGAGCCCGAGCCCGTTACCACCGTAGCGCCTGCGGAAGCCCTGAATGCCGAAGCCTTCAACCCCGCGCCCCCCGCTGCAGCGGCAATTGAAACTGCGCCCGCAACGCCTGTGGTACCCACCAGCACCCATACTGTCGGCACCATCGAAACCGCCAGCGGGATGCAATTGGTACTCCCTACCGAAGTGTTGGCGGTGGCCCTACGGCCCATGGTGCAGGGCTGGCTGGAAGCCAACTTACCCAAAGTGGTAGAGCAACTGGTACAGGCCGAAATTGCTAAGTTAAACCAGAATTAGCTTTCAATAAAAGAGCCCCCGCCATTCTTTGCGATGGTTTGGGGGCTTTTCGTTCCGCAGTGGCCCCTCTTGCAAAGAAAGCCAATGGGTCTATGGCACCGGTGTTTATTGGTTTTTCTATTCGCCGGTTAGGTTCCAGCAGGTCATGCGTTTTTTACAGGCTTCCCTGAACTGGCAAAACTTAAGCTAACAAGCCCGTAAGTTTCCGCAAGCAGTACCTTTGCCACAGCGCCCCTTTGGCCACAGCCCTGTGCTTTGCCTGCAAACAGGGCAGGCAAGCTGTTGAAATGTCGCTTTACTCTTGACGAAGATGCACCAAACATTAGTGTAGGCCCATGAAAAGCCCCACTCTGCCGTTGTTTAACCGCCTCTTTGCCTGGCAAAATGGCCAAGGCCCCTGGGGCAAACCCAGCAAAACCTCCACCAAGCCCGAACCGAAAAATGTCGGCAGTGGCCGCGCCTCGGGCCCGCGCAGCAGTGGCGGCAATCAGGCGCAGCCCGAACTCGACCAGATGGTGAACCAAATGCGCGAAAAGCTGGGCAACCTGATGGGCGGCGGCAACTTCAAGACCAATGGCAATGGTGGCGGTGGCTTCAGTCTCCCTGGCGGCTTCCAGCCCGAATGGGCCGTGGTGGGGCTGGTGGCCCTGTGGCTGATGAGCGGCGTGTTTATTGTGGCACCCGAAGAACAGGGCGTGATTACCCGCTTTGGTGCCTACCAACGCACCGTCGACCCAGGCCTGAACTTCCATGCCCCATGGCCGCTCGAGCGCGTGCAGAAACTGCCCGTGCAGCGCGTGAACCAGCTGGCGATTGGCTTCCGCAGTGGGCCATCGGGCGGCCTCGACGTCCCGGCCGAAAGCCTGATGCTGACCAAAGATCAGAATATTGTGGATCTCGATTTCACGGTGCAGTGGCGCATCGTAAACCCCAGTGCGTTTTTGTTTAACCTGGCCAACCCCGAACGCACCGTGGCCGATGTGGCCGAAAGCGTGATGCGCGAAGTGATAGGCCGCCACACCATCGATGACGCACTGACCAGCAACAAGGTCAAAATTACCAACGAAGCCCGCCAGCTGCTGCAACAAGTGCTCAACCGCTACGGCGCAGGCGTGATGGTGGTGGGCTTGCAATTGCAGCAAGTGAACCCCCCCGAGCAGGTGATTGACGCCTTCCGCGACGTGCAGGCCGCGAGTGCGGACGCCGAAAAGCTTAAAAACGAAGCCATGGGGTACGCCAACCAGATTGTGCCCATCGCGCGCGGGGAAGCTGCCCGCCTGCTGCAGGAAGCCGAAGGGTATAAAACCGCCCGCGTGGCCCAGGCCGATGGTGACGCCGCCCGCTTTAACGCGCAGGTAGAAGCCTACCAGGCCAACCCCGCCGTGACCAAGCAGCGGCTTTACCTCGAAACCATGGAAGCCGTGCTGCCGGGTATCCCGAAAGTGATTACCACCGGGCGTGGCACGCAGGGGATTTTGCCCTACTTGCCGCTGGATCGATTGCCCAAACCGCAACCACAAGGGGGGGCACTGTAATGGAGCGCTTTTCGCTGAATCCCGTTCATATTGTTGCTGCCGTTGGCGCGCTCATTCTGCTGCTGAATACCTTCTTTACCGTGGGGCAAACCCAGCAAGTCATGGTGGTGTCGCTCGGGCAGATTGTGCGCGAAGTGACCACGCCCGGGTTGCATTTTAAAGTGCCGTTCCTGCACCAGGCCGTGGTGTTCGACAAACGGATTCTGGAAACCGATAGCCCCGCCGAGGAAGTCCAGACCCTGGATAAAGAACGCGTGGTGGTGGATAGCTTCACTCGCTGGCGGATTACCGATGTGGGGCAGTTTTTTATCAGTGTTCGTAACATCGCCACCGCCCAGCTGCGCATCGATACCATCGTCAACAGTGCCCTGCGTGAAGAAGTGGCCAACGTGCGGCTGGTGGAGCTGGTGGATGACAAACGCGATGACGTGATGACCCGCATTTTAACGCGCGTGCAGGCCGAAAGCCGTGGCATGGGCATCAGTGTTGTCGATGTCCGCATCAAGCGCGCCGACCTGCCTGAAGCCAACAGCGAAAGCGTCTTCCGCCGCATGCGTGCCGAGCGCGAAAAGGAAGCGCTGGAACTGCGGGCGCAGGGTGAAGAGGAGGCGGCCAAAATTCGCGCCGAAGCCGAAAAGGAACGCACAATTATTCTGGCCGAAGCCACCAAGGGCGCGCAAATCCTGCGCGGGGTGGGCGATGGCCAGAGCATGCGCATCACTGGCCAGGCCTTCAGCCGTGACGCCGACTTTTACAAACTCACCCGCAGCCTGGAAGTTTACCGTGCCGCCCTCACGCCATCTTCGACTTTAATGGTATTAGATCCGAGCATTGAGGTGCTGGATAAATTGGTAAACCCTTAGCCACAGGCTGGATCAGGTCGCTTTTTGTGCTTTTCTTGCGTTCCGCTCCGCACATACTAAAGTGCATGCTTGCGGTGCTCTCGCTGCGAAAATCTCAAAAATCGCCACTGCCCAGCCAGTGGTTCAAGAGGTTGTTGCTATTCATTTCAATAAGCTCTTTGGCCGCCTGCGACCAAGCCCCCACCCCCGGCGAAGCCGTGCTGCAGCACACGCTGGGCCAAAATGTGGCAAAGCTTCAGGTGCAAACGCTCGATGGCGCGCCCCAACCGTTCACCGACTTAATCCCTGCAGGCACGGCCACGCCAGTGGTGCTGAACATCTGGGCTACCTGGTGCACTCCGTGTTTGGTCGAGATGCCGACCCTCGACGCCTTGGGCCGCAGCGGCCGCGCCCGCGTGGTGGCGATCGCGACCGACCCTTCCGCCACGGTGGTGAAGGATTTTCTGCGCAATCAGCACTGGGGCCGCGGGATTGAAATCTGGCACGACCCACGCGGGATAATTACCCGCGAAGCGCTCAGCGCCAAAGCCTTGCCCAGTACCTATGTGCTGAACCCAAGCTTAACAATTATTTACGCAGTGGCGGGCGAACGCGACTGGGCCGATTGGCAGCCAGGCCAGCGGCCTCGTTAACAAATTTAACTTGAGTTAAGCCACGCGGCGCAGGCGCGGCAGCAGGCTCACCA
>JAIXUT010000199.1 GCA_027483385.1 Alphaproteobacteria bacterium
AGGCATTTTCATCATTGGCTACCGACCTGCTGGTGACAGTACCCGACGAATTGGCCCGTATCGGTGCTCCGTACGACATTTTTAATTTCTCGGATCTAGACCATCCAAAGCTGGATTTGGAAAGGTATAAGCTGTTTATATTCCTCAATACGTTCAAAATTGACGCCCAAAAACTCGCCTTTATTCAAAACAAACTCAAAGCCAGCGGACGAACGTTGCTGTGGATCTACGCTCCGAATTATATTCAGGAGAAGGGGCTCTCGATAAAGGGCATTTCGACGGTCACGGAAATGAACGTAAATCTCCGTACAAGCGAGGAGGGCGAGGTTTTGGTAAAAAAAGAAGGTTTCTTTTCCAAACTCCCAGCCGATACCCGCTACAGTTTTAGCAAGGTAAAAATCACGGCCTCAAGTAATTACAGTACGGTCAATGATGTCTCGGCTAAAAAGATCTCTCCACTTTTCGAGATTAACGACCCTGCCGCAGAAGTTTTGGGTATTTTCAGCGACGGCAAAGCGGCGTTTGCCCGCATGAAATTAATGAATTATACGTCACTCTACAGTACCGTCGCCAATATGCCCGCCCCGATGTATCGGGAAATTGCCCGAAATGCCGGGGTGCATATTTATTACGAAGGAACTGACCCCGTATATATCAACAATAGACTGATCGGCATTCACATGCAAAATGATACGTCACATAGTATCCGTTTGCCTTTGGAAACGCCCCAAACGCTGGAGGAACTGTTTGACGGAGGTACAATTAAGAAAGAAAACGGCTGCTATGCACTTCCTCATGCTTTGGGAGAAACCAAACTTTATCTCATAAAATATTAAGTAGATAGATAGCTTGAAACGATAGACTGCCCGCATTGTGGGCAGTCTCTTTTTAGATTATGAAAAGGAGTTTTTTGATAATCATCTAAAATAGATGTTAAATCACAGGATTTTCTTGGATTCACCTTACTGTATGAGTGTCGGAGGCAATAATTAATGCTTCCAAGCCAATTATCTGCCCTGACTGCTTTTTTGCATGAAAAAGCTTTTTGACAGGAAATAAACCAATGATTTACCCCCTGAATTCTGGAAACAATAACGCCCTCTGGCTGAAAACGGAGCCTGTATTTTACCCCTAAACATGCAAAAAATTATCCTATGACAACTTTTTTGACGGAAGTAAACTTTCCCAAAACAACTCTGTTAAAAAAATATTAACTATCCTAAATTTTCTTACTACACATGAATAATCTACAGGACCGTTTGGAAATCGGAGAACTGATGCACAATTACATCCTCTCCATCGACAGCCACATTGATACCCAATTTGCCGATAATTTTACTCCCGACGGGGTATACGACAGTCCCTGGGGAGTGGCTGAAGGCCGTGATGCCATCATAGGCAACATAAATTACTGGCACAGTTCAGGCATCACCAAGGGGAAAAGACACTTCATCGGCGCGCTGCGTATTACGGAACTGACCGAAGATACGGCAAAAGTTGAAAGCAATTACTGGATTGCCGAGGCTGAAACCACACCGGGCATTGTGGCAACAGGCTATTATGTTGATACTGTAAAAAAAGTAAACGGCGTCTGGAAGATCGCGCACCGGAAGCAGGTAGTTGATCCAAGTTTTAAGATGGAAGGCTGATCCAGGTTTCATTGAACTTTGCCGTAAAATTCAGTTGCTTTTCAAATCGTCGGCTTCATTTCTTTGCCGGCGGTTTGAAAGGTAAAAATCGTTATACGTTATTAAACCCTGACTTCTAATTGATTAAAATATCTACGGAAAATGACGAACCCCTTTTCTAAGCCATTGACAGCTTGCGAAAGCAGGGATATGATGATGTATCTCCCTGAAATAGCTTGACAAATTTGGGGTTTATTTTTGGTCATTGAAATAATTTTTAAAATTGTTCTTTTTGCTTTTTTATCCCGTTTTGAAGTTATCCTTCTTTTTGTTAGTGGGCACTTCATTTCGGGAAACTGTTCAGGTGTTAGATAATCACAACTTCCATGAGGACGTAACGTATTATAGTTTTCAATTGCCCATCGTTTTTTTTTAGCGGCTTGAATATCAAAAAAGCAACGGTTAAGTAACATATCTTCAGCTCGGATTTCTATGGTTTATGCATGCATAGGCGTATAATTTTTGTCATATTTTTGCTGATGATGAACCACTGAGCAAATCCAATGAATAAGACGCGTGGGCGGTCCCATTATTACGTACTGCATTTAGGACAAGCCGCATCGGCGGACCGATAATTCCCCTTTGCTGCAAATAGCTGCCATTGCTCGGCACAGGCCGCCCTGCTAAGTGTAACAAACTTTTGAGTCGTTTTGGCGCATATACATTAACCCGTGTTTTCCCGACATATGAAGCAAAAAACTATGAATTTGAGAGTTTATTGGGAATATGTGAAGAAAATTTATTGGAATGTGTCGTACAGGGATATACAACAAGGCAATATATCGTTTACGAAAAAGAATGGTATTTGTATTTATGTAATCGTCTGGCGGAATATCCGCCAAGTATTTAACTGGCCATCCACGATCTTACCTTATAACAGATATAGGCAATCGTTGATAACGGAATAAATGACAATTTTACAGCCCCGGAAAGTTGTTGCCGTTGTTGTAAAATTGTCATTTGAGCACTGTGAGAAACCCTTACAAAAGAAATTAACTGTTTTGAAAAGCCGTTTTGTGTTGTACAATCCATTCTTTCAGCGGTGTTATACGAACGGGCAGTTTTTCCAATACTGGTTTCATCTCCACAAACATCGGTGGAAACTGTTGGGTGTCGTGGAGTTGTTGGTAAAAGCCCGCTGCACCTTTGCCCGCTCCCGGCCCGAAAACATTGTCTAAAATTTGCCCGAATTCACTCGGCGGCATGGCATAAAAATCAATGGGCCGTTCCAACGCCTCCGAAAACCGTTGTGCCAATGCAGGGCCGTTGAGGTTTTCCAAACCGCTCACCATGAATTCACTTCCCGCTAATTCAGGGCGTTCGATCGCCGCTACGATCAATGAGGCCACATCCTGCGTGGCAATCCAGCCAATGGGCATTTCTTCAGGCGTAGGATATGCCGCCTGATTCTTTTGGGCCACAAATGGAGCATTCCACGGCCCGAGCAGGTTTTCAGCATAGGCTGACGGCTGAATGATGATGTAAGGAACCCCGCTGCTGCGCAAGTAATCAGCTATATCGAGTCGAACATCAATGGCTGGATTTCCAGTGCGAAAGGGGAGTATAAAACCGCTTGTGTTCCAAACGATCAATTTAACCCCTGCCAGTTTAGCGCCGTCGATGGCGTTTTTGGCATATTCCAGCCCATCCAACGGATTGGCAATGAAGAAAGGAATCAATAGAGAAACTGCATCCATTCCTTGGCTGATTTCAAAAATACGCTCCCTGTTGGCCATATCAGCAATGACAATCGTGGCACCGGCTTCTTTCAGCGGTTCACTTTTTTGGGGAGTGTGTGTAACGGCAAAAGCTTCGTAACCTTTGTTTAATAAAGCATATACCACCGGCGAAGCCTGTGAGCCGGTTGCCCCATAGATCAATACGTTCGTTTTCATGAATGTTAATACGTTTTTTTAATTGACGGGGCAAAGCTAACTCCGTACTATTCAAAAAATCAAGTACCTACCTAAAAGTATGGTACATACTAATTAGTAATAATTGGAATTTTTCTTAGTTTTGCTCGAAAATAAAATTGCAAAAAAATGTGTGATCCGATAACAACCGCTCAATGCCCCGTTAAAAAGGCGCTCGATATCATAGGCGGGAAATGGAAATTATTGATCGTTTATCAAATCAACAACGAAACCCGACGCTTTGGAGAACTCAAACGCCTCATTCCCGAAATCAGCGAAAAGATGCTGATTCAGGACCTGAAGGCATTGGTGGAAATGGGGGTTTTGGATAAAAAATCGTACGGAGAAATTCCGCCGAGGGTTGAATATACCGTTACTGAAAAAGGCAAAAAACTTTTACCGGTCATTGAACACATCAAGGAGTTCGGAATGGATTATGTGTAGAAGGCTGATTCATGGCTTTGGAAGTAAGGATATTTCATCCCTTCCTTCTCTGTCCCGAACCTTGAGCAGTTTGACAACAGCTATGTCACACTGAAAGGTATTCGTCAGTTTTAGCCTTTTATACTTAAGAGCAATACTAAGTTTCCAAAATTTCGTGCTCGGGACAGTCAATCCGAAGTTCGTTGGCCGCTAATTTTGATTGTAAAAGTCGGCAGTAATGCTGTCCATTTTCCAAATGATAGTTGGCGCAGGTAAAACACATTCTTTGTACAGTGATCACGCCTGCTTGATTGAGCTCGTAAATGAGTTTAAGCAACCCCGATAACATTACTTCGTTTTGATGCGAGGACAGTAAACCAATGGGTTGTTCGGAACCCCTCTGGATCCTGATTGTAGGTCAGTTGGTAAAAAATAAAAAAGAACAACGGAATATGTGCAAATACAAAGACTATATAACCTGCCTTGTCGCTGAGCATTGAGAGTATGGGAAATATTCGCCATTCTCTGCAACGTATGGCGTCCATTTCGTGCATTGTCAATAATGAAAGACCTAAATAAAAGAATGTATCTTCTGCCATGATTGTTTTCAGCCTTAATGGAGCTCAAAGATGGATATTAGTAAATCCGTTCAAACGTAATATGATAGTGGCTGCTTCATTGCTCAACGAGCGCTTTTATTTTTTGATAAATCAGGTCATCTTCATACGGATACTCCAATCCGGGTTGAGTGAGTTCGACGGCAGGCAGATTGCGGTCCAAATGGGTTTTGATACGTTGACGTTGATGTGCGTCATAGCGCCCGCCGATTAGTACTATATCCACCTGCGGTAAATTTTTAAGGAGGTCTACGCCATCTTCTTCTGAAAGCGCACCGATAATGGAAAGATTTTCAATTGTTCGGAGGTTTCTGATGACCTGATCTCTGCGGTAGGGGCTCCCGCCGAAGAGTACCATAACTTTGGCACTGGGAGAGGAAGAGATATGTTTATCCAATAAGTTTTCCATTGTTTCTCAAGATTTATCTTTTGATAGAAGGTAGTGCAGCATTTTTTCGTGGGACGGTTTATTTACGAGATCAATGATGAATTGGCCGATTTCCTCGGGCAAATACCAATCTGGCTGACCAAGCCCGTGTTTCAAACGGTCGCGGGTCTTCATGGGGCCCAGCAGCAATTCATGAACCTGAATACCAGTGCGTTCCAACTCCTTCGCCAGTGTTTGAATCAATGATTTTTGCGCGGCGGCTGTCATAGATACCGGTCCTGCCATAGGGTATTGCTCATCGGCGCTGAATCCATTGATGTGTACATAAAACCCTTCCCGTGGATTCAGCAACGGAACCAATGTCTTTATCGCCAAAAAATGGGAGGTAAGGTTATCATTTAAAATTCGATTCCAATCGCTCAAAGGATAGGAATAAATGGGAAAACCCTGATGCCACCCTCCCAGTGAAGCAACGGCTAAATCTATGTACTTGACTTCGTTGTGCAGAAACACTTTCAGCTTTTCAGCATTTTCTTCATTGTTTACGGAACCCAAAAATGTAATCAGCTCACCCGTGGATATGTCGGCTGTATATTCGCGGAGCTGGACAATCTTATGTTCAGATCTTGCGGGAACCACTACCTTATAGTCTGCCTGCAATAATGCCCTGACGATGCCTTCACCTACGCCGCCGGCTCCTCCCGCCACAACTGCTGTTTTTTTGTACATATTATTATCGGGGTTGAATATTGATATTTGGCTTTGAGCCATTCTAAGGCTTACGTTTAGATTTGCACATTATACAGTTCTGTCATTATTCTGATAAGGCTTATCAGTTCAATTTAAAACCAGAGTCAACGGTTTGCTTTCGTTGGCCAATTTTTCTAAAGCTGTTTACTTTTTTTAACAT
>JAIXUT010000067.1 GCA_027483385.1 Alphaproteobacteria bacterium
TAATGATACGATTTTGACAGTGCACCTCCGTGTACTTTTATCAATTCACCCGCCTCCGCTAATTCATTCAAATCTCGACGAATTGTATCTTCCGATACGTTCAGCATTGCTCCTAAATCTGCCGACAAAGCCCGGTTATGAAGGTTCACTTGTTTCATTATGAATGCCTGACGTTCTCGTTTCAGCATGTGCGCTTGGACTTGGTGCATATTCATACTACCTTTTGATGTAAACCTGCAAATAAATGCAATTATAACAACTGCTTTTAATTAAAAAAGTAAAATCTATTAAAAATCTATGGTTTATTTATCAAAAAAATCACAAAAAGCGAAAAAAAAATAAAATTTCGTGTCGAGATATGCAGTTTTTTTGCATATTTATTGCGGTTTTTTGCCGATTTCAATAAACATCTTTTTTCAACCACTATGAGCCAAAATAATTACATTAAAAACAACGCAGAAAGACTGCGTTTGGTAGGGCGGCGAACGGTTGGAACAACCTTAGCGATTTTATTTTCGCTTAACGTTTGGGCCCAATCCTATACCGTAAAAGGAAAAGTAACCGACACCAACGGACAGCCAATACCTGGTGCTACCGTACAGGTGCCTGGAACTGCGACCGGAACCGCCGCCAACATTGACGGCGAATTTACCCTGCCTTTGACAGGAAACATAAAACTAACTTTCAGCGCCGTGGGTTACAGTTCGGTTAGCCGCGACGTTACTTCAAGCCAATCAGTTGTCAATGTATCTCTTCGGGAAGACCAACTCAATCTGGACGAAGTGGTCGTGACGGGCTCAACCTTACGCGCCGAGCGCCGTCAATTGGGAAATGCCATTACGACCATTAAAGCCGATAATTTGGAGAAATCAGGCACACCGAACTTAGTAAGCGCCCTCCAGGGTAAAGTACCAGGAGCCCAAATCACCCAAAACTCTGGTGACCCAGCGGGTGGAATTACGATTCGCCTGCGCGGGGTAAAA
Organism: Alphaproteobacteria bacterium; assembly: GCA_027483385.1. Classification (GTDB taxonomy): domain Bacteria; phylum Pseudomonadota; class Alphaproteobacteria; order UBA2136; family UBA6156; genus JADCGN01. Next base: position 984 of record JAIXUT010000067.1, read on the forward strand.
TCCATTCAAGGAAGCTCGGATCCGTTGTACGTTATTGACGGGGTAATCGTCAATAACGAAACATCATCCGTATCACAACTCGCCCTTTCGTTGGGTGGGCAAGCACCGAATACGTCGCTGGGGACCAACCGTTTGGCAGACATTAACCCTAACGACATTGAGAGCCTAAACGTCATTAATGGAGCCGCGGCAGCAGCCCAATATGGCTCACGAGCTGCCAACGGCGTAGTCATTATCACGACCAAACGTGGTAAATCAGGTGCGCCTAAAATCAACTTTTCGACAAGTTTTTCTTCCAATGAACTCCGAAAAGGCGTCTTTATTTCAACGCTTGGCAAACAATTCGGATTTCCTGCTTTACGCTTACATACTATTGGCGTGATTACACCAGCTCAGGTAGCCGCCAACCCAGGCACAACGACCATAGGAATCGTACGCGATGGCGCCACATCGCAATTGGCTTCCAACCTAGTGGACGTAACCCGTTACAATTATTTCGACCAAATTTTCCGTACGGGACTCGGCAACGACAACACCGTCTCCATTTCGGGCGGAACAGACCGCACCCAGTACTTCATTTCAGCGTCTTACATGAAAAACGAAGGAATTGTGAAAGGAGTTGATTTTCGGCGGGTGGGCTTGCGCGCACGCGTTGACCAACGACTTACCAACTGGGCTAAGCTATCGGCTGGACTAAATTATTCCAACAGTTTTTCCAATGAAAAACCCAACGGAAACGTGTTTTATAGCCCCATTAACTCCGTCACAATTACCAACAACATTTACGACATCACACAACGCGATGCCGCTGGTAACTTGTTGGCGGTGGAACCAACACGCGTAAATCCATTGACTACGGTAGAAGCCATGCAGTTTACACAAGCCGTAAACCGCACAATTGCCGACGCACAACTTAACCTTACGCCTATCAAAGGATTAGGAATTGACTGGATTGTGCGAGTTGACACTTATTCTCAATTAGGGAAAAACTACATCCCACCGTATCCTTACCAAGCAGTGGCAGGATTACCAGCCGAGCGCTATCCTGACGGTTTTGCCGCCAATGCCACCAACAACGTAACGCAATTCAACAGTGATATTAACGCTACCTACGAAATCGACCTGAGCAAAGACCTTAAACTCAATGCGGCGGCGGGCTTCAACTATCAGTTTTACCAAGCTGATTTTACCAGGGCAAGCGGTTTGAATACGGCACCATTCATCGAAACGGTAAGCGGAGCTGCCAGCACCACCGTAACAGCAGGGTATGGCTTAGACCGTTATAATTTGAGCGGCTTCTTTACGCAAGCAACCATTGGTTACAAAAACTTAGCCTTCCTTACTGGAGCTATTCGTCGCGACCGTTCTTCTAAATTTTCACCCGCTGAAACCAACCAAACCTATCCTAAAATAAGCGGTAGTTTTGTAGTTTCAGACTTAGAATTTTGGGAAAACAGCGGACTGACTGGTATTTGGGATGGTTTTAAACTTCGTGCTTCGTACGGACAGGCGGGTAACCTGACGGGAATTGGAAGCTACAGCCGTTTTTGGCAGTTCTCTCCCGTTCCATTCTTGGGCAAAAACACCATTATCCCAGGCAGTACCTTGGCCAACCCACGCGTACGTCCAGAGCGAATGGAGGAAGTTGAAGTGGGAGCTGACCTTTCCTTCTTGAAAAGCAGAGTGAACATCGGTGTTTCGGTCTATAACCAGCAAATCAAAGACCTCGTTGTTAACCGCGAATTAGCTCCTTCAACGGGTGGTACTGGTATCGTAAACAACGTAGGAACGATGGAAAATAAAGGTTTTGAAATTAGCCTGAACGCATTGGCCATAAAGAAAAATGATTTCTCTGCCGACTTTACGGTGATTTACAACCAAAATCGTAACAAAATTTTGGACATTGACCAAGGCAATCCCAGAACGTCAACCCTCACCATCGGCAACTCTGCTGGCGCGCCAGTGTTCTTGATTGAAGGACAGCCGGCCAGTGTATTTTATGGATGGCCCTATGCTTACAATTCCGACGGCTCACTACTCTTGACACCTCAAAACCTTCCCCAGCGAGAGCGCGGAACCCAAGACCCCAATGATCCTACTAAATTTACCGTGAGTCGCGCGGCTGATGGGCAGCCTACTGGTGCCTTTGTACGGACGGTTATCGGAAATCCCAACCCAAAATGGACGGGTTCATTCAGTGGGAATTTTACTTATAAAAAAGTAGGCCTTCGCTTTTTATTGGATGCCGTTCAAGGCGTACAGGTGTTCAACGCCGACAAACGCACGCGTAACAACGTCGGTATCGGTGACATCGCCGAAGCAGAAATGCTTGGAACCATGGCACGCGGCTACGTATTTTCACTGGCCAACATCGAAGAATATCGCGTAGATGACGGCTCATTCACCAAATTGCGTGAGTTGGCGCTTACGTACCAATTGCCTAAAGTAAAGGGAATCACGAATTGGAACGTTTCTTTGATTGGACGGAACCTGATTTCTTGGGATAAATACAACGGTTTTGACCCCGAAACCAACGCTGGAAACAACAGCGATATTTTGCGCGGGGTTGACTTCGGTAACGTGCCCATTCCCCGTACCTATCAGGTGCAGTTGAACCTATCGTTTTAATTTGAAACCGTGAATTTTTCTATGAAAAAGATCATCCTATATTCCATTTTATCAGGACTTATGCTCACGGCTACGTCCTGTGACCAAGAGTACCTCAACCCAAGCGCCGCGAGTGAAACGCAGGTTACGACCGACCTCAACGGCTTGATTACACTTTGCAATGGATTGCAATTTCGTTATACCAGCACCCGAGCGGGTGTTCTATACACTGCCATTACGGCCAGCGGCCTTACTACACGTGAGTTGACCGTTTTGAACGCAGGAAACACCGATGAAGATCAACTCCGAATCGGCGGTGCTAACGTAACACCTAGCAACGGCGTTTTGCGTAATTTATGGTCACAAAATCAATTGGTGAAAGCCAATGCCGATTTAATCTTGAAAAGCGTAGGCAGCGTTGCTGGCGATGCAGGGACCAAGAGCGGGATTACGGTTTATGCTTCCATATTCAGAGCCTTGGCGCTTGGTACTCAGGCCCAATTTTGGCAGCAGTTACCCGTAGAAACCGCCGACAACGCCAAATTTGTAACCCGCGAAGAAGCATTAAAGGAAGCCGTTCGCACGCTTGAATCGGCGGCAACTACCCTTGCGGCAACGCCCGTTTCAACTACGTTTACAGGCCGTATTGTTCCGGGAATTGATTTAGCAAATACCCTTCAAGCATTGATTGCCCGTTTCAGCATCATGATTGGCGACAATGCCAAAGCCTTGGCGGCCGCCAACAAAGTTGATTTGACCAAAAAGTCATCGTTTAATTTTGACGATGCTGTTCAAAA
>JAIXUT010000195.1 GCA_027483385.1 Alphaproteobacteria bacterium
ACCAGCCATAGGAATAAGATCAGTTTAAAAAAAATTATTAAGCGGGCGCAAAGGTACAGCGAGATTTTATTTCAAACTGCCCTCTAAAATACGTTTTGAAAAAAATAATATCCTGTTAATTTTAAACCACAAAAACAATTTATAAAAAACAGATAGTCAATAATATATGTATTAAATATAAAAAGTGGTACATAAAAAGATACATAACCACTACTTATTATTTTCTGATAACCGTTTGAGTAGATCAAAATTTTGTTGCTGCAACTCGTTGATACGCTTGTACGCTGCCAACAGTTCTTCTTGCAACTTAATCATATTCACCGGTGTGTACTCGGCAGAAAGCTCTTTTACGACATTTCCTTCTTTTTCGTAAGAATTTCCAAAATATCCTGGCTCAACGCCCATATATTTGTATATGGCGGTGGTAATTTTATCAAATTTCCGCTCCTCTCCCTTTTCGGCGGCAGTAAAGTCTGCCTGGTATATCAAAGAACCTTTTGGTGGCTTGTTGTCGTAAGCCCTTTTTATTTCCATATTGATCAAGTTGCACACTTGCTCCATAGACATATTTTTGTCGTACTTCCGCCAAATTCGCAACTTTTCATAATTTCTCATATTATTTACGTTGAAGGGTTTGGTGTTATGAATTATGATGCATTATATTTGCCTATCAAAATTATTAGGCACTATAATTGTATAAACGATCCCCACATGGCTGCTAATTCCAGAAGAATCGAACTTAAAGAATCTGAAGTGACCGTCATAAAGTTGTATTTATACTCAACGATAGGCGGGAATTACTCCGAGATTGCTAAGCAACTCGGGCTTGAACAGCATGAAGTTTCAGACGCATTGGAAGGGCGCTCCTTAAAAGCGCTTTTAAGGTTAAGGAAACTTTTGGATGAAACAAAAATGCTTCCTACCCTTTTCTTGGTGCATTTGGCTGCAAAAATAGAAAATTTGCAACAACAAATCATTAAAAAAAATGATTTGGAACTGCAAGAACTGCGAAGTATGACCGAAAAAATGGACCTAATCTTAAAACAGCAAGCCGATGCAGTTCGAAATTAACTTGGAAGGTTTGTCTGAGCAAATACAACAAGTTGTACACGATGCTGTGTTGTCTGCGAAAGAACAATTAGCCGAACCACGGACTTGGTATTCCCACCATGATGCAGTAAACATCTTGGGATGGCCAGAAATACTCCTAAAAAAAGGAGTGCAGTATGGCGATTTATCACCAATAACTTTACAAGGCCGAGGCGGAACCCATTACTCATTCAAAGACTTGTCCGAATTTCACGATAAAATACTGAAAACAAGAAAATCAAAAAATCTTGACCCCAAATACTTGACTAACAATGACAAAGTTCTATCTATCAACGCTCCGAGAATCCGCGATATTAGCAGGAATCCCCCTACCGACGAACCCGCTAAGGGACAAAAAAGAGCAGGATGAAATGATAGAATTTCAATTGCAGGCCGACGATTCAAACACTGCAATCGAAATGGCGGCCAGATTTGTAGAGCAATATCCCGCTCTTAAACCTGGATATTGGGAAGTAATTCAAGTCACTGTTACGGTGATTAGAGATAGCACTGATTAGAACAACATACTTTTTTAAATCTTTTTTACAATAATCGTTGCAAATAAGGTTACTATACGATACATTTGCAACACACTTCCCGAAAAACGCCAAAGCGACCCCGCTTAACAATACGCGACCCTTTACAGCAGAGTACACATATATCGTGCGTGAAAATATCTTTCACGCACGTTTTTAAACCTTACAACATGGAAGCAGCTATATTGAGCGCACCCAAGGCCTCAAAAAGCCGTCCTCAAACTATTGAGGAGAGTTTAGGCATTGACTTCAATTTCGAGCGTGAGGCGCTCAAAGAGGCGCTCCTTGCTTATGAGGATGCCAACCCAGGCAACAACTTGGTAGGCTCCAAAGTGTATGAATTTTTGCGCCATGTGCAGAACATCGTATGGAAGGAGTTACTTGCGATCAAGAACTCCTCACCAGAGGAGTATGAAAAGTGGCGCACTGGCCAGAATGGATACTACCCATTAAAAACCAACAATACATCGCACGGGACGACGCTTCGTTTGAGCGAAAAGCGTCGCATGCAGAATACAGAAGCGCCCGGTGAAGGCTATGAAGGCGCAAAAATATCTAAGGTGTCTGATAATGTACGTCGCACCGTACAGAATTGGCGCAAGAAAACAACCGCTACCTGGATTCAACAAAACGGTGAGGTTTATAAAGGTTTCCCGTTCTTCATAGAATGGACCAGATTGAACCGCAAAGGAGAAGTTGACCCAAAAGGCCGGGGCAACGTAGTAGGCTATGTGAACCTCCAGTGGATTTTTGGAGGGGATTGGTGCGCGGTAAGCGAAAATCAAAAAAGTGATGAAAATCAGACCGTTGCGGGCCAGCAACCGGAAAAATTTTCCACAATTCCCCATTATTATAAGTTCACACCTAAAGGTGAGAAGATAGAAGGAAATGTGGTGTTGCTACGCAACGACGCTAGTGGATCGGCTTTGCCGATGTTACCAAATAAGACCGCCCCACAGCAGGGTACAGTTGCCCTAGAAACCGAAAAAAATAAAAAAAAGGTTGCGGCGGCGGCGAAAAATGCGGCTGAGGCGGCTGAACCGGGGCCGGGCGGCAGCGCGGACGCACAAAATGCTTTGCGGATCCAAGACTATGCGGTCCGTTTGTGGAACCACTTGATGATGGTGGTATATTTCCCGCTTTTAGGCACTGGCCGCATTCGATTTGGATCGGATTCGCCAATGAATTGGACGGAATTTACTGAAAGTGATTTCAAAAAATGCCTTCCGATGCTGGTTAAAAACCTGCATGAAGCCAGAAATGCGGATGAAATTAGCCCTAAAGAGGCATTTGATCGGTTAGTAGAAGCCTGTGATAAACAGGCTGAATATTTGCATAAAAATGGGAAAGCATGGGTATTAGTACCTGATAAGTTCCTAAAAATAGACCGTGCGCACGGTAATTTGCTATCCGCATTGCGCATTTTTGGCAGCATAGATGCCCCTACCCCCTTGATAGGCCGCGAAGAAGATCAAAATGCGACGACCAGCCAGCGCCGAAAGCGGCTGTATGAACGTCTTTTGGCGGCAGGAGCAACCCGCATACACCCTGGAACATGGGCAAAATGGTACACGCAATACGGGCATGAGCACCTTAATGCCTGTATTGACTACATGATTGGCCAGGCAAAGCGAAAACAGCAGCAAACCGGAGGGCTATCCGGGTTTGAAAAAAACAAAGGCGGTGCGAGCGCCTATTTTGCCAGTTTGGTTGCACGATTTGATTCAAGTGCGCTATTAAAAGAGGCAATTGCAGATAAACGCCGGGCGACAAAACATCAGCTTTGGCAGGTTGCAGAGGAGTGGAAAAAAGATAAATCTTGCGAAGGATGGAAAGAGTTGGGAGTATTGGTTGACAAAATGCAAAATGATAGCCAGTTTTATCAATTGGTTATTAAACAAACCCAAGACTATTTTGGCATTTCAATCGCCGAGCCTTACAAAGTGAATACATTGATTTTAATATATTTTGTGGACATTAACCTTAATAATCAAAAGCAACAATGAGCGCAACGACCTTGACTACAAAAGTGCCCCAAAAAGCCAAAAGTTACCGCAAAAAGCGGGTTAAAAAGTGGATTTACGGCAAAGAAAGCGATTTTAAGTTGGTAGTAAAAAACCCAGATGGTTGGGTTACATTTTACAGCCATGACACAACCAGCAAGTTCAAAGCAAAAGGCGGATCCGCAGATCGCACCGAAACTGAAAAAATACAAAAGTTGCAAGAATTGTTGGAAAAAGGAGGCACCCGTGGACAGCGTATTGACCCGGAATTTGCCGCAATCATTCCAGCGGACGGCAAAGTAAAAGATGCCGTGAGCATCTACCGCCCAGGCAAAGGTTGGTTGCCCGCAGAATGGCGAGAATACGTCAAAAATGCAGATTACAAATTGTGGCTTGCAGCCGACCCGGCCAAAAAAGTAAACAACGCTACTATAACCTTTGCAGAAGGTCCAGATTTTAAAACATTTTGCGACAAATTACTTAACCCCGCTTTACTTGAAAAGTATGTCGATCAAGATGGTATGGTCCCAAAGGCCGTATTTATTTGCTTATACCTGTCCTATGTGGCCCGCAAACAAGGCGAAAGCGGTAACTATTGTCGAGCATACATATACCGGTCAGGAAACGACACTCCATTTTTGAGGGTTAATTTACGCACCGGAGTAATGTCTGAACAAGGCGTATCCACTTGGGCACCTGCTTCATTATTTTACACAATTTAGGTCATGGGCGCAACTGCTACCAAAAAAACGGGCAAATTGATGCCCCAGGCGCTCGAGATAGAAAAAGCGGTGCTTGGAGCATTGCTCATTGACCGCGAAGCGCTGGTAATCGTGATTGACATTTTGATTGTCGATCACTTTTATTCAAATGCGCACAAAATAATCTACCAAGCAGTAAATGAATTGTACCAAAAAAGCGAGCCGATTGACTTGCTTACGGTGACGAATCATTTGCACAAGGCTGATTTGATCGCAGAAATTGGAGGCGGCGGCTACCTGGTGGAATTGACCAACATGGTGGCATCCAGTGCCAACATAGAGTTTCATGCCCGCATCATTGTTGAAAAGCACATCAAACGTGCTTTGATTGATGTAGGTCATAAACTTGTTTCCGAGGGATTGGATGATGGTGTTGATTGCTTTGACCAATTGGACGCCAGTGAACAGGCTTTATTTGCCGTAACTAGCAGTGTGAGCACAAAAGCGACCACTGTGATTATGGATGTGGCGATGGACTTGCTCAAAGACATTGAGCAAGCAAATAATCGGTATTTGAAAGGCATTGGTGTATCAGGTGTGTCGTCGGGACTGACAGCGCTTGACAAGGCAACCGGAGGATGGCAAAACAGCGATTTAATCATTATTGCGGGTAGACCAGGTATGGGTAAATCCGCGATTGTTACGACAATTGCATACAATGCGGCGTATTTACACAATACACCTGTGGCTATTTTTAGTCTTGAAATGAGCAAAAAGCAAGTTACAGCCCGCATTTTGAGCCTAATTACAGGCATTTCTACCACCAAAATGCGAAACGGAAATATAAAAGATCATGAATGGCAAGCATTGGGTGAGGCTATTGAAAAATTTGATAAGTTGAAAATATATATTGATGATACACCAGGTTTAGGAATTAATGAAGCGCGCGCAAAGTGCCGCAGGTTGAAAAAAAATAAAGGTGTGCAACTTTTTATTTTTGATTACCTTCAATTAATGACAGGTTCGTCAGATAAAAACCCGGCTTTTGGCAACCGAGAGCAAGAAATTGGTAAAATAAGCCGTGGTTTGAAAGGACTTGCAAAGGAGTTGGATACTCCGGTGATTGCGTTGGCGCAATTAAGCCGTGCAGTGGAAACCCGTGGTGGTGCAAAGCGTCCGCAATTGAGTGACTTGCGCGAATCAGGCACTATTGAACAGGATGCCGATATGGTATCTTTTCTGTACCGACCTGAATATTACGGCATCATGGAGGATGAAACGGGAACAAACGTTGTAGGTATGGCTGAATTTATTATTGCCAAACACCGGCATGGAAGCATGGAAACGGTAAAATTAAAATTTGAATCTGGCAGTACAAAGTTTGAAGATTGGCCTGATGAAGATCAACAATATTTTTCAACACAAACTAATGCCCTTGTCGTTGCAAATAATGCGTCAAGCGCCGCACCTCCAGTGATTAGCGCTACTACAATTGCAGATATGCGGTCAGTTGACCCAAAGGACATTCCATTTTAAACTTAATATCATTCAAAAAAATGAAAAATTACACCATTATCGGCATTGAAAAAGCACAATCCCTAACCGATTTTTTTAAATCGGATAAGGAAGTATTTAAAATTAAAACCTCAAAAAGTTTTTCCGGCAACGATAGAGTTGCGGTGAAATACCGTTACGGGCAGGAAAATGTAAGTATAACACTACCCTGTGATCGGCAAGGTGAATTTTGTGTAGCCAAATGCACAAATAGTAACGGAATTGATAATCCCATTTTTATCGTTTTTAAAAATGATTCCCCGCTTTTTTGGGCTAATTCCCCGGAATTTTGCAATTTATTCATCGCGATCAATAAAAAAGGTATAAAGTTTGCAAACCAGGTCAATTGGTTTGTATTTGACCCGAAAACTAAAAATTATTGTAACTGTGTTTTGGAATCCAAAGCCATAAAAAGCCGCAAATTACAAGTAGGAGGATATGAGTTTGTTACCGTTAAAAACCCTTTTCCAGTTTCAGGACGCGAATATATTGTAGGGGAATTTGGTTGCGGATGGGTACTTGAATACGGCGAAACAGAAGAAGCGGCAATTTTAGCCGCAAAGGCTAAGATTGGTGATTTATCACAAAGCGACATTGGTTGCTATGCCAGGGGGCATATCGACCTAATAACCAGATTTTGCGGGAAAAATCCCGAATTTATTGCGCCCACCATTTACAAACGCCGCGCCGAAACAGCCCTATGACCCATATACCAAAAAAACAAGAACAAGTCGACCTGATTATGGTCGACCTGTTCTGCGGCGCTGGTGGTACAACCCAAGGCGCTGAGCAAAGCGGACGGTGCAAAGTAATTGCTGCGGTAAACCATGACCCAATTGCAATTGCATCGCACAGCGAAAATCATGGCGATGTGTATCATGCAACAGAAGATGTACGCACACTTGACCTGAGCATTTTAATTCAGATTGTACAAAAAGCAAGAAAAAAATACCCACAGGCCAAACTCATTATTTGGGCAAGCCTGGAATGTACTAACCACAGTAAAGCCAAAGGAGGCCTACCGCGTGATGCGGATAGCCGTACCCTTGCGGAACACTTACCTCGATATGTTTTGGCTTTGGATCCTGATTACGTTTTAATTGAAAACGTTGAAGAATTTATGAGCTGGGGGCCACTGGATGAAAGAGGTAAACCGATATCCAGAAAATGCGGCTTGGATTATATGCGTTGGATTAAATCTATCACAGATTTAGGATTTACCTACGATTACCGTCTTTACAAGGCGGCTGATTTCGGAGCCTACACCATTCGCGAGCGCTATTTTGGCGCATTTGTGAAGCCAAAAGCCGCATTTGCATGGCCCACCCCTACCCACCGCAAAGTAAAAGCAAGTGGAGACTTATTTGAGGATAACCGGCCAGGCTGGAAGCCAGTTAAGGATGTGTTGGATTGGTCGGATTTAGGGCGCTCTATTTTTGATCGAAAAAAGCCATTAGTAGACAAAACATTGACGCGTATTTTAGGCGGGTTGAAAAAGTTTCACGGATTGGAGCCAATGCTTATGACCTGCAATAATCCCGGTTATTGCAAGGCTATTACCGAACCTGCAGGAACAATCACTACACGGGGCCATAAGGCACTGGTATCGCCGATGATGTTTACTTATTATGGCAACAGCAGCGAATGCGTAAGCATACAAAATGCAGCGCCAACGGTGACAACAAAGGACCGGATAGCCTTGGTAAATTCTGTTCATTGGATGGATTTACAGTTCTCGAGTGGCCAAAAATACCATGGGCTAAATCGTCCCGCAGGTTCCGTTACAACGGTACCAAAAATGGGATTAATAACCGCCTTTATCGTGAATCCTCAATACAACAACATGGGTAACTCGGTGCAGTTGCCAGCGCCTACGGTGATCGCATCCCAAAAAGGGAGGCCTTTATCCCTCGCATCCGCAATTTACCAACCCCATGTTTCTCAAAACTGGATGGTAAAAGATGGGGATACCGAAGTGATGCGCCAACTGAAAATATTCATGCAAGAAAACCTCATTCATGATATTTTAATGCGCATGCTTAAAATACCGGAACTGAAAAAGATTCAGGGATTTCCGGAGGACTATATCCTGAAAGGAAATTCCAATGACCAAAAGAAATTCCTGGGAAATGCGGTAGTTCCCGATGTTGTAACACATTGGATGTGGGCAATTAGCGCCCAAATCCGGCAAAAAAGCACTTATGAACATTAAAATAGTTGAACATAACGGCGAAACATGGGCCAGCATATCCGACATAATGCGGGAGGCTGGAAACCTGGACTTGTCTACCCTGAAGGATAAGTTGGCCTTCGAGCCTATTATTACCACCATTAAAATACCTGGGCAAGATGGCCGCATTAACTGGATTAAAACCAGTGATTGCCCCACATTGTTTGCGCGGTATGCCAAACCCAAAGAGGTGTTTGCCCATATTGTTGCCCATATTTCTTCAGAACAAGATGGGGTAAACAACATGGGCAATAACACGCCTACCCCACCTTTACCCCATGTTTCTCCAGAACAAGATGGGGTAAACAATATGGGAAACAATGTGGGGTTGCCCAAGCCTACCCCATCTTTCCCCCCGCTTACCCCGGATAGTTTACCCCAAAATACCAAGGGTAAAAAACATGGGGTAAAACCGGACAACCCCATGTTCTTTTGGGATGCCTGGGGTATTTTGCTCGGGCGGTTCTTGTCCTCATCTTTGGTAGCGTATTTGGCACTGCTTTGCCTTATCATCACTTTGTCTATTCTACACAGTGTTGGAGCGGCCAGGTTAATCACCAACATTGCCTGGATAGAATTGTGGGCATTATGCCTGCTGATCCAGTCTATTATATTAATCGGCACGGTCAATAGCAACCATTTCGGGAACGATGCCGGATACCGTTTGTTTCTAGCCGGATTTGGAATCTATGACAGCTGTATGACGGCAGTAAATTTCTTTTACGGTTGGGACCCTAGCCCACTTTGGTCACCCGTTCCAGCGGAGTTGATTTCGGCTATTATTGGGCTGGTGGTCCGCATTGCATTCACCATTTCATTTACGATAGGTACCATTTTCTTTGCCACATTGGTTCGGAAAATGCGGGCTGTATAAAGTTAAAGCCATGATAACTAAATACAACGGCAGCCTAAAGTACTTTACTCGACAAGTTATAATACTCTATTGCAATGCATGCGAAGATGGGTTTAGTTTGTCATATAAAGATGTTGGTAACAGAAATTTTGCTACTGTTACTAATGTGGCAACCGAAGCAAGAAAGGCAGGCTGGAAAGTAAAAACAGGCAAAGGAAGTTACGCCTACTGCCCTATTTGTAAATTAAACCATAAAAAAGCAGCTTATGAATAAGGAAACACAAGCACGAAAAAAGTGCTACAACTGCCAATATGCAGGACAGTCATTTTTATTGGGAACGGTAAAGCATCATCATTGCCAACGCGAACGAATTATTGAGCACAAGGAAGAAGTTTCTCCCTGGGACACTTTGCAACGCGTGTTTGATACATGCAACCATCATCAATTTAAAATAACGAACCCATGAGCATAGATTTGTTTGAACTTACATAAAAACAAAAAGCCGCGTTCGAAGCCTTGCGCAAGGCATTAAAAGACTGCGAAAAATCCGGCTTAATGATGTATAACAACTACGGTACGATCGGTGTATGTGACAAAAAAAGAGTTGCCAGATATGACGATCAACCGAGTGAATACAAACATGGATTTAATGCTTATAATCCGAATGAAGTAAAATTACCCTGTAATGAATGGGCCGACGATCAACACTACTTTCATCCAGCATGAGCAAAATAATACACGTTCCCGGAGGAACCATAACGATGGCAGAATCCCAAGCAATATGCCCGTATTGCGAACATAAATTTCCGTTTGACTTCATTGAAAAAAAATGGACTAGACAGGAAAAGCAATTTATTAAAATAAAGTGCTCATGCGGTAAAAAAGTGGGCATAACATTGGATTATCGGGGTGACTTTGTTGCCTATGACCTTTAAACCTAAAATCTTTAAAAATGAATAACTCAACTATATTTGAAAAATATTGCCAAGACTTTATTTTAAAGTCTGATTTGATTGCTCGTTTAGACTGGTTTATTGAACAAGCAAAAGAAGCACAAGAGAGTTTTAAACTACATGGTATGCCAAATTCTGAATTATCTTCTTCGGCAATGGCTATGGCTTATGAACAGGTAAAAAGGTGGTCAACAGAAGAAATTATGACCCGCTTATGGATAAGTTTTTCGGATGAATTACCCGATGAAAATGAAACCGTTTGGCTTTACAATGAAGGAAATAAATTTGTCGCTTTAGGTTGCCGCGTATGGACCGGAGAAGATGGTGGATGGCTTTACGCTTTATCAAACGGAAATATTTACAATGAATCCGGCAAAATAGTATCCGAATGTGAAGTGGATGATGATTACGAGTTTACCCATTGGAGTAGATTGCCCGCTTTACCTTGTTAACTAATCACAAAATTCAACAAAATGAAAATTTGGGGTATTCACAAAAAATATCATGGTCTTTCCTGGTTTGAGAACTTCATAGGCGGGCATGTTTCGATTGGACCAATTACCATTTTTGGGGCAAACGCGATGTGTTGGACTGTCAATATTAGTACCAAGTGGGGTTATTTGTGTTTTACACTTCCGGTAATGGCTCGATGGCGCATTAATTCACGTGGGCAAAAGTGGTGGCAGTGGTATATCTACTTATCGCCCAATGGTACACCGTGGGCCTCAACCTTTTACCGAGGTTCTGATAAAAATGAAGTTATTAGGGCAAAGATCAGGAAAAGAAATTTTGGGCATGGATTTGATACAAACAAATTCAACAATGAATTATACACCTTAAACCAAAAATTTGATGGGTTTATAATTAGCGAATATGATGTTGAATGCTTTGGTCACAAAGAATAATTCATTGCTTTACTTCATTTTCCTTGCCTTTGTGATCCAATGCCTTCTCCATCGCCATACCCACCCTACCCCATGCACTTTGCAGCATTGCTTTAGGCGCTGCTTGCTTCAAAATATCATCGTAGTTGGATGTAGTCCCAGTGATGAAGCCTGGTAACTTAAAAGTGAATTTGACCATGGTGTAGTAAGTATGATTTAAAAAAAGCCCCGTGGTGATCACGAGGCTTTTTTGTTTATTGAGGGTTAATTTTTAACGTATCCATTTGTCAAAAGCCAAACCTCAATAGATGGAAAGGTCCGTCGAATTACATCGTAAGTTAAAGAGCCTAAACCCTTCCCATATATTTTAGCATTTGAAGCATAAGCAAAGATGATAATTATAGCCAAAGATCCCCAAATATAGGATTGTTGGTTTTGGCCTTTTTGTAATTTAACGTAGGAAAAGTATAGTGAAATAAATAATAAAACAGGAATTAACAAAATAACTGAATAAAATACAATTTTTTTATTTTGAACGCCTTTTTGATGTTCTAACATACGTTGCTTTTCGGCTTCAATTTTTTCTTTTTCATCTTTTAGTTCTGCTTCTGTTTTAACTTTTGCAGAATCATATTTTACAATAATTGGGGACTTCCCACTCGTGAAAATTGGGGACGTTTCTGTCATGATTTTTGAGGTTTTGTTTTGAGGAGTTTACACCGTAAAAAAATTACGGATGGTTTTGAGTTCATTTATTGTTGCAAATATACTTGGTTTTGTTTGTTTTACAAAACAGGGAGCCTTCAGCATGGCTAAAGACTCCCCTATTCGTATCATTAATCGTTGTGCTTTATGGCTTTTTGCCCTGCGGCGATCAAGAGCGCATTAAGTCCCAAGCGTTCTCGAGCACTTAATTTGAACGCTTTCCCTGGTGCTGGCCAGTTGCTTGTATTGCGGTATAACCATATCAGGTAGTGCATGCCCGCCATAAATTCGCCTACATTCACCGGGTTTTTAGCCGCAATTGTGGCGCCGATCACTTTCAGTTTTTCGCGCAACTTGTTTTGCGCTTCCAGTACCGTAATTTTCTCAAATTGTACGCCGTGTTCTTTCAGTGCCGGACGGTCGTAGTCTACATCAAGCGGTTGCCGTCCTTTTTTCGATTTAGGATTGAGCGTCATGGCTTCCCGATTGAGCAGGCTGCGCAAGTGGTTGGTGTATGCTCATGTGTCCCTGATTGTAATGCTGCACATACTTGAGGTACTGTGCATGCAATTCAATCACAAACTGCACCATGATTTGATTGGCATACACCCGGTCAAATACTTCGGGTTCGTTCATTGCACAACGATCACCCATCCATTCAGACGGATCCAGTTGTTGATTCAGGCTTTCATGCAGGTACCTTACCCACTCCTGCGGGGTATTGTACTCATAAAAATCCTCAATACATTGAAAAAATGATAGCCGGTTGCTATCCAGGTGTGCCAGTGACGGCGGGATGGTGGCAAGTAGATTGCCGGGTTTGAACATTTCCATTGTGAGTTAGCAATAAATGGAGGTGAAAAAAAGGTACGGTCACTGCTAACTCACTCGATGTACAAGACAAGGAAAGGAATAGGGACTTACACCCATGTGCCGTACCAGGCTCTTTAATCCAGTCTGTGATTGTGGTATTTATGTACATTTAATCGTAAGTTAGCACCACAAACATACGGGACTATTGTAAAGATACAAAAAAATAAATTATATAAGAACCTTATTTGCAACGATTAGAAACATATTTTTATGTAATATTTATTTTGTGCTGAATAGTAATAAAAAAGCCCCGATACTTTTACGAGTATCGAGGCCTGTAAAAATGCAAGGATGCTTTATTCTTTGACCAATTTAAAGGTTTTTGTTCCTGCGGCACATTCTAAAAATACAATATAAGTTCCAGTTGGAAGATTGGAAACGTCCATATATTTTGTAAACCCGTTTGTATTTTCAAACGTAAATGTTTCGATCAATTTACCCGTTAAATCGGTCAAGTTTACATTTCCTGTTTCTGGATTTTGAAAAATTGCATTGACGCAAAACTTATCAATTGCCGGATTTGGGCCTATTGTTGCTTCAAATACAGGCTCGATTGGTTCATTTGCATCGGTTGTGGTGGTCACTGAAAACCGGTGCGGTGATAAATAATCTTCATCATCCGGCACAGCGGCAAATTCTAAATAGTAAGTCCCAGGTGTGAGGTATATGCCTTTTTGTACGGTGCTGGCTCCATTGCTTTCCACCTCAAATAAGTTTTGAAAGGAACTATTTAAGACTTTCATATTGATGCTTTTATTGGTGGGCAACATTAAACCTTTTGCTGTATAATACCCACCCGTAGTCACTTTAAACACATAATCGTCATAGTCAATGCTTGGATAAGGCGCTCCCTCCCCTTGTGCCGTAAACGTACCGTAGTAAGTTTTGTTAAAATCTATTTTGTAGGCTCCTGTAAAATCGTCTGGATCATCCAATAAAAGACTGATTTCAGCAGTGTTTTTTGGCATTTGTATATGAGCTAATAATGAATATGCTGTATTACTAAACCCTTCCATAGGAAGATTAACATAATTTGATAATTTTTCTTTTTCATCAGCAACTACCCAGTCTAAAACACCTGAGGAAATGGAATACGCTAATTCAATATTATCAGGAAATGGATAATTGTTTAATCCATATTCTATAAAGGTATTAAATCCATCACAATCGACATCAGAATTTACAAAATATCCTAATACGCTATCATGCATATAATCTAAATCTTCTTCTCCTCCATTTAAAAAAACACCTTTTTCAAAAGAATAAGTATATGATGTTCGTAAGTCTCGAACGGCTTCACTAAATTCATTATAATTGCTAAAAACAGAAGCAGAAGTAAATGAAAAATTAGAGCCTCCATTTGGCGTACCCATGGTAATCAATTTAGCAACATGATGTTGACCATCGGCTTGCCAAAATGTTTGATCTTGCACATATTTACGAATAGCAAGTCCCCCCATCGAATGTCCAAACAAAATAACTTTATCTTTGCCGGTAATGGCCATTATATCGGCAATTGAATTTCTTACCGCTAAAGCTTGTTTTACAGCAGCACTTTGACTGCTTATATCTCCAGGTGAATCTTGGTTGACATTATTTACTTCAAAATTTATTATGTAAAAGTCTCCTGGATTAAATGTATAGATTCCACTTCCAACAAACGAAGCAACATCTTCTTTGCCTTCATCATAAATATTGCACGTACTGTTATTGCCATCAAGGTTCAAATTGTATCGCATATACCCACCAAATGAAACGCCTTGTTGTGTGAAAAAGTCTCGGGCCGCTTGCCAGGTATCGCCGTTTCCTGTAAATCCATGTACAAAAAGTACTGGATAGGGCCATTTGGTAGGTACTACTTCCCTATCCAAATTTAATTGCCCGTTTTTTTCAAATTGGGAATGTACTAAAATTGGCTTTTGGGCCAATATCGTAGTTTGTGAAAAGAATACCGCGATAAGTACGGCGAAAGCAATGGTTTTTTTACTGTTCATTTTTGCCAGTTTTTTGAATGTGTGAATAATGCAACAAAGATTAAAAAACACGGTCCAAAAAACAAAAGGTACGGGCAAAAAAAAGTCCCGATTGTTTACAGACAACCGGGACGCGACCTTTAGTACACTTGCACTGGTGAGCACCAGTGGTAAAACGGCTACTCGTTTGCAACCGCTTTAATTTTCTTGAAAATATCAATGGATACTTTGTTTTTTAACTTCAAATCGGGCAATTTTAGTTCCTTGCCGGTATTTTTTACGATTCCTTGATAATAAGCGCATGCCCTATGGAAGCACTTGCTTTGTTCGAGGTCTTTCTGCATGATGCGGCAGTCTGCAATTCTTGCCTTTAGTCGGGAAAGCGCCACTTTGGCGCTGATTACTTCCCTCTTATCACTCCCCCACTCAAAAACGATTAGTCCATTTTTGATTTTGGCTAAGTCCGTTTGAATAACGACGGCACCGCCGCTTTCAAACGGAGCCATATCATACGAAGGAATCCTGGTCTGCGGTTGCCCAATAATGCTGGCACGTCCACTGGAATTGGATTTTTTTTTTGCTCAAATTCAGTGGCAGGTTGATCGTTCACCGCAACTTTAAACGTATGCGAAGGATTGCTTTCCTGCTCAATTAAGGCATTGAGTTTATTTTGAGCATTGGCAATGCCTTGTTTGATAACGATTTTAATTTGATCGGTGGCATATTCATTAGTAAGGCCTTCTTTCGCCTCTTTAATGTATTGGATGAGTTCTTCTTTAGTATGCATGGCCAACTGTTTTTTGCAAAATGTTTATTAATTGATCAATTTCAACTTTATTATCCACGAGTGATCGTGTCAATAAAAGCACGTCAATTAGTTTTAAAATCATTGCTTCTACCCCACTTCCGGTAGTAAAATTACGCGTTTCATGCGTAAATGCGGCGCTTTCTGGTGTATTTTTTTGAGTTACGTTTGGGTCAAAAAAAAAGCGCTCATGGTTCTTGTCGGCTTGCCATAACCCTGAATTTTCGAATGCTAGTTTGGCGGTTTTTAGCACTTTCAGGCAATGGCGTACATCTTCCAATCTTTGTGCGTTGAAGCCATAATAAATTGCCATTTCGTTACATCCCTGATTATCAAGGATAAAACGATACACATCGCGGCAAAGGCCGGTTTTTGCCTGTTCTAATGCTTTTAAACTGGTCAGCCCACGGACCTCCTCCTCCGGCATCCAGTCATAGATGCGGGCTTTGGCTTTCCAAAGCATGTTCGACATACCATTTCCTAGGGTTTGTGCAATGGCCAGCACCGGGTTCCCGCCTTCCGGGTGTACTTCGTCATACACCAAGGCGCGAAACGCTTTGAATCCATGGCACAAATGCCATAGAAGCATTGCTGCCAAGTAAATAAAGAATAGTCCCCCTTTGTGTTGCTCTATTTTGGTTTCGTATTTATGCTGATTTTCCGTATTGATGGTATCTGCAACTGCCGTTTTTACCGCAACGGCGCTGCTTTGTGATGCGAGCACTTCTGCCAGTGCGGCTTGTTTTTTTGCCACGTCTGATTTCTTAGCAACGAATTGTGCTTTTCTCAATTTTCGCGCATCCTCCAGACCTGCAAGTTTTTTACCAATCAACTTCACCTCATTGATAGCCCATTTTTGCCCACTGATTTGCGTTTTGCGGGCCTCAAGTGTGCGCCGCTGCTTTGATATGTCGGCATCCACACTTCGATCCCAAGCAGTCTTTTCAGCCGCCTCAGCCGCCTTTTCGGCCTCTACGGCTTGGTTGGCGGTTTTGATAATGAAGTCATGCGGCGTTTTGTCCACTTTGACCACTTCTTCCTTTTTTGTGGCTTTTTCGGCCAGGAACTCATTACCACGGGTATTCGCCACAAAGTCCACGTACATGATCGTCGCGGTTATACCCAGGCACACCACCCCCAAAAAGTAATCAGGGTTGGATACCTTTTGATGCTGGTTTGTTGCAATGGTTTGCCGTCCCGCAAATATGGCAGCGATCATTCGGGTAGAAAAATGTACCGAAACACTGTTCAGCCCTTGCACCAATAGCGCAATAGCCGCGCCTATAATGTAGGAAAGTTCCGGGTATTGGGGTTCCAGCATTTTCTGGATGCCATATACGCTTCCTAACCAAACGATTAGAAAGCACATATAACTAATAGCGGGGTTGAGGATTAGCCGGAAGCGGCTGTTGAAGGAAGCCCACCCTAGAGCGTCTTTTGTTGGAATTGCCATTTTTGCCGTATTGATTTTTGAAAATATATTTTATTTAAAATCCTTCTTCTGTTGTTCTTTCGAAGGGAATTTGAGTACTGCTCGATGCCGTTTCCTTTACGAAGAACTTACCTATTTCGGCATCGCCAAAATGGTATTCACTTTGCTTTACCGTGTTTTTAATGAACTCAGGTTGTTGAAGGTGATCCATTATGTAGGTTCGTACCTGATTGAGCACAGTAGCATCCGGTTCGATTGATTCCGCAAGCATCATTGCCGTAAGCTGCTCAATCATGAATTTCGGGCCCTGGCGGGTGCGGCGAAACCGGATTTTGGTCCCGACCATCTTTTCTTTCAGCCAGTGCTCATATTCAGCCGCGCAAGGCACTTCTACCCTACTGCCGGTCAAATCTGAATTTGTCAACATGCTGATGCGCGAAAATCTTAAAGACGTAGGGATTAGCTGGATGATAAACCGTGCCCTTCTTTCGCCGCCTTGGAATGATTCCAAGCATCTTAATTCAAATAACCAAAAGCCGGCTACTCCGGTACCCCGAATGCCCTTAAATTCAAGGTGGTGGTTTTTTAGTTTTCGGTCCGAAAAACTCATTGTTTTTTGCTGTGTCATTTTATTCCCCTTATAAATACGTTTCCACAAAAGTACAAAATAAACTCCTTATGTGCAACGATGCGCATAAATTTGTACGAAAGACATCAAAAAAACCCGAAACGTTTTTGGATGGCTTGCTTTTAAAAATACTCGGTTGTTTTTCGGTAAATAATTTTCTACTTTTCGATTAATCGGAAAATGTACGAAAATGCGGCGAAAAGTAGACGAAAAACAAACGAGGATTTACCGGAAAATAGAATATTTCTTACCGAAAATTAACCGATGGACATCAACAACTTAGGCAATGATTCAACCGTAACAAGTGTCGGAAAAAACGAATTGCAGCAGTGGCTTTCGAATATTCCCCGACACGAAAACGACCTGATTGAATCCATTAAAGCGGGCCGGGTAAAGGTCACGACCACATCTGGATTCAATCAAATTGCCGATAAAGTAAAGGAGTACGCACAGTTGTACGCCAACACTGAATTTGAAAAAAGTATTGTAACGACCGACCGCACAGTGCTTATCAATACCATTTTTTATTTATTGAAGAGCTGTGAGGGTATTGCCCGCAATGCCAATTTGATCGGCGACATTACTGCGGTTGTGCTCGCCAATGGCAAAGAACCCAATTTGAAAAGTATCATTACGGCCTTGCTGGTTGATACTGGCAAATTGAATCGGCTGATTAATGCCGTTCAAGTGTTGTGCTCCGGGTTTGATCCTACCTACCTGACGCGCATTGATTTAAAATCCCTTGCGCCAATGCTCAAAGAAATCGGCATTGATACGGATATGTATGAGCAGATTCCTGCTCAATTAAGCATGTCGATTTTGCCCACCTTACCCACCGAAACCCCTGCATCATAATGGAAAATCCTGAAGGACAAGTACCAGTAGAAACGACTGTTGCAAAAAGGGGGAGGCCCGCTGGCAAAACATTCAAAGATAGCGTTGCTTCCAGCCTAAATGATGTGTTTGAAGGCATTCCGCTTGCCGGGGATGATCTACTTGATCAATTGATCGCGACCACCAGCGACCGGACCGTAGAGCCTCAACCCATTGTACAACAAGTTGCGCCTGGTGAAGAAGCCAAACAAAACAAAGTAGGGGCCGAACACTTGGGTGATGAAATCGCGGTCGATGGTGCATTTGTAGAACAAATGAAAGCCGCTGAAAAAGGTGGCGCCGATGTGTTTGCAGCGCGTGAACAGATTTTCAACACGCCAACCCCTCCAGCAGGGCAGGGCACTTTCCATACCGATGAACCTACGCCTAACCCTGAACCGACCGTTTTCACCGATGGGGACAGAGGCAACAACCGCATTTTTGCGGAAGAAGTGGTCGATTGGTACGATGTGTTGCAATCGGTTGCCAGCATGTATGCTTATGACTATTTTTCCAGTCCAGCAGAAGCGACAAAAACCGTGGATCGGTTGCATCCAAAGGTCATGGATAACACTGCAACGCCCCAGGAAAAGCAGTTGTACAATGATCTGCACAAAAGCGTAATGCACTTTGCTACGCGCAAAAGCACGTTTGCACAATCGGTGAGCATGAGCGTACCACTC
Organism: Alphaproteobacteria bacterium; assembly: GCA_027483385.1. Taxonomy (GTDB): domain Bacteria; phylum Pseudomonadota; class Alphaproteobacteria; order UBA2136; family UBA6156; genus JADCGN01. The sequence goes on from JAIXUT010000195.1 coordinate 18,777, forward strand.
AAACAGCGCATTGTCAATTTGATGAATGCGGTATTTGAGCAACGCGGTTACAAAATGCAGCCGGAGATATTGTTGGGCATGCTGATGCTTACCCCTTTGATCGTGAACGGTGGCCGCATTTTGTTGGAAAAGATGGGATTTGAGCAGGCTGATCAGTTGGTAGGTAAATTCTCGGAGTTTGTAGCAGCCCAGGAACAACAGTATTATCGACAATAGGGAGGGCACTCGCAAAAGATGCCCCAACGGGTATCCGCAAGGGATACCCCGACGAATACCCAAACGCCAAAAAACCAGCATTTGTAAGAGCACCCGCAAGGGATGCCCCGACGATGTTCCATAACCATGATTAAATTACGCCAAAAAACCTCGCAAGTACAGGCCGCGCAACAGGTGAGTTCTGCTTTCGGAAGCATCTTTGCCGGTCTGGACAACGCGAAGGATCCAACACAGCGCGATTATTGTTCGATGGTTGTGTTTGGAGATTTAGGGACGGGAAAATCAACATTTCTTTCGCAGTTTGCGAAACAGTATGTTGAAAAGAACTCAAGCAAAAAAGTGCCGCGTCGGGTGTTGATTGCGGATCCAAGTCGGGCCAAAGGGTTTGACATATATCCAACCATTACGCTTTCGGAAATTATGTACGGTTTTCACGACATAAAAACCGGCAAAGTGCGGCGCTGGACAAATGGAATTATGGTATTGCGGGATGTAGCCTGGAATAAACCGGATTGGTTCAAAGTATTGACCGACCATTTTCAAAATGGTTTGGTGATCCTGGATGAATCGCGGAATTATATTCCAACAGACAAGTCGATGAATGCGGCGCAAAAGGAGTTTTTCACCATTCATCGTAATGCCTGTGTAGACGTGATGGTGGTGAGCCATGATTTTATGTCGCTTCACCTGGATTTGCGCAAAGCGTTTCGGGTGTATGTGGTATTTCGAACGGGCGATAAACCCAATAATGAGGCCTGGTTCACTACTCGAAGTTTGCCAGAAGATTTGTACAAGGCATGGAGGGTGGTGAGCCGCTTTCGTTCGCCTTCCGCAAAAATGTCGCCATTTGTTGTATTTGATCGAACGCTGCTAAAGTGGAGATTATATGCAGATACGGAGCGATTAGAGGTAATTGTACCGGACGAGGACAATCCGGGTAAAAATAAGATTGTCCCCTATAAATCTTTGAAACATTGAAAAAATAACCAAAATCATGGATAATAAAAATTCAAAAAGCAAACCAACTCAGGCCAAAACCAAAGTTGCACCGCAAAACACTACACCACCACTCCAAAAGTTTCAATCACCCAACGAGGCTCATCCAAGTGAACGTATTGAGCGGCCAGTAGGACCAGTGTCAGAATGGACGGAAGAACAGGTAGAGCGCCGGTACCACGAAATAAAACATATCAAAGTAGAAACTATGCCAAGCGACGACCTTGACATTGTTTCAAGATATGGTTTAATTGCCAGCAAACGCCGCGAAAGTGCGGAAACCGCAGGCTTTCAAGCCGAAGTAACCAAGGTGCGTCGGCAGGTAGAAATTCATGCCAACCGTTATGCAACGGCCCAATTTGTCTTGGATCGTGCCAAAAAAAGTATCGGTGATGTGAAGCGGGGTGGGGCACCAGTGCATGAAGGTTCAATTACCATCCAGTATGGTGACATTGCCGTTTCGGTGAAGTTTTCGGACGTTGTTGAAGCTTCGGCTTCGCCTAACAATGCCCTAACTGGCCAGTACGAAACCCTTTTCAAAAACGTGTGCGAACTCATCAAGAGCACATCCCAAATGGGACGTTCTCGGGCTGAGCGCAGCAACAAGAAGGATTGGACGCCTTACACCAGTGATATCCGGTGGGTAAGCCACCTGAATGAATTGAACACATTGGAGGAGCAACCGTCGTAGGGGCGACCTTTACGGTCGACCAATGATTAAAAAACCGTAATAATGGGCAGCCGCGAAGGCTGCCCCGACAAACCAAAAAACAATGGAAATCAGTATTCCCAAATGGCTTTTCATGGCATTGCTTGCAATGATTTTTTTGTCATGCAGCATTAGCATATACGCATCCATCAAGCGCATTCGTAACGAAAAAAAGGTACGATCCTTGCTTGATGCTGGAACTGTGCAGGTAAAACTGTCTGATTCTGAAATCGCCAAAATCGCCAAAGAAATCAAACAATGATGGACCCTATTGCATCAACCCAAAATAAGCATATCAAAATTGAGTATATCATCATTGCGGGTTTACTGGCATTGATTATATTGTTGATACTGCGGTTATACTCAAAATTGATAAAAGAGCGTAAGCATAAGGCATTTTTGGCAGCAGAATTGGCTTGGCACCATAAAGCGACTTTGGTTAAGGAAATAAACGATGATCTTGGTTTAAATCAAGAAACTTATAAAAAACAAGGTGCTTATCTTCAATTGAAACCTACTTTATCCTTTGGGATAAAAATAGATACTGCATTTCCGTTTATTATTGAACGAAAAGGCAAAATGGTTGAAGTTAGAATAACGCAATTTAAAGATGGAATTTCGCTTGGTTTGTCTAATGGTTCCGAAACTTGGTTCACAAATTATGATTTGGAGGACAATAACCAAGATTTAACTCTAACCAAGGAGGTTGTGGACAAAATCAATCTAATGCTTACCGATAGCCCACCCTTTGAAGAACCTGCTGACCATGAACCAAAATCCTAGTACACATTACGAAGTCTGGCTGCAAGAAAACCCAATTAGATTGAAAATGGTCGATGGGTTTTATGTTTACAAAAGTGACATAGCGGCAGCTGTTTCCATGTCAATGAAGCACTTTTGGGACAACATAAAAGTGATAGGGGATGCAAACCCGGAAATTGGCGATGAAATTGTAAAATTTAGAACAGCGCGGAAACTACCAATTCCCCTGGCTGAAAAAATTATAAAGGAGTTGTTTTTGGGAAGCGATTTTCTTCGAATTGAATATCAAAACGCAACTTAAAGAGTTCATTTTTGCCGAATGATGATTATTTTAAGCATGTTATTGAAAGGGCCGCTGTAAAGTTGGCCCTTTCGCCATTTTATACGGGGTTTTGAACCAAAAAGCAACTTTATCGCACTAAAACGCCACTGAAAACCCGAAAAACCCCGTAACGAACCCGGCATAAAAAGGTGAATCATTGAATTTTGGGCTTGCTAATAGGTACTAACCTTCAAATCACCAAAAGAAAATTTTTACAATGACTCCATCTACGCTCCCAAGCCATATTGCGAAGCAAATTGCCGCTGGATTAGATTTTACCAAAGTCAAAACCGCTGGCGACAAAGTGGCAACCACTGCCGAGGTAACTGGACCACAAGTGACCCCGCAGGGTTCGCCTATTGATGGCCAGGTTGCAGTAACCAAAGGAAGTCCAGTCGAGCAATACGTCACCATCATTGTCGATACCACTGCGTTCGACGAAACGGACGACGTAACCGCAGTTATCGGCGATGCAAGCGGCGTTCACGAAAGCGATACTACCGAAGCGCTTGGTTCTTCCAATTTGGCTACGGTTTATATCGACAATTCTACGTCGACCAAGTACCAGGCTTTCCTGAACCGGTTGTGCTCAACACCTTACACTTTGACTGCGTTCAATTTGCAAGTGACCAAAACCGCAGGTGCAGGTTCTGGCACTACCATCAATTTGCCGCAGTACATCAAGTTCAGCCGCAAGAATTTGAACGGCGTTGGCAACAACGGCCGCATCGACGTTGCGAACTTTGAAAACCTGGAGGCATTCCCCCGGAATGACGTTCGCTACACGGATATCGCTTTGAACAGCGAAGCAAATCTGTTTGATCGCGACACGCAGTGGACCATCCCAGGTTTGGTAGGAAAACGCCTGTACAAGTTCACGTTGTACGTGGGCTTCCGCAAAGACAACTAGGGTTGTTTTACCCCGGATCCAAAACACGAACCGGCCCTCCAAACGGTTGGCCGGTTTGTGTTTAAACGTACACTTTCAGCGCGAACGCAACGATGCAATACAACACCCCGGAGTTGATCTCCATGATAACCACAAACAGCCTGTCAGCGATTCATTATCGCCTGGTGGAGCAAGGACGAATCAGTGGCACTAGCCAAGTGACGGCTGATGCTGTCACTTACGCAATTCAGGAACGTATGGACGCGCTTCCTGCCGAGCAGTTCCTTGCCTGGTTTGAGCAATTGCTGGATGTACCGGTAGATCAACAACATTTATATGCATCCGAGTTGAATACCATTCGTGATCGTACTGGACAGTCGCCTGCATCTATTGTTGTAGATCAAATGCGCAAAGACCTAGGATTAACAGACCCAAATGCCCCCGAAAACAAGTCCGTGCTTAAGGCACAAACAGCCAAAAATGTAAAGGTAGGACCACTTGGATTAGTGATGCTTGCCTTTGCGGCAATTGGCTTTTTGGCGGTGTTGCGGATTTTATTCAAGGTCATTTCAAACGCAATGGATTAACCATATTTAAAAATTTGGTACCCGCAAGGGATACCTTGACCCATAAAACCATGAAAAAAATGCTCAAACAGCGTTGGGTAATTGCCCTGCTCGCCGTTCTGGCCACTGCCGGAGCCATTTGGTATTACAACAAAATGAAAAAAGACGGCGCTGCCGATGCGGCTGGAACCACAACCACCGATACCAAAACGGCACCAAAAACGGCCCAAACTACCCCGCAGAAAATGGTAAACCCAAATTCTACGTCGGCGGCATCGTTGACTGCAATTCGCTTGCGGTAATTGCAAATTAAAAAATTCACATGGCTTCATTATCGGTATTAAGCGCACTTAACGGTAGTAAATGGGTTCAACGAAACTCAGCGATTATCGGCGCGGTGATAGCGATCGGGCTATTGTGGTATTTTTTTAAGCCTTACTTCAAAATCATTTTCGGGCTGATCCCCGAGGATGCACAGTTTACTCAGGGCGGCGGCGACATTACGGCTGAATTTTATGCAAAACGGCGCAATATCGCCGCCAACTTGAAATCGGTGCTCAATTCAAATGCTCTTTTGGCTTCTGGTCGATGTGATGCTTTGTACGATTTATTGCAGCGCAACGATAACGAAATTCGATTGATTGCGAATACCTACAAAAATCGGTATGGAACAACGCTGGTCGTTGAGGTAAACCAATTGTACACGGATGATTGTGGCTTTTTTGGCCTGTCACAAGGCCTGAATGTGACCTTGTTAAAACGGCTGAACGGCCTTCAACTTGCATAACATGAACGAAAAGCCAATTGTGACCATCGCCAGAATATTGCTGATTGTATCCGCAATTGGTGTTGCCGTGATATTGATTATTCGAGTACCACGGGCATTATTGCGCAGCAATGATGCCCCAGGAACCCAAAAAAAATGCAAGAAGGATAACCTGTACCACTATAAAGACCCCACAAACCACCCCTATGACTGCTAATAAAGTATCAAAAAAAGTATGGATTTGGGCGCTTGCCATTTTTGGCGGTTTGCTCATACTTACTGCTGTATTGGCAATCATTACCTCTAAAAAGAAAAAGGGCGCTGCTAAAAAGCCGCAAACGGGTAGTGGTACACCGGTTATTGATCCTTCGTTGCCTCCATCGAGCGGAAATACCCAAAATCAAACCCCAAAACAAACACCTCCAGTACAGACACCAGCACCGCCTAAGCCAAGCCCCGGCACCGTGCCATACGATGTGTACACTATTCATTGGGATTATGTGCAAGGTTTGTGCTGGAAAATGTATGCTACAAGGTGGGATGCCAATTCAACGCAACATACCTGTGAAATAACGAATGGCATCATCGGAATGGGCATAGATGATCTGAAAGCATTGGTAGATACCTACAAACGCTGGTACAACCGCTCATTTAAAGATGATTATTGCGACCGTGTAAAAAGTAGCGGTTGTTGGGATTCTTGGTGGAGCACCAAACCAGCACAAGCATGTAAACGCCTTCAAACCGTCTAAAAAATGGCCAGTACACCCAACGCAATCCAGCAAGTTTTTAACCCGAACACACAGCGCATTTTGCTGCGGGTAGGCCTGTACTTGGGTATTGCAATTGTGCTGTCCTTGATTGTGGCACTTATCATCAAATTGTTCAAAAGCGCTACTGGAAGTGGCACTGCTGATACCGGAAGCGGTGTAAATGCAGACGGAACCCCCACAACAACGCCATCCAACATAAAACGGTTGGCCGACGATTTGAAAGCCACAAGCGGGTGGTTTTTCCCGCCTTGTTGGGCAAAACGATGCGACACGATTTTGGCTATGGCCGAACTGCCCGATTCTCAATTATTGCAAATGGGGCAGTACTACCAGGCAACGTACAGTGAAAAAATGGTGGATGTATTTGCATCGTTTACCTTCAGTGGGTGCTGCTTCAAGTCTGCTGAATCCGTGGTAGAAGCAAAATTAACCCAGGTACAGGAACGCGTAACAAGGCTGAATGTATGATCCTAGGTAGTAGCACGAAATACATGGTCAAGTGGACCATTATCAATATCGTATCATCGGTCATAGCATCGTTGATTGTGGCACTTATCATTGAACATCTCTTTCAAAAAAAAGAAAACAAAACCTCTTAAAATCTGAACCATGAACAAACTTGTCGGATCCCTGAAATTATGGCAATTCATTTTGGTTAACGTAGGCATCATGTTGGTGTTCGCGTTGGTAGCCAAACAAGTGGAAAAAGCCAAAACCGCAACGAAGTAGTATATGACCTTGATAGACGCACTCAACAAACTCAGCCAGGACGGGCTGAAAGTAAATGTCGCTTTTGACGTAAAAACCATTCAGCAATTCATGTTGTGGGGTGCGTTGGCCGCTATTGTAGCAGCCACTATTTCGGCCATTGTTGCATCATTTCTTGCCAAAAAAATGTAAGAATAGATGAACGACGACCTGCTGAATTTGCTCCAAACCGGTGATATAACTTACAAGTATGAGTACGATACTTATACTGCTGCTTATTTAGCCGGAGCAATCGTGCTGCTAATTTTTGTGTATGTGATTGCGCAAAACATAGTGCGCCGGTTGATCAAATAACCTCAAAAAGTAAAAACCATGCCCAATCCAAACGGATATTTTCAATCCGCATGTCGCAAGCGTATCAAAACCCGCTTGGTTGATATTACCGATAAAGACTTTCATTTGAAGGTTACCACAAGTGCTGGCGGTTCTGCGGGACAATTCAACGTGCGCGTTGAAATTTCGGCCAACAAGCCATTCAGCGACGTAGGTGGCATCACTCAATCGGGTACCGCGTCCTTGTTTGATGAGGATCCATGGACTGCTGCGGTGAAAACTGACGCAGGCCCGAACGCTGCCAGTGCAAATGTACTTCCCCTCACTTTTACCAATGTGGTACAAACCTCCTCCAACGTGGGTAACACTTGGAAAATTACGGTTGTAAACTTGGTAATCACCGGTAAAGGTGGCCAGACGCTTACAGTACCAAGCATTACTTTTTCTATTCCTAGCCCTTTGTAGGGTAGGGGTATTTAAATAATTGGGTACCCGCGAGGGATGCCCCGACTGGCACCCGCAAGGGATGCCCCAACGATAGATAAAAATGAGCGGAAACTGCGGTAATAAACCTCCAGTACTACGCCTGACACGCCGTACGGTGTATCAGGTAGTGAACCTTGTGTGGAATGATCGGAACAAATGTGCCGGTGCTCCAACACAGCGCCGTTTGCGCTGGAATTTTTACCGCAAAGGCAATTTGATTTATCAAACTGCTTTTGGAGCCACAGGTGCTTCTTTGCCCATCGGCAACGGTAGTACATACTTGTACCTAAATGCTACGCCTGCCGAAATTTCCGCTTATTTGATTGCACAAATGGTAAGTATTTCCGAAGGGGAAGTGCTTACCATTCGTGTGCAAGCCGTGAATTGTGATGCAGAATACGCGCTAAGCAATCCAATGCTTTTTCAGGCTACTATTCCTGTTTCGGGGTGCGATTGTGTGTATAACCGAACGCAAGTTACTGGCCTGACTGGTAATAGCGCATCGCTGCCTAGCCCCCTGAATGGCACCAATGGCATTTTGGCCTTCAAAAACGGAGTGCTGAATTACGGCGGATTGAATTTTGCCGCAAATGTGTTGGAAAGTGAAAACGAAGTGCAGTTCGTCACCATCGAAAACTGCACGACACCGCTTACCATATCATCGGTGGTAACGGGTATTACAGGCGGATCCGTACCAATACCATCGGCATTTTTGCCATTATCTAATACCGAATACATGGTGTTCCGTAATGGGTTATTAGTGCGATCCATTGCTATTTTATCCGGGAATCTCGTGCTGGAAGGCACTTTGTCTGTACCTGAAGATGAATGGCTGTTTGTAGCGCTTAATACAAATCCGGCCAATGGATGTGTATTTGGCAAAATTACGATCGGTGCAAATATTTCAGGCGCAACGGCTATGCTTCCTTCAACCTATTCCGCTTCTAACCAAAACAAATGGCTGCTATTCAGGAATGGCGTTTTGCAGCATCCTGGTAACGCATATACCGTTTCCGGCAACATGTTGTCGTTTGTCGACGCATTAGTTGGGGATGAACTTTGGATACAAACAATTGAGTAAGGGTACCCGCAAGGGATGCCCCGACAACAAAGACCAAAACCATGAACTTATCTCGCATTCTTTTTTCAATGATTTTTGCGCTTTTGATGGCTTTCGGGCTTTCGGCACAAAAGGTCAATCCGGCTACTCAAATCAAGCAAAACGGCGCTACATCAGGCCAGGTACTTCAATGGACCGGAAGCGGATGGAACCCGGCAACCGTAGTTAATACCGTAAGCAACGGTTTAACTAAAACAGGCAGTTCCGTCGTATTGGGCGGTGCACTTACGGGTAATACCTCAATTACGGGCGCAGATCTTTACGAATTGAATATTTCGGCGATCAATCAATTTTCGCTTACCAAAGGTATTAATTCATTGATTTTTAAGCCTAAGCAGTTTTTTACCCAAGTTGCCACAGCGAGCGATAAGATCAGCCAAATTGATATGAACAATGCCCAGGTAAATCTTGTGGTAAGTCATTTTGGCTTTCTTTTGAAAAAATTTATGATTGACAGCTCGGGGTATAGTATCCTGAATTTGCCATATAAAAGCGGTGGTAGTTTATTGCTTTGGGATAGTACCACTAACAAACTAACCCAACTTCCTGCCTCTTATTTCAAAACGGTGTCAACCGGTGCAACACTTACCGGCACTGGTACTCCTGCAAGTCCGCTTGGTATTGCGCAACAAAGCGCAACATCAGGCCAAGTTTTGCAATGGAATGGAAGTGCTTGGGTACCTGCTACAATTGCGTCAGGAAGTTTAAGCACATACAGCGCCGGGAGCGGGTGTATTGTAACCGCTACGGGCACGGGCATCACTTTTGTACGCACTACGACCAGCGAATGGGTAATTAATATCCCGAGCGGTGTAGAGTTACTTTCCTTCGAAATATACAGCACTTCGGGCCAAAATCCGGGTGCTTCAGCCTACCTGAACTTTAACTATTCAGGCACTAGGCCATACAACAACAATACGGACGGCAGCGATGCCAACCCGCCTATTATGAAGGGCGTGAACCTGAGTGCCAATGGAACGGCCATTACCCGCAGTAACGAACAGCCCTACGACCTCACCACAGGTGCAACCAACCTTATTTTCAAATTGAGCGCGGTAGGTAGTGCCGACCTCGAGGTAAAAATTGAAAATTATACCACTGTGTTAGGATCGGGCGCAAGCCTTTTGAAAGGTCATTTGTAAGCAGAAATTGGCATATATGCCGGTTTGATAGCATTTACAACGCCAATTTTGATCAAAAAAAATACTCCAAATAACCACCATGCGTAAATATTTGATTCCAATTATAATGTTGCTTATGGCCGTGATGCATGTAGATGCACAAACGGTCAATGAGCGATTTTCGGGCTACGGCGTTATACAGGGCCGCACCGGAACTGGTCCATCTTATACCCTCAATATTGTTTCTTTTCAGGGCAGCCCCCGTTTTCAGCCCAACGGCACCTGGTTAGGTACCGATGTGTTGGTCGGCGATGTTGTATGGATTGATTGTGGCCGCTATGTTATTACGGCCAAAAACTCAGCAGGCATAAGTAGCATGAACGTGACGGTGCAAATACCAGCCGCCGATGTTACAGCAGGTGTTACAGAACCGCCAACCGGGCAAGTGTGCGCGGTTATGCGCGAATTGCCAGGGGCTATTCCGGCGTTTCCCGTTTCGGGCGACAATGCGGGCAGTGGGATACCGATTACGCTTAGTTCTTGTATTTTGAGCCATTATGCGGGGATCCCAAAAGTGGATTCGGTGCGTACCACCTCGAGTAATGGAGGCGTGGTTGTTAAGGTGAATACCGTATCGGCACCGGCTGTTGAAATTTTGCCTGGTGCGATTGCTTCGGGTGGGGCTACGAGTGGGCAGGTATTGAAGTTCGATGGGAGCAATTGGGCTCCTGGTACTGACAATAATAGTGGAGGAAGTAGCGGCGGGAATCTATATGCTTTAGATACTGTAACACAAACGGCACATGGCTTTCGGGTAATGGATGCTGTTTTAGATACTTCAACTACGAGTACAAACAAATTCATAAAAGGCAATACAAGTAATCAAAACCTTCTACCTTCTCATTTGGTAGTAGATAGTTTGTCGGCAAATACGTTTGTTGTGCAGCGAGGAGGCTACGTAAAGAAGAATCAAACGCGATTCACTGCTCGACAGGTGTACTATCTGCGGGATGATGGCAATTACGCATCATTGCCTGATGAAAACTATAATTTTCCTGTTTTTTCAATTACAGCTACCACTACGCCGATTTATTTAACCCCTTTTGTCGGAGGAAGTGGTGGTGGAAGTGGCATTGTCGATTCAGTTCGCGCAAGTTCTACCAATAACGGTATTGTGGTAAAAGTAAACCAGACATCTTCTCCTGCGGTGGAGATACTACCTGGCGCTATTGCGCAGGCAGGTGCTACGAGCGGAAATGCACTTAAATGGAATGGTAGCAATTATGCACCCGGAAACATTGCAGCATCTGAGGTTACTTTTTCACCAATTACCAACATTACAGCTATTACTACACAGGAAGCAATAACTGAAACATCGGTAAAAAAAGACCTGTATTACAATCAGCTAAGAGATACCTTACCATGGAATGTTATAAAGGGGGAAGGAACTGCGACCGTTACGAGTGGGCCAATTCCTCAATCATATACCGGCGCCGGTTGCAACGTGACTTACGTATCTGCTCCATCATCAATACCAAATTCTGTTCGCCTTAAATATAATCGGCGAATAAGAGGAAATGTGGCAACAGGCTCGTGTTTTGCATCTCGGACAATAACATGGCCAAGTCCTAAGCCTACAAAATTTGGGTGGGGATTTTGGGTCAACAATTTGCAGGTAGATACAATCTATCCTGGCACAACTGCTATGCAATGGTGGTTATACACGACTACAATAGTGGGGCTTCCTTCGTTTGCAATCAGAGATATGATACAAAAAATAGGGAACAGCGCTACGGCTAACTTTTCGGTGGCCAGCAATTTCTCGGGTACTTGGACGGCGACGTGTATTGATAAAAAAGATGGCTACTCTTACATTGCAATAAATATAACTAACTTGGTGTATGATCCAGCATACACATCGCCAACCTGGGTACTTTACGACATTAAAAACAACGTAACAGCAAGCCTGAATAACCGAAACTTTGATTATATCGGTTTTACTTGGCTTTGGGGCGAAACTATAACGTCTTCATCGGTTTACCCGGATGGCGGTGTAGTTCTCCAGTATCCGTACCCAACAGAAAAAGCGACAACCTCTGTAACATCGTTTAACGGGCGAGGAGGTGCAATTACACCGGTAAGTGGAGATTACACTGCCAGTACAATACCCTATACTCCGTCTGGAGGAAGCATAAGCACCGCATCAACTACAACTCAATTAGCGGTTGATGAATTATCAAAAGTAACAAGAAATAACCTGTTGGCAGCAGGCGATACCCTACCATGGAACGTCATAAAAGGGGAGGGCACCGCAACCATTACAGGCGGGCCAATACCACAGTCTTTAGGAACGACAGGATTTACCAGCGCCTATGTCCCTACGACCTCTAATATGCCTAATTCGCACCGACTAAAATATTACAGACGGTTGATTGGTAACGCGGCATCTGGAAACTGCTTTTGGGTTACCCCTTCAATCACTTGGCCAACACCCAAGCCTACACAATTTGGATGGGGTTTTTGGGTTAGCGATACGCAAATAGATACAGTATTCCCAGGAACTACACAAAAAGTATTTTGGATATACCAAGCAAGTTTTGGGCAGGTTATTGAACCCTCTTTTCAAATCAGAAATCTGATACAAAGGGTAGGGAATACCTCTACGGCAAATTTCAACTCAGTAGGGAAAGTATCTGGCACATGGACAGCAACTTGCCTTGACAAGCGTAACGGATACTCATATATTGCAGTCAATATCACGAATCTTGTATTTGGTGTTGATATTGCAACGACATTTACTTTTTACGATTACATGCAAGGCGTTGTTGCCAATTTAAATGGGCGTAGACTAGACTATATAGGATTCACATGGCTTTGGGGTAACACAATAAATACATCATCGGTGTATCCAGATGGCGGTGCAGTTCAGCAATATCCAGTTCCAACCCAATATGTGGATAAAAAATTTGGCGCAATAGACGCTACTTTGGCAACTTCACTAACATCGCAAACTGCCGGTACTATAATTGATTCCTTGTATAGCGGTATTTCAGTGCTAAAATCAGGATCATCTATATATGTAAGGTCGCCATACAATTCAACGCAGGACTTAGTTCATGTGCTTGGTTACAGCACTGGATCACAGATTAATCTTGGCGCAAGGGTAGTCCCTAAATCATCTTCAATTAATTTATCTGTTTATAGCGCTGCTGAGGTAATTAATTCGGGCAGCGACGATGCGGCCCCAATTAGCGTAAATGGGACTTATATTGGAGCAAACCACGGGTGCAGTGACCTTAGAGTTGTTACTGCTACGGCGCACGGGAAAACAACGGCTGATGTTGGCAGTAAATGGAGGGATGCTGCCAGCAAAGACTTTTTTCTTGTCAAAATAGTAAACGCAAACGATCTTTGGTTTTTGTCGGTAGATACCTCATCTTCCGGCGATATATGGAAGCACGTGCTCACAATCACCGGAAACTTGACGCACGTTTCGGGCGCTACAAATACAGGTACCATTACAGTTGCATCCTATGTTGGCGGCCAAATGATGCCAGCAATAAAAAATTGTACGAACCAGTATTTGCTGGACGGCAAAAAGCCAATTACAGCAGATGGGATATATTATGGCCAATTCTTAGACATAATCAACAACTATGATATTGTAGACCCTTCTAGTGCGGCTCTATACCTTAGCACACACATAGGGACGACGGACCTTACACAAGGCGACACTTTTGTAGGCCAAAAAATTGTACATAGAATTGATAAGTGGGGGACCGTTCTTATAATGAACGATGTGGTTTTTTACAAAACTGCAAATCTTGGATACTTTGGATTTACACAGGTTTCTCCATTGTCTACGGCGACTTACCCGAACAGGAAATTTTATTATCCTCGTACCCTTCCGGTATCAGATGGTGCAACAAGTTGGGATTTTAGAACGCTGAGAGATTTTACCACGTTTCCAGCCGCCGCCTTAAACTTTACGTCAGCCTTTTGGGAAACATCTGGCTTTGTTCCTGAAAGGGCAATTGAGTACATAGCAAATGGAAGCAATCTAATCCATGGTTTTGCACATGGATTTGTTCCTACTCTTGGTGTTGGGGATAGCATACAAAGGTTTGCGAGCGTAAATAATGCTGGTTTTATATTCACATCAGGCAAGAACTATCCTTTTGGGATAGATACAAAAATAGGCTCTCCGGTAACAGCCGGAACATGGAAAAGCGCTGTGGCATACCGCCGATACTTTGACGCAAGCGCAAATAGTCTTGGCAAGAAAAGTAGTTTGTACTACTATACCGTTGGAAGTGAAACATTTGTATATGTTGATTACCATACGACGGTAAAAGGGGATAAAGTATCGCTTCCTGCGGAGTTGCGCGGGAAAAAGATATCGGTAGTCTACAAATCATCAAACCTTACAATCAACAGTCAATTCTCAACGGATGGCATATTTATCAGTATGCCAACGGGAAGTTACGGTTTTGTTTGCCTAAAATTAATTTAAACATGAAACAGATTTTAATTCTTTTGTTTTTATTGCTTGCCAGCATAGGCTATTCGCAACGACTTAATGTACCCATTGCAGGAGGATGGTCTTTGGCTGGTAATGCCGCTACGGCGGGTAGTAATTTTATTGGAACGACTAATCTTACATCGTTACGGTTTAGGACAAATAATGTGCAGCGAATGATTTTAGACTCGCTTGGTAATATTGGCATTGGCACGTTATCACCCAGCGATAGGCTTCATATAGTAGCGACTGCCGGAACAAACCCGAAGATAAAAATAGGTGATTCAGACCTAATAAACCCTTTTTCCTCAATCGAGGGGATTTCAAGCACAGTTGGGGTTATTGAAACATTCAATACTGCATCGGGCGGTATGCTTTACCGTGGCTATTCTATGAATAGTAGTACTCCGGGATTGGTGTTTTTAGGCCTTACGGGTAGTAACACTCCATCTGTTTCGGCTGTTGAGTTCCGTGCCGGGAAATTATCAGGTACGACATTTGCGCCGTTGGGTAACACCGAAATAGCTTATAATTTCAAAAATAACGATGGAACACAAAGTTATATGACTATTTTAGGTTCCAGTAATGTGGGTATAGGTGTATCAAGCATAGGCGCTCGTCTTCACGTTGCTGGTTCTATTCGTGCAGATAGTATGCTTATCGTTCGCGGTACAAACGCTACCGGGGCGGGTATTGAGATGATTAATACGACTGCAAGTACAGGGGTTAATTGGAGTTTCGAATCTCGTAACGCTGGCGATTTGCAATTCTGGCGCAACGGCACTTATCGGGGCAGATTTGCAGGAACCGGATTTTTCTGGCAAGGTGCAGGTAGTTTTGGCGCTGCCAATTCCACCGTAGCAGAATCATTGATTTCTGCTACGGATTCCAGCGCATCCACTAATGCAATTGCTGTTGAAAATAAGTTGACCGGCGACGCTACGTTTATCGCAAAAACAGCCACATCGGGAGGCGATCCGAAACTATTATTTGTGAACAACACTACTACTGCGGGGTACATTGGTGCTGATCGTACTGATTCTCTTGCGGTTATTATGGGATTAGGTAGTGCAGTAGGCACAAACGCCAGAATGCGCGGATCTGCTGCTGGTATTGCTTTAGGCATAAACCCGGCTCCTCCTACAAACGGTGCTGAAGTACGCTTACAAGGGGATGTTATCATTGACCGGGTAATAGCGAACTCGCCAAAACCAAGTTGCTTGTATGTTGCAGCAAACGGTTCGTCAGGCACTTGTACCGTAACCTATGGAGGTGACTTGGCGTTCCATTTTGAGGCCCAATCGGGTAACACACCATCCTTGGCGGACTACCTTACTATTACTTTTGCTAATCCGCTGCCTTTGAACCACAAGCCCGTCGCTTCAATTACACCCGCGCTTTTAGGAGGAGTTGGCTCCGTTTACCAATTGTATGTGGATGAACAGAATAAGTTTAATACAGGTTTTAGGATTAAGCGGGACGGTACAAGTTCGTCAGCCTTTGGAGGCGACGTACACGTTATTTCAGGCTATTAATAGAACCTTTTTAAAATAAACTCAGCATAACAACAACCAAATTAACCATGAAAAACCAAACAATCATCTTTCTCTTGCTCGCGCTCTTTTCAGGCCATTTTGCAAGCATTGCCCAGGCACAAACCCAAAGTACCCCAGATTTTTCAATCGGAAAAATCATCATCATTTCGCAAACGCACCGGATCGACAATCCCGATGGCACCACCAGTTACCATCCCGATACGCTGGAAATTGAATCCCGCAAATGGGACGATGGCACCAGTGCGGATCAATATTATATTCAAGGCAACTTGCCTTTTGATTTTAACTCAGTAAAAGGAAATGGGCACTACATGGTCGATGGGCATTATGTGCCTTTTACTTCTCGACCTACTACGCTTTTGAATATCAATCCGGCATTCAAAACGGCTGAATACGTAACTACCGCAGATGTTAAGCAGGTTTACAAAACGGCTGAATACCATACTGCTCAAGATAGTATTGTATCATCCAGCCCCATTGTAATGGCCGTACACGATGGCGATTCGTACAAAATAAAATCGGTTGTTACGGAATGGGTGCGCATTATGGGCATTGATTGTCCCGAAGTGATCAGCAACCATATCAAGGCCAACCAAGCCTTTGGTGTAGCCATTGGAGATAGTATTCGGGCGCTTATCAAAGGCAAGCCGGTTACCATGAAAACGTATGGCAAGGACCGGTACCATCGCACCCTGGCGCAAGTATTTGTAAATGGGCGTGACATTGCAGAGATCATCCTGGAGCACGGGTGGGCTTGGTATTATACTTCTGATTTGGATAAAGATACCCGCAAAAAGTATCAAAAATTGCGGGATTACGCGAAGAAGAATAAATACGGAATTTGGTCGGTCCCTAATCCGGTAAAGCCTGCTGATTTTAGGCGTGCTAACTGGAAGGATTAAAGTACCCAAACCCTAAAAATCGCACCCGCGAGGGATGCTTTGATAAACCACCCTAAAAACGGGCACCCGCTAGGGATGCCCCGACCAAACCACAGCAATGTCTACCTTCAAAATACCCAAAGCAGCCAATATTATCCGTGATGGCGATCCTGTGATTATCACTGGCATGGGCCTTCAATCTATACGTTCGGAAGATATCTTTGTCGAAACCGGTTTTGCTTTTTTGTACGACCCAATTAAGCGAAAGTTCAATATCTACCACTACGCCAAAGTAGGGGAGGTAACCTCTTTTGAGTTTGCAACGCGCTGCGCTGCTGATCGTGAAATCCCTTTCAGCATTATTTCCAACCGAAACGGTGCAAAATTCAACCTGGTCGTTGGTGATTATGAAAAATCGACTGTGTACGGTACCAGTTTAAATAAGAACACCAAACTTATCAGCATTGCGCCCGAGCAACGCGAAGGTTTATCTGCTGAAATATTGAACCCCTAAATCCCGTATAATGGAAATGTTGCACAAAATATGTGTAAATGTACTGGCCGGAATACTTGGATGGGTATTCATATCGCTGCCCAAAGTTGCATCTAAAAGTATGACTTGGATCATGCTTTTATCCTCAATCGGTTTAGCCGGTGTAGTAGGTTTTGTAAGTAGCAGTTTTATCACTTACCTCATACCAAGCGCTCCGGTTGATGTTGTTGCCGCTATTTCGGCGGTATTGGGCGCATACTGTAATCATTTTATGGAGCGCATGTGGAATATCGCCGATATGGTTGCCGATAAAATTGAGGACCAAATACACCCAGATCATACCGACAAGGATAAACCCCAACAATAAACCATTGCAGCCGAAAGGGCTGCTGCTACTGTCACCAATTTCAATTTTATCAAATGAAAAACATTTTAAACTTCATCAAATTCACCTGTGCAATCATTGCTTGCATGTTTGTTGCAATCATGCCCGCAATGGCGCAATCCGTTGTTGATCCTACTACGGTGGTCGATCCAACCAACCCATTGTCTTTTGTTAGCCAAAACGCCGTGGATGTGCTTACCGTAGCGCTTACCGTAATACTTGCATTTTTCTCCGGGGCTATCCCGGCGTTGAAAAAAATCAATGCAGGTTTTTTGCGGGCATTGGCTTCTGCAATCATCATTGTAGCAGGTACGGCAACGTTCAAATTCGGTTTTTTGAACCAAGAATCGGTTGATTTTGTGTTCAAAACCTTTTTACCAAACTTCGCCTATTCCGGGCTGATATGGGAAGCAATCAAGTTTGCGTTCAAATTAGCCGGGGTTGAACTGAAAAATTATACCCCCAATACCGGCGCATAGTACTCCAAAAAATTTGGTCCCGGTTCAATTATTGAGCCGGGGCCAATCCCAAAAGCCAAACTCGATGAAACCCTCCGTTAAAGATATCTTTTTGTACCTGCTGGCTGGTGTCAGTGTGTACGCCATGCTGCATGCGCACCAATGCACCAATATCGGGACCAATAGCCCTATTGATCAGGCACCAATTGTGCTTACCGATACAGAGTACGTGAAAACCGTTATTGATCGCATCATAATTATCCGGGATACGGCAATTCAGTACCTTCCTAATCCGGATTCATCGGTGCTCATCATACAGGCAGAACCGGATACCACAGGTGGCAACAACGAGTATATGAATATCATGGAAGGTACTTTGAAAGGGGAACAGTGTACCTATCACTATCAGGCTGGCATATCGCAGGATTCATTGCAGTTCCTTTACATAGATTCCGAGTGTACCTCAACAATACCTGAAATTGTAACATCGGAGCCTGACTATTCATTGCCTGATCCTCCAGTATTTTCAAACAAAAGCGGGAATTATCCATGGGTAGGATTCAAATCTGGCTGGTCCCCATGGGCACCGTCAAAGGGATCCAGTTTTGGCATACACGGTGGGGTAGGTGTGTTTTATGGCGGCGTCAATATGCTCACCGGCATCAACGCCATTCAGTTTGAAGCCGGTATGCAGTTCGTTATAAAACCCAAAGCCCGGTTATTTGCTGAAAAACCGCCCAAATAATCAACAAAAAGCATAAACCCCAATCAACAAGTCACCTGAAAAACGCTAAGTTGCTGAATTTTAGGGCTTAATAACAGGTAGCCGCGAGGGCTACCGCAACAACGAATCCTCCAAGATTATGAAATGTAACCCTGATCAAATCGAAATTAACGGGAAATGCCAAGACGCATACATGCAAGGCGATTATAACCTTGATGGTACACCGGACGTGCCTGGAAGCAGTAACGACGGCAGTAAATTTTGGGGAAAATTTGGCAGTTTTTTCGATAAATACGGCGAAGTAATTGTCAACAGCGCTGGTGAAGTGATAAAAGCCAACCAAGGCCAAGGGAAACAAACCCCTCCTCAACCTTTGCCGTCCACTACGACACCAACCAATCAAGTACCTAAATGGGTATGGGTTGCAGGAACGTTGGGGCTTGTGGCAGTAGTGGTTTTGGTGATCCGCAGCCGGAAAAAATAGGCTGCAAAATGCCTGTTTTTTATTCCCCAAAAAACCGAGAAAATATTCCTCAACCCAAAACATTGCCCAAAAATGGCTAAGAAAGCAAAAGAAATGCCCGTCATGTTGCATGGTATGTTCAAAACCAAAGCCAAGGCTGAAGAGCGTATGGCGAAGGTAAGAAAAGAGCATCCGACGCGTAGCGTAATGGTAAGAGCCACAACGAATGGCAAATATTTCGTGAAAAGTATGGCGTAAGGGCTGCCCTTGCGGCTGCCCCCCGGCAAGCGAAGCAAGCCGGGCGACCGAAAATGGGCGACCGCAAGGGATGCCCCGACGATAACCCAATAACCAAACAACCCATGTGTAAACAAAAAGAAGGGGCCGAACTCGACCCAAATCAGCCCGATTGTGGCTGCACCAGCTGTAACAATCGCCGCAAATGGATGATCGGCGCAGCAATCACCGTGGCTGCATTGTCGGCAATCGGCATCTGGATGTACTTCAAACGCCGTAAGGCTGCTGCATAATGTCCTGCAAACTCGGTCAGTTCGATCAACAGGGCAACTACGTGTGCCCCACAGGATACCTTTCTGTGATTTTGCCCAATGCGCAACGTTGTTGTGTATTGGGTAAAGACATTACAGACGAAATGATCATTGACGCAGGCAACTTGCCGGAAGTAGTAATTTCATCAAACAAAGTCCAAGATCCTTCAATCCCCGAAAATCCAGCGAAGCCTTCAGGCACCTGGACAACTTGGATCAAAAAAAATTGGTACTGGATTGTGATGCCGTTTGCGCTTTCACTGGTGTATTACGCGTATCTGAAATTTTCACAACGTAAACGGGTAGCCGCGAGGGCTACCGCAGCAACCCCAAACTAGATGGCTAAGTGCGGTCACCCTATATGTCCTGATACCAACTGCGCATTGAAGCATCCATTCAATCGCGGACGGCGCAATACGTGTAATGCCGTACAACGTTGCATTTCAAATAGTTGCTCTACCCTCAAAGCATTGGGACCATCCGGGTTTACGTTGTACGATGTATGTATTGGCCACTGCAATGGTAGCCCTACATCTGCAAATTACCCGACGAAATACGCAACACCTGATGCCTATTTGTGCGCGAATTTTAATGCAGTCGACCTGGTAGATTACTTTGGAATCAACCCTTGTCAAGCCAATGAATCCGATACCAAAGTAGGTCAATTGAAGGCAACCACAGCATCCGATAACACGCAAACGCAAGTAGCCTTACTGTTTATAGGCGCTGTTGCCGCAATATTGCTCATTATTTTTTACAACCGATAAGCCATGGCCGAAACAACCGCATCCAGTAGCAGCGCTGCCGCAGGTATGGCAGCAGGTGGCGCCGATCCGGTTACCGCCATTGCCAATGCCATTGGCGAGTTATCCAAACTTACCAATAGCATACTTCAACCCGGTATAGTATCCACAAAAGCATATTTCCAGCAATTACTTAATGCGCAGGTGGTTTTTCAAAATCCATTTGCCGCACAGCAGGAAGGGCAGCGAAAAACCAATCAAATACTGGTGTATGCAGGAGTTGGTATTATTTTTTTGATGATTGTTGCCATTTTATTTAAAAAATCCAGCAAATAACCATGAAAAAGTCCCCAAATAAAGTATTCATGATTATTGGCGTACTGGTGGCAACGGCAGTAGCCTATTTTTATTTGAGTGCTAAAAAAACGAGCACCACAAAAGACGATAAGGCGCAACCCGGCGCAACGGCCAGCAATACCGATGTTAAACAAGATAAAACCTCCGGCCTGCAACAACAACTCGAGGAACAAGCCGCCAATGAGCGCATGACCGGGTGCAAGTATGTGCTTGATACTTTCCGGAAATTCCCGACCGATACTACCAACATCGAAGAAAAGTTCTTGAATGATGAATTTTATGCCAGTTTGAGGCAAAAAGGTATCAACAAGCAAGAAGTGACAAATGATAAATTGTTAGGCTTTTTTAAAGCCTACGATGTGGAACCGACCATCGAAATGTTAGATTATTTAGGCCTTAATCGGTTTAGCCTGTACTTGAAAAAAGATAAAACAGCTGGTAATATACCCTACAATCACGTTGTAAAGGGTAGCATGCGCTGTTTGCCCCTAGGTACACAGGCTTACCGGCTCGTATAAAAACGATTTTGGTTAATTGGAAATGCGGGGAGGCCCGGCTTTTGTCGGGCTTTTCCTGTTCCTACAAAAACAACAAAAAACCATGAAAAAGTTATCATTACACTTAGGCTTGAATGCCGTAAACCCAGGTAAATATGGTGGATGGCCAGGTACCCTAAATGCTTGCGAGCAAGACGCAAAAGATATGCAGGCACTTTGCCTGCAAAAAGGATTTTTAGATAGCAAATTGCTTTTGACGCGGGATGCAACGTTTTCGGCACTCCAACTTAATACGCAGCGTTTGGCCGCGCAGACTGAAAGTGGAGATTTGGTTGTAATTACCTATTCGGGCCATGGTGGCCAGTACCAGGACGATACGAGCGACGAAAAAGATGGCTTGGATGAAACTATTTGCCTGTACGACACGCAAGTTGTGGACGATGTAATCCGCGCATTGATCGCGCAATTTGCAAAAGGCGTTCGCGTAGTGACTATTTTTGACAGTTGTCACTCGGGCACTGCTGCTCGTTTGGTTGCTTCTGCTCCTAATGGTTTAGGTGCAGTAAAATGCGCACCCCGAAGCGCTACACAAGCGCAACGCCCGGTTTTTGCGCCCACCATCCCGCTTTTATGTAACCATTTGCATATTGGCGCATGTGCTGATGCACAGGTAAGTTATGATGGCGACAAAAACGGATTTTTCACAGCGCGTTTGCTTCAAAGCGTAACCGAGTTGGGCCAAAACGCTACTTGGGAAGCGGTGTACAAAAACACTAAAAAATTGTGTGGGCGTACCCAAACGCCACAAATGGCACAGTTTGGAAAAACGTTTAAAGGGTGGAACAAACAGCCTATATTATAATAGGTATGAACATTCACCAGGTAATTCAATATGCGCTCGAGTTATCAATAATTTGCGCAGCCATTTCAAACCGCCAGCGCGGCATCGAAATATTAAAATATTATTACCATCGTTGTTGCAAATATGGGCACTGATGCTTTATATTTGCTGCATGTAACGATTATAAAATTTTGGGGTTTATATGCGCCGGACCAATAAACGTAAGTGAGGTTCGGCGCTTTTTTGTTTCGTAGGCTTGAACGGTATCGTTTAGGCCTTTTTTTTATGCCCCAAAACCACCACACAAATGCCGCATACCCGACACTTTGAAAGATTTATAGCAAAATATAAAATCTCATATTGTTTCATAAAAATATAGTCCCCATATTTGCAACGTAATTTAAGTGAAAGGTGAAACAAGGTGCGTTGCCAAACGGGCGCTACAAATCACAAGCAAGGATCAGCTACCCGGAGTAACACCGCACCATTCACTTTTAAAAATCGGCAAAAATGAAAACAAGTTTTATCATAATTGTAATGGGCTGCTTAATGTGGTTCATTTTTGAAATAAACGCTCCAGTAGCGTTGATGCTCATTTTTGGGGCAATAGCGGCCACTGGTCGGGGCGAATCAACAGATAACGCACAAGAACCAGAAAAATGAAAAGGCTAGCAATAAGCCGGTATTTCCCGGCAACGCACCCCCGGAAAGGGAAGCCTACCTGGTTCCCACAAAAAATTTTATCCAGCATGGATTTTACCCCGGAGGATTTAGCCGGGTATCCAGCAATGGAACAAATGCCTTCTGATTATAAAGGGGCAAAACTTAAAATACACACTATTAGGAGTTCTAACAGAATTATGCCCGGAGAATGGGTACGGCTATATTATTGGGAGGGTAGGCCATACCGATCCAAGCATGTGTACTTCATGCCACCTGTTCAAATAATCTGGAAGCTTCAAATCGAGAAGATAGGCCTTCGGATTTTTCTTGGTAGCGATAAAATCGAACAACCTATTGAAAAGTATGCCCATAACGATGGGTTAGAGTTGCAGGACTTCTTGGGTTGGTTCCCTGAGAAGTTTGAAGGATTTGTTTACTTCTTTTCACTGCCACATTGATATGGGCATGGAAAAGAAATGTAGGGTAGTATTATGCCATTGCGGTAAAGTTGTTTACGCCGCAGATGAAAAACTAGCCCAAACGGATACTGTCATTATAAGTGAGTTGCACAACTACATGCGCGAAAAGTTGAGAGTGAGAACAAAAGACGCACAGTTTGTGCGGGATAATTTCTCAGATCACAAAGCGAAGGATTGTAAGAAGAAGAAAACCGAAGTCACTGATTCTAATAACAATAACCAATTAAACCTATTCTAATTCAAATGAAAACTTTGGTTTTTATCTTTTGCTTGCTTTCCTTTTGCGCAGTTGCGCAAAAAAGAGATACCACAGCCAATAAAACACTGCTGTTTCACTTCAAACAGCCCGTGAAAAAATACAACCTCAAAAGAGCAATTGCCCCGGCAACCTTAGCGGCGGCTTCCGGCATGTTTTGGGGGTTAAATCAGGTGCTCCAGCACCACAACGCAGAGTTTTTTAAGACATTCCCCAATGCTTCCCGGCATTGGTTTGGCCCGGATAGCTGGAAAAACAAGTACAACAACAATGACCCGGATAAAGGTCGAAACAAGGTGCCGATTTGGTTTACAGACGGCTTGCACTTTACTGCATCATCAAACCAATTATGTGCGGTAGCCGTAGGCGCTACCATTGTGATCGGAAAAAGAAAGCCCTGGTGGCACTACTTAATTGATGTTGGTATTAGCGCTGTTTCTTATAGCGCAGGAAATTATTTTGCTTATGATCGCATTAAAAACTGATTTTATGTTACTTCCAAGAATTTGTTTTACTGCTGAAATTGAAAGCCACAATCATTTAGGTGAAAAGTTAAACGTGGTGGTTAACACTCGATTAAACCGGAATGATCTTATAATGCTATTAAGCAGCTTAGGGATAGAAATAGACCACTTTAGCCCATATTATTCGACGGCTAAGGGCAAACGCCGAACGTATGAAATTGCCTTACCAAAGGCAATTTTAACAAAGGAAGTTGAATTGTTTACTGGTATTAAATTAGGCGAGTTCAAACATGAACCGCATGTCACCATTTTTAGAACTAAACCAACATAAATATTATGAATATTCAAGATTTTGACCGCGCAAATGAGATCAATTCAGAGCTGATTCGCCTTCGTGAATATAAGGCACAAGTTGAGAAATCAAATTCAGTATGTTTCGGATATTCATCGACACTATTCTCAAATGCAAAAAGTGTAGAATTGATAGATTTAAATAAAATCCAAAGTACTGGCAATGGTGTTCGCTTTAATTATTTTGGTGAAGATGAACGGAATGAATTGCTGTTTAAATCAAATTCGTTTCAAATTGCTAAAAAAGCTTTTTTGGATGAACTTGAAAAAGCGATAGTCGAACTTGAAACTGAATTTTCCAAACTAGGTAACGAATAATCCAATGGCAAGCCTCATGAAGTACCATGGGGGCAAATACAAACTTGCCCCATTCATCATAAGCCTAATGCCACAGCATCGGGCGTATGTGGAGCCATTTGGCGGTGGGGCCAGCGTGTTGCTACAAAAGGCACCTTGCATGAGCGAGGTGTACAACGACCTCAACAGTGAGGTTTATCTGGTGTTCAAAACGATCCGGGAACGCGGCGAAGAACTTGCGCACCAAATCGCGCTCACGCCATTTAGCCGCGACGATCTTAAATTAGCCTATGAACCGTGTGACGACGAGTTGGAGCAGTGTAGACGCTTTCTGGTGCGCTCGCACATGGCGATCAGCACGACCAGCCAGCATAAAAATTCCGGCTTTCGCGCAGCGATCAACAGCGGCGATTATTGCAGCCAGGCATTTACGTTTTCGAAGTTGCCTGAAATAATCCTGCAGGTGCGAAAAAGGTTGAATCGTGTCATTATTGAAAACACTGACGCATTCAATTTATTTGAACGATACGACCAAAAGGATACACTGTTTTTTGTGGATCCGCCATACCTCAACGAAACTAGGGGCCGGTCCAGTGTAAACCATGGATACAAGCACAATATGACCAATGAGCAGCATGCTGAATTGTGCGTGATACTCAAAAATTTGAAAGGCAAGGTTATCCTTGCCGGTTACGAAAATCCACTGTACGACGATTTTTTACAGGGATGGACAAAAGTAGTGCAAAAGGGGTTTTCTGAAAGCAGATTGAATCCAACTACCCAGGAGGTATTTTGGATAAACTATAAAAAACAAAGGCTCTTATTCGATGGAATAGGGGAGTAGACTTGAATTTGAACTTTAACTTTTCTTTTCATTTGGGGGTCAAAAGATGCAAGATTATTTGGCCCCTTTTTCAAAAAAAAGCATGGCACCTGAACAATTAGCAAACAGACTGAAAGACGCGCAAAGCCAGGCCAAGGCATTGCTTGGTGCGGAATATGCCACCAAAATAGAGTTGTACAAAGAGTTGATTTTAGGTGTGCGAAAATATGAACAAGTAGATGTACTCGATGCACTTCTAAAGTGTTGCGAGCACCCTGACATAAGAATCAACCGAGTTTCCGTAATACTCCTTACTGCTGCTGCGGTAGATATTATTGAAGCGGAAGAAGCGGTAACTGTAAAAAACTAAAGCAATGCAAACAGAAACTAAAACATGGGATGAAATACTCCTTTCATTCTGTCATAAAGATGATAAGAAAGCGAAATTTCCCGCAAGAATTGGGGATTTTGTTTTTGCTACAAACAGGACTAAAATTATTAAAATACCTGTTGGCTTACTGTCTGGAACATACCAGGAAAGGGATTTTTTTGACGTTGAAAAAATATTGGAAATTTATGAAAAAGACCAAGAGGTAATTGATAAAGTCAAAATTGAACGATGGCTGGAAAGATGCACAAAATATACAGTGTATGCTGATTGCGAGGAATGCAACGGCGACAGATACACACATTGCCCCTATTGTGATCACAAACAAAAATGTCACGAATGTAAGGGCACTGGACAGAGTAGCATTGAAACAGGGACATCCAGCGATGATGTGTGTGAATGGGATGGAATATACTTTACCTATCAACACATGGTAGACCTCCATACCATATACGAGAAATCTTCTTTAATCCAATGGGTTAAAAAAGGCCCATATCCAACGACTAATGTATTTAAAACAGATAACGGCGTTGAGATTGCTTTTGTAACCCTAAAAGTTCAAAAAGATGGCTAAGAAATTTGAAAAAATCGAAGAATTAAAAGCCTTAATGGCTTCCCTCAACAGTTATCTTCAATTCGAACGAAGCAGCCGGGAAGATAAAAGCAAGGTTGTGATTTTTGAATATGAAGGTGAACCACAACCCGGTGCATTGTTTTTATCCGACTGTATTGGAAATACAGTTGATCTATGCCAGGCGACTAAACGAAAGTTTAAAAATCCAAACGGCAGGATGGTGTATTCCAAGATAATTCAAACACTAATTGCCGATGCTCGATTACAGCTGGGCAGCCCGGTGAATGGTGTTTGGAAAATTCCTGATCTTTAAAAAACCCAAGATCATGCAAACGGACTTTCCAACAGAATACCACACCCTAACCATAAAGGGAGTGTACAACACAAAAAAAAAGCAAATAGGGTGGAGGCTTGTAGCATTATGGGGCGACGAAGAAAAAGGAGAAGGTACCCGGTTTGGCCCTGTTTTTCCGGAATCACAATTGGACGCATGTGAGCATCTAGCCGATGAACTTGAAAAGAAATACGGACTTCCTATTTCATGGAACGCGCTTTTTAGCCATTTTTCAGGAATTGAGGTTGGGGACAAACTGGATACCACTGATGGAATGGGCGTTGTTCACGAAATAAGGCCGGGTATATTCCCCCTTTTAGTTCAACTTGACAGTGGGGGATGGGCATGGCAAAATCAAAGTAATATTATTAAAATATACCCTGTTAAAATACCTATTTCATGCCAATATTGAATTATTCCACCAAAGTTGCCCCTGAAAAAACCGTGTCTGATATTCAGGCGCGATTGGTCAAAAACGGAGCCAGGCAATTGAATTTCGATTACAACGAAAATGGGGAACTTAGAGCATTGACATTTTGCATGAACTTTGACAATTTGCCT
Organism: Alphaproteobacteria bacterium; assembly: GCA_027483385.1. Classification (GTDB taxonomy): domain Bacteria; phylum Pseudomonadota; class Alphaproteobacteria; order UBA2136; family UBA6156; genus JADCGN01. The sequence continues at coordinate 46,199 of JAIXUT010000195.1, forward strand.
GTTTTCTTTTCGCTTACACCAAGCATCGAAGGCGTTTTGGAGGCAATGCGGAAATCAGGAGCACCCAAAAATTTTCTCAATACTGCCCAGGCTTGCAAGGTTGCATGGCGGATTGAAAAGGACTGGATCGAATCGCAACTGGCTAAAATAGAAGCGGGTTTGGCATCACCGCTTCAAATATTTTTACCGTATGCCATTACCAAAGATGGTTCAACATTTTATCAAAAAATCGCGGAAAGCGGTTCAAAACTCCTGCTTTAAAAATGGCTGAACAACTCGACGGCTACACGGTAATCTACCATGTAAAATTAGACAAGGACCGATTTTGACTTACTGAAAGCCAAGCAAAAATGGAAGATTTAGCGGAGGAGTATGCTGTTTGCGCATCACCAAAATCCAATGCAGGTTTGCTGGTGTATGCAAAGTACAACGGAGAATGGCAGGTTAACCCTTGGACAGTTCGGTTCCTTGTACGGGATTTATTGGAACAAATCGGTATTGTAATTCCTGTTTAATTCAAAAAAATGAAAAATTGGAGATCAACATACCCTTATGTTGGCGTAAAGAGAACCCGTCAATTTGAGGATGAAAAGTTCGAAATTTCAGACAGTATGCCGCCAACAGTAGTTGGTAAAAATATTGATCTTCAAACAGTTTATTTTGTATTAGAGGATGCAAAACGCTTTCTTTCCGACAAGTGCCGTCGTGGACATAGGTTAAATGCCGTTAAACTTAATCTATTTGAGGTTCAAGAATTAATTAACCAGATTCAGGACTTTATTGATGAAAGAGCAGATACAAAGAAATAGGCTGGCTGAAATGGCAATGCAGGGCGCTAAAATTGCCAACCTAGGTAAAATGTGTAACACTTGCGCATTTAAACTTGATTCACCAGCAAACCTGGAACCGCACAATATCCAAGCTGCGCACGAGTGTCTTGCTGGCAATGATATGCAGTTTAACTGCCATAAAGCGCCCGGAATTGATAAAAAGATTAAATGTAAAGGATTTATGTATGCCAAAGCATATTTAAAATCCATTGGTCAATAAATTGGTAAAAAACGGTATAAAGAATGAAAAAACAAAACGTCAACCCTATTGCCATATTAATGAAAGTTGTCCTTTCCGTGTATTTTATTGTATGGGCGGTAGGTACAATTATCGTGATGGTGTTTTTTAGTTCCTGTAAAAAGGAATACCCATGTGGGACGCCAAACCGATATGAAATAAAAATAAAATGCTTACTCGTAGGCCCAAAAGGCTGCGTCAAAGATGAAACAGATGGAAAGGTGTATTTCACCTATGACGCAATTGACATTGTAACGGGTGAGGTTTTTTGGGAAGATCAAGAATTGAAATCGCCAAAACATTCAGGCGAACTGGTGGAGTATTGCACCTGTTCAGAGATTCAAAAATAAAATCAAAATGATCTACTTCATAGGTATCCACCACAAGCCAGGACTTCCGGCACTGTGCTCCACAACGCAGAGCGGAAAGAAGATTGACGCTGTAATCAAGCGCCTAAATCAACCATGTGAAAAGGTAAACCTGTTTTCGACTGATTACATACCCGATAGACAGTCGGGTATGTACCAACTTGAGCGCAACAATTTTTTACTATCCGTGCCTATGGAATGTTGCACGATTGTATTGCTTGGGAAAGCGGTAGTGGAACATTTCCCTTTTGGATGCTACCAGCTTTGCAAGGTTATAAAGTTTCGACACCCGGCATTTTCGCCACCTACATTCGTTGACGACCTTGTTTCATTATTGATGTAAAACTGATGTACTTCCAACGTAGGCATAACAGGTGAAGATTTTTGGCAAGATCAAGAATTAACATTGCCAAATTACAATGGAGAACTGGTGGAGTATTGCACCTGTTCCAAAATTCAACAATAAAACCAAAATCATGAATATAATTAAAATTGAAGAATTGGCCAGAATTGGCCGTGTTTCACAGTGGATCGTTAGGTTTGAAATTGACCTTACCTCTGAAATTGGGATAATTGGGAACAATCTTAATGAGTTTAATAAAGACATAAAATCGTTAAATCTACCCGTTTGGGTATTTAATACGGTTAATCCAAGATTCGTTTACTTAGGATTAAATTTTGGAATATTATCAATCACTGAATTTGATTGATTTTTGGCTAACGGATGTACTGCCGATTCAGAAATTCAACAATAAAACACGATAATCAAAATCATTTCAGCATGAGAAACATTACACGCATCATTGTAATCTACGCCTTCCTTGGAGGCTTAATCGAAGTGAAAAAGGCGCAAAATCAGCAGCCGGTTCAACCACATTTTCAAAAAAATGTAGGAAGCATTGAGGCTAAACCCTTAGTGCGGTCAGTCCATCCCGGAACCACTGAATTGAAACCGCGCTAAAATTGATTCCTTCCTGTCAAGGCCCGTTCAACCAATTGTTGAGCGGGCTTTGCTGTTTTTAATACCCTTTTTTATCCCAAAAACACCTAAATTAACCGCATTATTTGTGTGTTTCAAAAATAGGAACCATATTTGCAACATGAATATGGACGATCCTACCATAATTTTCTGGAAAACGATGTACCAAACCGCGCTCAAGCACGGGTTGAAAGCATGCATGCCAGGTATTGATCCAACGATCAATAAGGTTTGCCAGTGCTATATATTTCATATCCCTTTGGATGCGGCCGAGTTTGCTGCCGAGGTTGTGAAAAACAAAAAACTACCCAAGTTTTTCATTTACTTAAGTATGGATCATTGCCTTACCGGGATTCGAACGGTGGTCAGCGACGAAGAAGAAATCGCTTACGATGCACAAGTAAATGCGTTTCATGCTCAAAACTAATGGATACTAGCGCCTACATAAAGCAAATTTTATCCGCCTTCAAAAAAGGCGAGAAACTCAACATTACGCATTTGCGTAAGTTGGGAAAGGCGGCTGGTTTGACCGAAAATGACCGGTACCTGATGGAGTTGGCCGAACTGGCCTGGACGAAATACTACCGGGATATTGTCCTTAATTCATACGATATTCAGCCGATAGAAACCTATCAAAAAATCGTTGAATTTTACAAAACCGTTCAACCCTCGTACACGGTCAAAGATTCAACAAAGCGCATTTTTCAGCAATACTCAACCGCAGCGCCCATTGGCTACCTGATGGGTTGGTTTTGTGACCAAGGATTGCAGGAGCCGAAAGTATTTGAGCCAAGTGCCGGTAACGGTCTGCTTACGATATACTACCCACCAAAAAATGTGTCGGTCAACGAACTTGATAATATTCGCCGCACAAACTTGGAAGGGCAGGGGTATGCAGCCGTAACCAGTATGGATGCAAGTGTGCGCTTTCCGGCAAGCATGAAGCAGCAATACGATGTGATTATTACCAACCCGCCGTTTGGCAAGTTGGGTGAAACGGATCGCACATTTGGCTACCCGTTCAAAGAGATAGATCACATCATGGTTGCCGTTGCCCTGGAAACCATGCGCGACACTGGTCGTGCTGCCATTTTGATCGGCAACCATACCGAATACAATGAGGACGGCCGTATCAAAAGTTTTCGGGCATTTTTCGATTACTTACACCGGCATTTTAATGTGGCTACCATGATCAACATAGATGCCGCCAAACTGTATTCAAAGCAGGGCACCTCTTTTGATCTTCGCTGCATCCTAATCAATGGGCGCAAAAAGCAGCCCATTGGCTACGCTCCTACAAAAGTACAAGCCCCCGAGTATGAATGGGTGGTGGATGATTTTGAAGGTCTGTATGAAAGAGTAGAAACGGCCAGGAATCGGGAATTTATAAGCATTGAGCAACAACTTCAACAGTACAAAAAACAACTTTCGATATGATTCTTTTCGCTTTCAAAAAAGTATTTGAAAACACTACCGATGCGCTTTTAGGCGCTGCTTACACCAATAAATTTCATTGGGAAGGCATTCAACAAGCAATTTCGGATCGAGTGTATTTTTTAATCGAAGATAAGATCAAGGAAGAACCTGGGTTTATGCTCGAGGATATGAATGATGCCGAAAATATACATTATTCAATACTAAATTCAGATGAATACTGTAATTTCCTCATTGAACTAAAAGGGAAATTTGACCAGATACCGGAGGAAGAAATATCGAATTATGTTCGACAAAAGTATGAATACATGGAAAGTACAAAGTTCGATGGCCAGGCATTTAAATTCAACCTTGATGCGGAAGTGGACGAACAGGAACGTGAATCGTTGACATTTGACCAGTTTTGGCAAATGATTCAAGACCGAAACAACGCATAAAACCACCCCAACCCAAATGACCGACATAAAAAAACTACAAGCCCTGGACGTACAAGCCAGGGTACAGGCTACCCAACAAGAAGAAGAAGAAACCGAGTATGTGGGCGGTTTACTTCCTTATCGCCCCATGAGCGCTGGTACTTCATTGGAAGTAAGTACGCCATCGGGTATGGCCTACGAAATCCGACAAAGCCTGTTGCGCCTACGCGATGAGGTGTATGATATTGATTGGTACGTTACCAAAAAATTGAAGTACACCAACCCACAGGAGTTGTATAAATATTTCAGCGCCGAACAAATTGATGCACTCGCATTGGGTATTTACAACAGCGAACGCGGGGAGGGTATCATAGTCGGCGACCAAACCGGCATCGGTAAAGGTCGTATCGCCGCAGGTATGTTGCGATATGCTGCCAAAAATGGAAAGCCGGGTATCTTTTTCACCGTAAGCAGCTCGCTTTTTAGCGACATATACCGTGACCTATTCGACATCGGCACCCGTGATTTGGTCCCGCTTGTTATCAACACAGGCGACAAAGAAGCCCTGATTACCATCCAACTTGATGCAGACACAAGCATGTACCTGCACGAAATGGACGAGTACCAAGGCGACCAGCGGTATCAACCAAAGACATACCAACAATTAAAAAGCCTTATTGAAGGACGCGAAAGCATGCCCAAAGGGTATGACATCGTGTTGGTGACATACAGCCAGGTCAGTTCCGATATGGTAGCAAAAGAGGCGCTTTTAGGGGCCAAGAATAGCAGTAAAAAAGTAAAAGAGAATGGATCGCAATGGAAGCCGGACTTTGTCAGTGCGGTGGCCAGTGGTGCAGTGATCATCATGGACGAGGCGCACAAAGCGGCTGGTTCCGATAGTATCATTGGCCAATACTTCAAAACCAGGGTATTGAACAACTGCGATGGATGCCTGTATTTGTCGGCCACATTTGCAAAGCGGCCCGATAACATGCCGGTTTTTGCCATCAAAACTTCAATATCCCATACAAACCTGTCTTCAGAAGGATATAAGTTAGCCTTTGAAAAAGGCGGTGTCGCCTTACAGGAAATTGTTGCCGGAGAATTGGCCAAGAGTGGACAAATGGTGCGCCGTGAACGCTCCATTGACCCGGATGCCTTCGAATACGTCTTTTTAGACGAGGATGCTGAAAAGCATAAAGTGATCTATGATGCCGTTGCCCGATTAGTTCAGCGTATTTCACAGTTTGAGCGCGACTACATCACGCCGAAAATTGCGGAAATTAAAAAGGTCTATACGGACCCGGAAACAAAAGCCCTAAGCAAAGGATTGGGTGACCGGAGGAGTGAGTTCTTCTCCAGTGCGCACAACCTAGTACGCCAGGTGTTTTTTGCCATTAAGGCGAATGAAGTAGCACAGGCGGCTATCCGGTTGCTGAATGACAACAAAAAGGTGGTGATCGCTTTTGCGCGCACCATGGCCAGTCAAATCCAGCAATTAGGCTTAAGCAACGGCGACGTTGTTGAAAATGATTCATTCCAAATTATTTTCAAAAAAAATTGGGATAAAGCCCGTCAATACAGCATTGTTGAAAAGGGCGAAGAAAAAAGCGCTGCAAAGGAGGACGACCAAAATCAAAGCGATGAGGATGGTGCTACCATTGATCCAAATTCAAAAGTTGTACAAAGTTGGCAGTTCGAATTGGAAGATTTTGAACCGGAGGCACAGGCCGAATATTTGGCGATTGAGGAAGATATTACTTCTTTAAGCCAATTAGATATGTCGATCAGCCCAATTGACGTACTGATCAATACCATCCAAGCGGCAAAAAAGCCCGCGTATGTAGATGGGCATGAAAACGGCAACTATATTGTACATGAATGCACCGGGCGATCCATGCAATTACGGCGCGATGGGAAGGATCTGGTGTATAGAAATTACAAAGCAAATAAGGTCGGATTTTTTGCCGATTTTAACCGGGGTGATGCGGATGTTTTACTTATCAACCAAAGCAGCGCTACCGGAGTATCAGCCCACAGTTCAGCAAAATTCAAAGATAAACGTCAGCGCGTGATGATTATTCACGAGCCAGAATTGGACGTAAATATTGAGGTGCAAAAATGGGGACGTATCGACCGCACGGGTCAGGTGAATCGTCCTAAATACTACTACTACTCCACCAGTATTGCGGGCGAAAAACGCCTGTTTATGGTACTGAAAGGGAAATTGCGTTCACTTTTTGCCAACACTTCCGGCAACCAAAAAGCGAGTGATACACAGTTAGAAAGCCCTGATTTTTTCAATAGGTTTGGCGATAAAGCAACACGCGCATGGCTGGATGCCAATATTGATATTGCCTACAAAGTTCGATTGAGCAAAGAGCAAATGGAAGATGCAGCCGCTCGAAATTGGCGCGACAAAAATGCCGGAGCCGACCTGGTGAACGGAATTGCTGAAAAATTCGCCAGGTACATTGCTTTTTTAGAAACAGACGAGCAAGACCGCGCTTATTCAGAAATTTTGTCGGAATACGACGGATTGATAAACGAGGCAAAATCATCGGGCACTTACGACCTGGAGGCCGAATATATCGACCTAAAAGCGGAAGTACTCGAAAGAAGCATTTTTGTGTTGGGTACCGGAAAGAAGTCCCCATTTGGCAGGCATGCCGTCAATAATAAGGTATCGGCACGGGTAACCAAGCGCCCTATGTCATTTATAAAGGTCCAAGAGGCAATCATTCTTGGGTTAAAAGGCGGTAATGTATCATCCATTGCTCCATTTGTAAATGAATTTGTGAACGAGTATAAGCAAGGCCGTGCTGCTTTGCTTGATTCAAAATTGGCGGATCTTTCTGAAAAAATGGCCGAATTACAAGAGAAGAACGCCTCCAGACAGGCTGAATATGAAAAGAAATTAGCGAAATATGAGGCTGTGAAAGCAAAAGGAGAAGAAGGTGAAAAAGAATTAAAAGCACTAGAGGTAAGTGAAGCATCAGTCAAAAATACACTTACTAAAATAAGCGATTTAGAGGATAATATAGACGCTGCGAGGGCGAAAATTATATCCGAAACTAACAATGGTGTTTCAGTGCTAAATTTCTTTTACCCAGGCCGACCAGTAGTGTATGACGACCAACAAGGCGTTACACACAACATGGTAGTAACAAGTGTGGAGTACGTGAAAAAGCCGGGTGAAAGTACTCGGTATAATGCAGCAAACATAGTGGTTAAATGTGCAGTGTACGGACCGGACCGGACACGAACTATGAAATTAAATGATGATCGTATAAGCCGGTGTATGGCAGTAACCCAGGCAACGCCAACGGACTATCTTGAGAACATTCTATACAATTGGAATAAATCGGATGAAAGCGGTGGGCGTAGGGAAGAACGTAACATCATTAATAACAATATCCTTTTAGCAATTGGGAAAGCGGCAGAAGGGAAATTGGTTCGCTACACGAGCGATAAAGGCGCGTTGCTGAACGGTATTTTGTTGCCCCCAAGTGATAAAACGGCAACGGGCGTTCCTAAAAAAATAAAAACGTTATTGCCTCTAAATAAAGGCATTGACAAGGTAACAAGTTTAGGTAAAAATGAACTGTTTTTCCCAAGTAGTGATTTTCATACGGTCAAAGAACCCCATTTTAATGGTGCAGGATCGGCAGGTGTTTATTTTAACCTTCCAAGCACCTCAAAGTATAAAACAGTGTGGGGGAATGAAGTATTAATTGATTTAATCCTTCAATCGGAATCTGACAAAAATGCAGGATTACCCAAGGCATTTCAGAAATACACGGGTAATTTGTTTACCTGTGCCATTTTGATGAAAAATGTACCCGAATTTGTGGAAGAACTATACCGGGTAACCGGATGGGAGTTTGAAAGCGGTTCAATTGCATACGTTGAAACAGACGATGCGCCATTACCCGAAGTAACCGACGACCGTGTAGTTACAATTAGCCGGTATATCCTTTCAGATACCACCAAGGAAATACCTACCATCCAAGGGTATTTAGGTCAATATGATGAAAACGGCAAAACAATCGTAGAATTTATTGATCTGTTGTCTACCAAAGAAAAGATTGAGTATGGCTTGCAGCCTTACTTCAAAAACATGCACGAAAGTGTATCAAACTGGTATCGAGTTGCAAAAAGCAACGGTGTCCCTATGCCTACCATCCCGGATCAATACGATTATGATGCAATGATCCAAACGTTGTCCGAATTTTTGGCCGCGAACAGGAACGAGGCTGGCAACCGCGAGTTTGAGTTTGGCCCATTTTCATTCAGAGTGTTGGCCACTGGCTTACTCGAAGTGCTGAAAGGCCGTAAAACAAGCAACGAAACCCTAAAGCATTTTAAATCCCAACTAACCGTATGACACTTGAACAAAAAATAAAGTCCATTATTGGAGAAGGAACAGGGATTAAACTTACCCGTCCTCCAAAGTCTGATTCAGTATTGGCCGATGATCCAATTTTTTGGAAAGTAATCGACGACATACAAATAGGTAACAACGTGTTTCTGGTAGGCGAGGCCGGTACTGGTAAAACCGTAATGGCTGAATCAGTTGCGCGTGCCCTGGTGCGTGAATTTGTAACCATCAACTGTTCACAATGGACCAGCCCTGGCGAAATCATTGGCGGAGAAACAATCACCGGATACCGGGAAGGCAAATTGTTCACATGTTGGCGCAAAGGGAAGTTGCTGGTGCTCGACGAAATGCCGAAACTGGATCCAAATACTGCGGGCTTGTTCAACGATGCCTTGGCAAAAACAGCGGCGCCGAAAGGCATGGGGATTCTCACTGATCCCAATGGCGAAACCTACGACAAAAACCCAAAATTCGGGTGTATTGCAACGGGTAACACCACGGGCAAAACCGTAAGCGCCAAATACGGCGGTAATAACCAGCAAGATGCTTCTCTTTTGGACCGTTTTTCGGGTTCCTACTACTTCATTGGGTATGATGAGAAAAAAGAGGCAAAACTGACGTTCAGAGCAGTATTCAATATTTGCAGGTCAATCAGGAACGTAATAATTGCACAGCAGGGCGACGACATTATGACCTTGCGCACCATGCTCAACCTAAATCGCGCATACGACCTGGAAATGCGCCGTGAACTTGGAGAGGAGCCTGAAAATGAATTTGGCAAAACCCTCAAAGACGCAATCGAAAGTTACCTGGCTACTTGTGATCCCGATATTCAGGTAGCGATTCGTGAAAGTGAAGATATTGACCTGGAAAAATTCTACAATTCATACCGAAATACCAAGCAATACTTGGAAGATCGGAAGCGCTTTGAAGGATAATGGCGAGGCTTATAGGTCAAAAGGCACTTGATATTACTACCGCGAAATCAAAAGCAGGTGGTGGCAATACAAAAGCCAAGGGTGGTACATCATCTAAGGCTTCGAAGCCTGTTGCTCCAGTTCAGCAGCAAAATGCTTTTTCACAAAGTGAACAAGTTAAACAACCTGAACCACCCCAAAAGGTGGTTTTATATAAAAAGATAAATGGCGTTTATTACTTTGAATTTCAAAGTATTAAAGCAATAGAAAACTGGACTGAGCGTAAACTAAAATCATTAAGCGCTGAAGGGGAAAAAGTAATAGGTCTACTTAGGCAAACCGTTGAAAGTAATTACAATTCAAGCGAATTTTATTATGCCAATAGTCCAGAAGAAGTTTACAACGCACAAAAGTTTTGTGCTTGGAATTTAGTTCAAAAATATCGAATTAGGCTACGTTCAGAGTTGAAAAAACTTGTAAACATCAAGCAAAAAAATGATGTAGAAACAAAACGGCTTGAATATAATGATCGTGAATTAGGAGCCTTTTCATTTGATCGGGCTGCTATGCGATTGCGAACCCAATACCCGCCAAAATCGGTTCGACAACTTCGTATTGCATTGAATGGAAGCGATGGAAGCAAGATTGTGAGTGACAATAAACGATCATTTGCGTATTTCAAAAATATTCTAAAGCCAAAACCAAGTATTCGTATTTTTTTGGAACAATCAGGATATGGGGATGGCGTTGTGTACCAAGGACTAGCACCTTATTTTCTTGCAGAAATGTTAATGCAAAAAGGATACAAAGTTGAAATAAATGGAATTAGGGCAATCGAGAATGATGGAGTGTCTGTTTTCACAAAAACATTGTTGAAGAAATTCAATGGGGAATTAAATGCAAATACAATATTGTTTGCATCATCTGACCCAAGGTATATAAAATGGAAGATGTGGAACTACACAGTATGTCAATTAGATGATTTAAATCTTACACCTGGACGTTGGGGAATCCATAGCACATATTTTTCGAGATATTTTATAGAAAAAAATCTTATAAATCCGCGCGAAATTCCACTTTTAATGCAAAATGCAGATTCGGAAGAATCTATGTTTTCGGTCATTGAAGAAGCCTACGATTTCATCATAATGTCACAAAACAACCAACGATGAAAAACCAAAGTTTCATGGACAAGATAATCGCGGATTTGACCACAGACTGTAAGGAATGTGACCACTATTGCGAGGAGTTCATTTTGTTCAAAAATAACATTGTACAAAACCAGTGGTTTGCGCGATACCGGCGCACTGACGTATCCGGGGGCACTGGCCGCGAAGAGTTTCGATGGATATGCTACGACCTAAAAGGAAACCGGATTGAATGTGATCCGGTTTTTACTGATACACAAATACGTTGGCATTTTTACAATGCCATGGTGCTCGTAAAGCACTTGCCAAACTGCAAAAACAACTACCAGGCAATCACCCAAAAATCACACAATGTATAAACTATCAACATTAACCCCACTTGAATTGGTCCAGTTGGGTAAAATGCCCATTCCAAACCAACAAAAGATAATTGAAAAAACAGGCGAGCCGTTGTTGCCCCTAGAAGTATTCAATTACCTCAAAGACCTTACTGGAGGATTCCAAAAGTCAAATGATTTGGCCCTAGAGGTCGATACTTTGCTCTACGAACTGGCAGAACGCCAGGGCGTATTGAAAGGCGCTTCAAAAACTACACCTGCACCCAAGCCAGCGCCCAAGCCGGTAAATCCCAAGGAAGAACTCACAGGAGCCATTGAAACACTGGAGGTATCCCTTGAATTTGTTTCAGGACCCGATAAGGATGCCATTCAAAACGCGATATCTGCTTTGCGCATCGCCCTTGAATTTTCGTAAATTTAGAAAAATTTACATAAACCACATAAACCACATAAAAACATGACACAAGAAGAACTACAAGGCAAAATTTCCAAAATGGAAAGCGGCCTGAAATCCGGTGCAATCCCGGAGGGCGCTCGCGCTAGCGTGGAAGCCGCTTTAAAAACGGCTAAAGCAGAACTTGAAAAAATGTCAAGTGCTGCACCTGCTGAACCTGCTCCTGCCAACGATCCAGTACCCAAAGCAAAGCCAGGTCCAAAAGCCCGTGAAAAACGTGCAAAAAAGAAGGCTGCCCCATTTACCGGCAAGGCGGTTGATCGTGATGGCAACGAAATTGAGGTAGGCGATATGGTTGAAGTACTTGTCAAAGGCGAAACATTTGATGCCCAGGTAATCAACTTGAAAAAGGTTGAAGGCGGCGGCCACCAGGTACGCTACAAAGATGCTTCCGGAAAGGTGAAAACGCCCATGCTTCAGCCCGGTGCAATCATGCTGAAAACCAAAGGCGCTGGTGTACTCGACATTAAAAAGCCAATGCCGGCAGATAAGGTAAAAAAGGCAGAAACGCATGATCGCGTAGACTGTGAAGACAATCAAAACATCTTGATCACGCCTGAGGGCATTGTAGAAATTGACGTACCCAACGTCGCGGATCCAGCAAAAGGCGACCGCATTTTGGCGCATCCCGATGGAACCCCAATTGCAGTAATTGAAGGCGCTGAAAAAGGAAAGCATTTCAAGAAAACCAAAGAAGTAAAAACGAGCACAGACAAAAAAGGTCAGGTTAAAATTGACATCGAGGACGCACCGGAGGATGCAGCCAAACAAAAAGATAACGACGATAAAACAAAATACACCAAGGTGAAGGCTAAAAAGCCTACCGGCAAGTGTGAGTTTACCCGCGAACAAGCCAAGTCACCATCGCTCATGACATTCCTGGAAGGCATGCGTATGATGTGGCATGATGGTGAGAGTAAGGACAAGATTGTAGGCGTGTACTACATTCGTGAAACGAATAAAATTGTGCTCAAAATTAAGGTGTATGACTTTTTGGACCTTTTTGGCACCATGAAATACTTTGCCGTATGCCCTGAATCGGGCAAATTGACAAAGCACGAAAAGCCCGTGCGCGGTACCTATTCCGTCCTGCTTGGTGAAGATGCAATGAAGGAATATTACCGACACCCATTTAGCGCATCTTGTAAGCGCGTAAGCCGTGCACTGTACGTCGAGTGTTACAAAAACGGCGCATGCAGCACAGAAAAGCAGCAGCGGTTGTACCAAATTTTTGCACAGAAATGCAGCCGAAAAGAAAACGAGTACAGCCGCGAATACATGAAGTACGCGCATGCCAAAACCGCTGAAAAGTGGGATGGCTACACTGGCAAAAAAACCTACTCGCAGATTTTCAAAGAAGTCCTTGCAGATTTGCGCAAGGCATAAACCCTGAAACCAATGCTTATACTTTCGATTGTGCTGGTAGTTGTTTCTATGTTTAAGGACGATCTTTCAAAATGAAACCCACCACTAAACCAACCTCAAAAAATGAGTTTTTTCAGTGATATATTGAAACAAAAGATATTTGACGCTGAGCGCGAATATCAAGAAGATGTACTTGATGAAGGTAATAAAACCCGATGTGGCACATTTTCAGGCACCAAGTTCGGTATAACGCCAAATGCCTGGCAAAACTATACCGGAGTGAAATGTCCTGACAAGGCTACCATGCAGGCGATTACCTTTGAACAGGCAGTTAAATTCATGAACTGGTATGGCAAGTTTTACCGTGTTTGGGAAATAGCCGATCAGGATTTTGCCGAATTGGTATTCAATTCATTTTATGGAAATCCAACAGAAGCGGCAAAAACGCTCCAACAAGTATTGAATACGCGAAACTACCGTCTTGCAGAGGACGGCATTATGGGCAGCCGAACTATTGCGGCCGTAAATGTTGAAGCAAGTAAGGATAAGGTAGGCTTATACAACCAATATCGCCAGGCTTGGGCCGACTATCTTGCCAGTATTGGCAGCATAAGATTTGGTGTTGGCTGGAAAAACCGTATGGATACCTATTTCCCACCGATCATCGAACAACCGGATTATGTGCAACCTTCCGCACCCAAAAAGTATGGATGGGAGTTGTTCAAAGCTCGCTTATCGGGAGCGCTTAAAAGCCGAACTGATGCCATTTGGGTGTTTGGTAGCCTCATTGGTTTAGGGATGGTTGTTGTTGCTGTTCGAATGAATGCAAAAAAATAGATCATGCTAAAAGGCATTTTAAAAAACCAAAAAATTCAATTAACCCTGTTTGCCATCGCGTCAATCGCGTCAATTATTGCTACTTGGTTCCTATACCGCCGATTATTCCGGGATGGTATAGGAGCCACTGGCTATTTTGACGATGAGGGAGGCCTTGGCGACGAAATAACAGAAGATATGGCAAAATATCCCACTTACGGGCAACAGCCCGTTATTCTCGACCATTTCAAAATCAGTGAATTTGACAGCCCTGATGCGCCTGGTTCTGGTAATAAGATGCGTGTACAGTTTCTTATGATGTACAACGCGGCCAGAAACAAAGCGGGCATCCCCTTTGTAATCAATAGTGGATATCGCACAACGGCTCACAATATCCAAGTAGGAGGCGTTCCTAAATCGTCGCATACTCGGGGATGGGCAGCCGATACAAAAGCTTTGACTATTGATCAACAGGCTGCAATCGTACGCGCTGGACGTGAAGCGGGATTTACGCGGTTTGGTATCTACAAGACATTCATCCACATGGATTGTGATCCGGCCAAAAAAATGAACGTTGCTTGGTATGGGAAAAACACGAATGTTGTAGCCAAAGGAGGCGATTTTGTGAAAGCAGGATTCCCGTTTGATCCATTTACGGTATAATAAAAAATATAATTATAATTTGTATGATTCCATGTAACACATTATATTTGTGTCATTCATGAGATTATATACAATTGGAAAACACAGCGCCCGACAGGTAAAGACCTGGCGGGCGTTTCCTTTTTTATTCTAAGCGAAAGGATACCGTCCCTACGCTAGTTTTTACTATATGATTTTGAGTATCAATGCCCACCATTACCGATATTAGTAGGTACAGTGGCGTTTGCATGTATAGCCAAGATTTTCGGGCTATTTTGCCCGAGCTGTACCCCGCAATTTCGGCAATAGCGCTCCATGGAACGTTACCATGAAGGTACCTCCGTTCCATATCTTCAGATCCTTCCTTTAAAATCGAAGGCTTCATCTCCTCTAAAAAAATATCAACTTGTTGGGTGGTAACTAAACCCGATTCAATACTAAATCCAGGGACAGATAGACTTTGTGTTTTTGTGAGCACCATTAACTTTAGCACATCTTCTACACTAAATCGGTCTTTGTGTAGCGCCCGGTGTACGCTGCTTTTGTTCGCGTATCCCAACGGTTCAGCCGCATCGGACATGCTTACACCTGTGTCAAGCATTGCATTTCGGACAGCACTTTGTAGTTCCGATACTATATGCATTATTTGCAATATATTTGTTTGTTTCATCTTTTGCCAAATGTACCCACGAAAGGTTACACAAATATAAGGTTTTATTTTAACTCCATAGATGCAACGGCATCATAGAATTTTCTGATACTATCCAGCGCCTTACGTTCGGCGTAAATTTCAGACACTTCGGTGGACTTAATCCCTAGGATATTTTTCACATCGTCACGATCCATGGCGCGGTCATTAATGATAATTTCACCAGCAAAGTGACGGCCGTAATGTGATGTGATAGGTCTACCAATAACCAATACGGAAATAGCCTGTAATTGAGCTATGAAGTTATTGTAAGTTGATCGCTTCAACAAATAACCATCTTGCTGAAAATCTAGCAAATTTTCAGCATCCCATTGGGTAATGGGCACCACCGCTGCGGTTTTCGTCTTTTTTTTGGGCTTTATAAAGTAACGATACATAACGCCATCTACCTCTTCCTGTGTGTAATGCTGTTTTTGAATAAGCATACTTTCACTCCAACGCGCGCCACGGCAACAAATGAAAAAGCATTTCAGTGTTTCCTTTTCATTATCAGTTGCTTTTTGCATAAAATAGTCTTTTAACAGCAAGTATTCATTAACCGTAATCTGCTTTTTATCAGACAAGCGGTTTATTTTTAAGGTTCTTTCAAAAGGGTTTTTTATATCTATTTGTTCTGATTTTAGCACTTTGTTAAATACTACTTTTATATTCCTACAATATTGGGCAGCGATGTTATCATTATGCTTTTCAGTCAATATGCTCATAAAATTGGTAACATCTTGATTTTTTATATCAAAGATTGAAGTGTTGCCTAAAATATTAATATAGGCTTTAACAGCAACCTTATACGCCTTATGGGTTGCCTTGCTAATGATTCCTTGAGATTTCTCTTCATCCAACACTTTGACAAAACTTTCGTAGAGCATGATAGGTGGCTTTTCTTCACCAGATAAAAAAGCCTTGAATGTTTGAAACGAAAACTGTTTTTTATCATCTGACATTTTTAAAACTGCCAGCGTTGCTTGCTCAAGCAAGTTATTCAAAGCCATGTTTATACGTGCAGCACTTTCCCCGCCTAACATTGCTGACCTGGAACGAACTTTTGTTGCAATGGGATCCCAATCTTTTTCAAGTACCTTAAAGCCAGTACTTATGTAGTTTGTCTTATAGTTATGTGCATATCGAATGTATAGCACCTTCCTCCCGTAACGATCTTTACGGCCATGCAACACAATGGTAACGGTAGGTAACTGTTTCATCACCAGTCAATAAATTGGTAAAGAATATAATAGGCAATAGCGCCTAATAAAACCCACAAGACAAAAGAAAATGCAAAAATACCAATAAACGGCCTGATAAAACGAGATAAACGGCCAATTATGAAAAAAAAAAAATAATATCCTGTTAACCTTCGAATGCATACGAATTGCCGTACTTTTGCACGCTGCTAAAGCAATCGGCAGTTCAAATCAAAGCCCCATTCCACTCTTTCTTACCAGCAGCAAT